>JBEIUM010000340.1:0-1750 GCA_040374385.1 Sediminibacterium sp. | reverse complement strand
GACGCTTTTGCCAGCGTGATCAGCAACAACCTGAACTCGGTGATGAAGCGCTTAACTTCCATCACCATCATCTTATCGCTGCCTGCCCTTGTAGCGGCGATCTATGGTATGAACGTAGACATTCCATACATGCATTCACCCCATGCATTTTATATTCCCGTCGTGTTATCACTGGGCGTATCGATACTGATCAGCTGGTATTTCATGAAACGTAAATGGTTTTAAGATGGCTTTGTTCAATGTGCGTGTTTATGGGGTTTTGTTTGATGCCGACGATCGACTATTGGTGAGCGATGAGTTCATTCGCGGACAGTATATCACCAAATTACCCGGTGGCGGACTCGAGATCGGAGAAGGTACGCGTGATTGTCTGCAGCGGGAGTTCCGCGAAGAAACCGGCTTAGCGGTGACCATTGGTGAACATATCTACACCACCGATTTTTATCAGCTCTCAGCATTCAATCACCGTGATCAGATCCTATCGATTTATTACCGGGTGCACCACGCGGGCCCTATCGATCTGCCAACAAAAGAAAAGCCCTTTGATTTTGCCCCGCACCAGATAGCCGACCCGGGAGGCGAGTCAGAAGTATTTCGCTGGATACAGCGGCAGCACATTCATCCCGATTGTGTGACCTTACCTATTGACAAAGTGGTGATGGATATTATCCGGCAGCGGGGGCATTGATGAAGTCTTCCTCCTCCTTCCCCATCGCAGCTTTTTTCATGCGCTGTGACAGCTCCTTCCCCAAATATTTTTCAATGCGTGCTTCCATGAAGTAGATCAGTGGCGTAAGCAATATCGCCATAGTAAATTTATACGCATAGTTGACAAGACAGATGGCCAGCACCAGTTGCCAGCTCCAGTTATTCCCCAGTTTGAAAGCGATGAACAAAACGACGAAACTATCGACCAGTTGACTGACGGTTGTTGAGCCTGTAGCCCTAAGCCATACCCATTTCTCGCCGGTAGCCCGCTTGATGCGGTGAAACACAAACACATCAACCAACTGACTCACGAGGAAGGCAGTAAGACTGCCCAGGATGATCCACATGCCCTGACCAAAGATGCCGGAGAAAGCCGTCTGCATATTATCAATGCCATTCTCAGCTTTTGAAGTGATCCAGAAGTCCGCCGGTGGTATGTTCATAGCACCATAGAACATGACAAAAGCATAGGTGATCAAAACGATGGCCGTATAGCTGATGCGGCGAACTGCTTTGGGGCCATAATATTCATTCACGATATCGGTGATAATGAATTCCAGTGGCCATAAGAGCACCCCGCAGGTCAGGTTGAAGGAGAGTCCGGACTGGCCAAAAAGACGGAAGTTCACGGGATCAATGCCCAGTAATTTCTCCAGGGAAAAGATTTTTCCGCCGATACATTCTGCGATGAGGGCATTCGCCACAAAAAATGCACATATAGAGATGAACAGCTTGGTGGGCTTGTCCTGCAGAATCGATCGTATCATATCAGGCGGGTTATAAAGAGGAGTTGCAAGAGGAGTATCACCAAATATACTGCATAATACTTCTGCAGCAAGAAAGGCGGGGCTTGTCGGCGAAAGAGGAGCCCGATGAGGAAGAGGAATGCATTCATAATGGGAGCCAGCACCCAACCGGCCACCACCAGGGTGCGCTTGATTTCATCGAAGCCGGTTCCGGTATCTACCCAACGCAGGAGCAAGGACAGTAGAAAACAAGCATTAAAGATCCATGTGATGCGGGATAAAAATAAAGTCCATTT
>JBEIUM010000049.1:0-15042 GCA_040374385.1 Sediminibacterium sp. | reverse complement strand
GCAATTGATACAGGTGGCATTTTATTGCAGGAACCGGTTCCCATTGGAGCGAATGATACCCTTGGTGAAGTATATGAGGTTTTAAGTAAAAAAGGAGCCCAGCTCCTGGTGAGAACACTTGCATTACTGGCAAAAGGTGAATTGCAGGAACAACCACAAGAAACATTGATACAAGGCGCTTTACACCATGCTCCGAAGTTGTTTTCGGAAGATTGCATCATAGACTGGAACCGGACTGCAAAAGAGATACATAACCAGATCAGGGGCTTATCTCCTCACCCGGGGGCTATGACACGTCTGGATGGAAAAACCCTCAAAGTATTCGCTGCTCAACCCGAGGTAAGCAAACACACCGCGCCGGTTGGAAAAATGGAGACGGATGGAAAAACTTTATTACGTTTTGCCTGTGCGGATGGATGGCTGCACCTGCATGAATTGCAACTGGAGGGAAAAAAACGAATGTTGACAACCGAGTTTTTGAGGGGCTATCGCCCGGCGCAGGAAAACTTACTGTAAATACTTCCTGAGCGTCTGCTTATCAAGTACACCTTGTTTCCGAAACGTCTCTTTGCCATTCTTGTAAACAATAAAGACAGGT
This sequence comes from Sediminibacterium sp., assembly GCA_040374385.1. GTDB lineage: Bacteria > Bacteroidota > Bacteroidia > Chitinophagales > Chitinophagaceae > Sediminibacterium. Next base: position 14,444 of record JBEIUM010000049.1, on the reverse strand, counting down.
AAAGCACTTACTTGATTGGCCAGCATGACTTCTGTATCTTTTCCACCATCAACTTTTACCAACATAAACTTCCCATTCAAGTCTTTCTGTAAATCGGCCAATACTGGCTCCATTTTTTTACAGGGTGGGCACCATTCAGCACCGAAATCAATCAATACAACAGATGCAGATACAATGATTCTCCGATATTCCTCCATGGTCATAGATCGCAAACCGGCATCACTGATGGTAGGAAACCCGGCCTGATTCCAGGCAATGATTCCTCCTTCCAGGTTATCTACTTTAGTAAATCCTTGCTGTACCAGCCATTGTCCGGCTAATCCACTTTTTCCCCCCGATGCGCAATAAATTAAGATGGGCTTATTCTTATCCAAATACTTCACCCGCTCCGCAAACTCCTCCGGCTTTGTCCAGTCTGCCTGCAATGCTTTCGCCAGATGCATTTGTTTATATTCGCCCGCAGTTCTTACATCCAGCAACTGATATTGACCTGTTGAAAGCTGTTGCTGGAAATGCTGCGCTTTCATGAGTCCATATTGGGCAGACAAGGAACCCATCCATGTCAAAGCCAGCAAAGTCATGATGTATTTATAATTCATACTTTTTTATTGAAAATAATTTACGGATACGGAAAACAATTGTTCGGATACACCCAACTGCTGGGCAGCTGCATTGCTCAATCGAATGAGAACTCCTTTATTAGGTTTTATATCCGGCAGCGGTCCAAGTACATTGGCACAAACAAATTTATCTGCCCCTGCTGAGATACGAACGATTGTACCGGGTGCAACATCATTCATCAATACGTAATATCTTTTATCATTCCAGCCGGTGATGGATTTGAAAATAGCACAGAGACCGCTTTTTTCCTGTAATGCCTTTTCACCTCCGGAGTTGTTAAAGGCTGCAGCAAAAAAACCTTCTTCAGGTGTTGCCACTAAAGTGGTTTGCGGCGTTGATGCTTTTACTTCCACCGCAGCAGGTGATACTTGAACGGTTGGTGCAGCAACAGATATTACATCTGTTCCGGAAGTACCAGCTTCCTCTCGCTTTCCACCCAGATAGCCCACCAACAAAAGTTCTCCATCTTTTAAAGCATTATTCCTTAACCCATTCCATTCTTGCAATTGCAAAATGCCGGGCTGAAAGTAAAGCAGGTTGATGCGATACAAATTATCACCTTTTTCTACTACATGATATACCGGCTGGCCACCGCTGGTTTTTTGCAGATTATCGGCCGTAACTGGAATGCGCCAAAAAGCAGGTAATCGATTGTTATCTAAAGTCTTCACTCCGTTAAAAGTGAGTAACTTTTCTTTTGATATAGCGGCAAGGGAAGCTATCTGTTCGATGGTTTCTCCGGTCTTGGCTTTATACTGAACATAGCAATCCGGACATTTTCCCAGTACCATTAATTTGGATTGGGAGAAAGCCAGGCAGGGCAACAAAAAATACCCAATAATAAAAATCAAGTTTCTCAATCTGCTTGTTTCAGGTGATAAAATTACTGCCAATCGTAAGAGCCACCAAAGTTTATCCGTTTACCAATCGTCGAATACGCCAATCAGCCGGATAATAATTATTGAGACGCGAGCCGGCATTCTTAACCCAACCCAGTACAGAATTTTTATAAGTCAGCAGACTCCATCCTTTATCAAGTGGCAGTTCAAAAGTCTGCCTCGCCAGAAAAGACAAAGCTTGTTCCCGGTCAACCTGCACCATTGGCCAGCCTTCTTTCTTCCCCTGCAACATGGCCCACTCATGAGAAGGAACGATATCCTTCCCCTTTTGCTCTCCCAATGCCACACCGGCTTTTTTAATATATAAACTTCCTGCCAGTTGCGATAGCGACTGGAAATGTTGCTCTGGTATTAAGCGTACAGCACCGGATTGAAAAAAAAGATGGTCAGCAGTTGTTAAATGAAATAATGAACGAAAATGCTGAGCCATCTGCTGTCCGACAGCTTCCGGTAATACTTCCCGAAATGGAGTATAACCATCGGAACGCTTTTTCCTTAGCACGGAAGCATAGAAACCTTCCCCCTGCAACTTATCCGGAAAAAAGCGAAAGGTACCGGGGGTGGAGCCTTCCACAATCCCCCAGTCAGCAACGACCGGTATCGGCACAGGTTCCATATCCATTTCATCTATCAACCAGCGGGTGATGTCTTCATCCTCTTCCGGAGAAAAGGAACAGGTAGCATAGATCAGATAGCCCCCTTCCCGCAGCGCGGGCAATACATCTGCCAGAATCCTTTGCTGTCGGCGGTTGCACAGTTCCACCTGTTCCGGCTGCCAGGTCTCTATCACTGTAGGATCCTTTCGAAACAAGCCACTTCCGCTGCAAGGCGCATCAACCAGCATCAGATCAAAAAATTCAGGTAACTGACGAAAATGTGAGGGGTCATTATTGGTGACAATCGTATGGGCTGATCCCCACTTAACCAGATTTTCGGTCAGTACAGGCACACGCGTTCGAATCACTTCATTAGCGACCACCAGTGCCTGCTCAAAATAGGCTGCGAGCAATGTAGACTTACCGCCGGGGGCTGCACATATATCTGCAGCCCTTAGGGACGCATCACGCGGAAAAAGAGCAGATAAAATATGCCATATAAACATGCTACTGGCTTCTTGCACATAGTAGGCACCTGCATGTAACAAGGGGTCCATCGTAAAAGAAGGACGGGCTTTCAAATACCTTCCATCGGAACACCAGGGAACTGGCGTTACCGCCCAATCTGAAGACAAGTCAGCAGGTTTACCGGGATTCAGCCGCAGTGAAACAACAGGAGCCTGATCTTGATGGGCAGCAGTAAATGCCTCGGCATTAAAACCATTAATTCCCTGAAGACTGGAGAGAAGCTGAAAAGGCAATTGCATGTGTTATTGTTTCATGGCATAGGATATTCCACCCCAAACGTGTTGCAAAAAAAGAGGATCGGTATATGCTGCATCGGTGTGACCCAATCCGGTATAAAAAGCCCTGCCACCGAAAATTTCATGACACCAGGCAATTGGATGAAAGGAACCATTGGCGCCGCCCTGATAACTTTTTTCTTCCAGCGTCATCAGCACCTGAAGATGAGGCTGAATATTTTTATAGTTGTACCACTCATCCCACCTTTTCCATTCGGCCGGAAGATGGCGGGTAGAGAGATGCGCAGTATCCCGAATCAACAATGAGGCTTCCTGCTGTTGCGGATGACTCAAAAAATAAGCCCCGACCAAGCGATTATACCAAGGCCAATCATACTCGGTATCAGCAGCTGCATGTATACCAACAAAACCACCCCCCTTTTGTATATACCGTTCAAAAGCCTGCTGCTGTGCTTCGTTCAATACATCACCGGTAGTACTCAAAAAAACAACCGCAGCATATTGTTTTAAATTTTTTACTGTAAACATGCTGGCATCAGAAGATGTATCAACGACAACGCCCTGCTCTACACCCAACTTTATGATGGCACGAGTGCCCGCAACAATGGAGGTATGATAAAATCCTCGTGTCTTCGTGAAGACCAAAATTTTTTTGGATGGATGGGGGATACTTATATGACCGGCCTGCAGCAAAAGGGGAAAAAACAAAAGAAAAAGTAGCATTTTTTTCATATAGGTACGCAATAAAATCAGGTCTAAGAATGCTTCACGTGAGCAGTAATCATAAATTACTTAAATTGAAGGCCGTTTCTTTAATAAACATACAAAATTATTACCAACGAATTGGTCAGATATGAAAAACAATACCGGTATTTTATTATCAATAATGATGTTTTTAGAATACTTCATATGGGGCGCCTGGTATGTAACCATGGGCACCTATATGGGGGAACATCTCAAGGCAACCGGATTAGAAATTGGGGCAGCATATGGAGCACTGGCGATTGCCACCATGATCTCCCCATTTTTTGTAGGTCTGGTGGCTGACCGCTTTTTTGCAGCGCAAAAGATTATGGGCGTATTACATCTGGGTGGTGCTGCCTTACTGATGGCTGCGACCTATGTCGAGCATAACGGCACTTTTTACTGGGTTATTCTTTTATACTCACTATTGTACATGCCCACGATTGCCTTAAGCAATAGCATTGCTTTTTCACAAATGTCAGATCCCGGTACCCAATTTCCCTGGATTCGTGTATTCGGTACCTTGGGATGGATAGTCGCCGGCTTACTGATTGGACAACTTGGCATTGAAAAGACTTCTTTCACTTTTGTGATGGCAGCTGCTTGTTCAGGTATTTTAGGATTGATGAGCTTCCTGCTCCCGAATACACCCCCCAAGGGTAAATCAGCAGAAGCAAGCGAAGCTATGGGCACACCGGCGCTGGTATTGTTACGCGATAAATCTTATCTCATCTTTTTTATTGCAGCCATTTTGGTATGTATCCCGCTGTCCTTCTATTATGGCTTTGCCAATAAATTCCTCAATGAATTGTCATTTAGCCAGGCAGCCGGAAAAATGACACTTGGACAAGTTTCTGAAGCTGTTTTCATTTTAGCTATCCCATTTTTATTCAACCGCATTGGTGTGAAAAATATGCTCCTGCTGGGCATGACCGCCTGGATCTTGCGCTATATCTGTTTTGCTTATGGCGATACAGGAGGAAATACCTGGATGCTTTATGCTGGCATCATCCTACATGGTATATGCTACGATTTCTTTTTTGTTACAGGTTATATGTACACTGAAAAAAAAGCAGGCGAATCGATTAAAAATGCTGCTCAAGGACTTTTCACCTTCGCCACTTATGGGGTAGGCATGTTCATAGGGACAGGTTTCTCCGGCTGGATCGTAGATAAATATGCAACTAAAACAGGACATGACTGGACGTCTATCTGGATGGTTCCGGCATACATAGCGCTCGGGGTACTGATCTATTTCATTTTATTCTTCAAAGAAAAAAATGAACCCAATACAAAAACACAACAACTATAAAAAAATAGGTACCATGAAAAGAATTGCCATGCTCGGTTCGGGCTTTATCGGCCGCTTTTATGCGGATTCACTCCAGGGATATCGGAACAAAGACAAAGTAGTGAGTGTTTACTCACGACGTGAAGAAAGTGCGAAAAAATTTGCTGCCGATTATGGCTGTAGCCACTGGACTACTCAAATGGAGGAATCCATCGCGCACCCCGATGTAGATATTGTCTGCATTGCTCTGCCCAATAACCTGCACGAGGAAGCAGTCATGCTCTGCTGCAAGCACAAAAAAGCAGTGATGACCACAAAACCTTTAGGAAGAAATGCAGAAGAAGCAAAAAGAATGTTACTGGCTGTAGAAGCAGCAGGTATTTTCAACGGTTACCTGGAAGACCTGGTTTATACACCGAAATTCATTAAAGCAAATGAAAGTGTAAAAAGCGGTGCGCTGGGCCGAATACTTTGGGCTAAATCAAGGGAAACGCATCCCGGTCCGCACAGCGATTGGTTCTGGGACCTCGAGCAAGCTGGCGGAGGATGCATACTGGATCTCGGTTGTCATTGTGTAGAGATCGCCCGCAGCTATATCGGAAAAGATATTCGTCCGGTAGAAGTCATGTGTTGGGCCGATACCCAAGTAAAACCAATCGAGGCGGAAGACCATGCCATTGGATTAGTAAAGTATGAGAATGGTGCCATTGGACAATTTGAAGTAAGCTGGACCTTTCGGGGTGGATTGGACTTGCGCGACGAAGTAATGGGAACAGAGGGTACCATTTGGATCAATAGTTTCTTACGAACCGGTTTTGATATGTTCACCACCGGTAAAGGTGCAGATTATGTAGCGGAGAAAGCAGAAAGTAATTCAGGCTGGTTATTCCCTGTAGGGGATGAACTCAACGAGTTAGGCTATAACCACATGTTCATGGATATGTTCAATGCCATGGAAAAGGGCGTTGCCCCGAAAGAAACTTTTTATGATGGATATGTTGTCAATGCCATTCTCGATGCAGCCTATCGCTCTGCTAAAACCAAGCTTTGGGAACCTGTACAACTCGATATTTGGAGAGGCAAAACAGGACTAACCAAAGAAAGTCATCTCGTTGAATATGATGCGGATCATTATCTGGTAAAAGAAGAAATGACACATTACGGTGCAAAAAAACTCATCTTAAAAAATAAACATACCGGAAAAATATCTGAACAAATTATTTCATAATGAGTCATTGAGCAGGCTGCTACAGCGTTAACAACCCCGGTTGCCCTGTCCCTTCCAACTCAATGACTATATTACTTAAAACTACATGCAAGGACATTTTATTCATCAGGTATATTTCTGGTTAAGCAATCCGGGTAAGGAGGAAGACCATATTGCACTTGTTGAGGGGCTACAAAAGTTAACGGTTATTCCCCATATCCTTCATTTCCATATTGGTATTCCGGCAGCTACCCGCAGGGAAGTAATTGATAGCAGCTATGCTGTATCCTGGTTAGCTATTTTTAAAACAGCAGACGACCAAGACATCTATCAAGAGCATCCGCTTCACCTGGAATTTGTTGCTGCTTGCAGCCATCTTTGGAATAAGGTGGTAGTTTACGATTCAATCGACGGAACAGATCGTTGATCAGAGATTCCCCTTTTTTAATTCAGCTACGGCATGATGTGCTGCACGGGCCGTCAATGCCATATAGGTAAGCGAAGGATTCTGCGTGCCGGTGGAAACCATGCAGGCACCATCGGTCACAAAAACATTTTTACAATGATGTAATTGATTGTTCGCATTCAGTAAAGAGGTGGCCGGATCTTTCCCCATTCTTACCCCACCCATCTCATGTATATCTAATCCCGGCGCTTGCTTGCTGTCATTGGCATTGATTTGTGTACAGCCGGCTTTTTCGAGCATGATAGTCCCCTGCTGCATAAAATCTTTTACAATCTTTTCATCGTTATCATCATAGGCAACGGAAGTAATCAGCAATGGTATGCCCCATGCATCCTTTTCATTCGGGCTAAGTCTCACATGGTTCGTTTCTTTCGGGATGGTCTCTCCCTGCATCATCATATATACACCCCATTCCCCTGCCTCTGTGATGGCATCCTTAAAAGCTGCACCGATACCTTCGGCGGTTGCTCTTCTTCTGCCGGCTCCAAAGTGCACCATATAACCTCGTAAAAAATCAGTCTCCTGGCGGTATACGTTTCGAAAATTGGGCATCATCAGTTGTGTGGGCCGGCGGCCATAATAATATTGATCGGCCGGACCCGCATATTTTGCTCCCACAGAACCGCGATAGTTATGAAAGGCAATGAACTTACCCATCAATCCATTATCATTTCCTAACCCATTGGGAAAACGGTTAGATACTGAATGTAACAGTAATAGATTGGTATTCAAACATCCTGCATTGATGAAAATAATTCGGGCAAAATACTCGGTGGCGGCCTGGCTCACCGCATCTATTACCCTCACCCCTATTGCTTTTTGAGAAGCATCATCATAAATAATGGAATGTACTACCGCATGCGAACGGAGCGTCATTTTCCCTGTCTTCTTTGCCCAAGGCAATGTAGCAGCATTGGAGCTGAAGTAACCGCCAAACGGACAACCCCGATCGCAGAGATTCCGTGCCTGACACCTTCCCCTACCCTGCTCCAAATGTATGGCAGCAGGTTGTGTTAGGTGAGCACACCTACCCTGCACCACATGACGCCTGGGAAAAGCATGCATAATTTTTTCCTGCAATTCTTTTTCCACGCAATTCATTTCCCAGGGTGGCAGAAACTCCCCATCGGGTAAAGTTTCCAGTCCATCCCTATTACCACTGATGCCGGCAAATCTCTCTACATGAGCGTACCAGGGAGCAAGGTCTGGGTAACGAATGGGCCAATCAATCGCGAATCCATCCCTGGCAGGTGCCTCAAATTCAAAACGACTCCAGCGCTGCGTTTGGCGAGCCCACATCAATGACTTTCCACCTACCTGATAGCCACGAATCCAGTCAAATGGTTTTTCCTGCACGTAAGGGTGCTCATGATCCTTCACAAAAAAGTGTCGGGTGGCTTCACCATAGGCATAGCAGCGCGCAACAATAGGATCACTGCTTAGTTCCTCTCTTGTGGGTTCACCCCGGTGGGGGAATTCCCAGATAGGACTGGTAGCGGTCGGATAATCTTTCAAGTGTTCCACATCACGACCTCGCTCTAAAACCAAGGTAGAGAGACCTTGTTCACACAATTCCTTAGCAGCCCATCCGCCACTGATGCCCGACCCAACGACAATAGCATCGAAGGTCTGCTGCTGCTTGCCGCTTCCGGCGATGTGAAGTGAATCTGACATGTACTCAATTAACTAAGGTGGGAGGAAATTACTTCATAATCAGTATCGGAGTCAAGTAAATCTGGAATATTTTTCCTCTTTTGACTTTTCGGCTAAACGTTGGAACCGTTCTTGCTGTAATCGGTGATAAAAACTAATTTAGTGGTCGTGAAAAAGTTCCTCACAATTATTTTGCTGATTAGCTGTTTGTCCTGCCATAAAGAACAGGAAAGTGAACGCTTTACATTGTTGCCTTTACAGGCGGGGGTGAATGTTATGCAACAGGGAGCAAAGGGTGACGGACTAACTGATGATACTTACGCATTTGAAAAAGCGATGCGGCTGGCTGACTCACTTCGCATTGCCGTATTTATTCCTACAGGCATATATAAGGCGGATATCAAGATACTGTATGATGGAATTAAATTAGCAGGACAAGGTCAGCCGACCATTTCATTCAAAAATGGAAGTATCATCATAGGCTCAATAAATTGTAATAATAAAAAGAATATACATATAAGTAATCTGGGTATTGATGCCCGCGAAACAAAAGCTGATGCCGCTCTTACATCAGGAGATGGTTGCGATTCAGTTGATCTCTATCAGACTTTTGATCATATCAGCTTAATTGGTGGAGGATACCATGCCTACAATCATGGCATACTTTGCCAAACAGGCAGGCGAATTATCATTACAAATATTTTAGTCAAAGATTTTTTTCATGGTATTGCCATACGGTCAAGTCAGGTTAAATTAGATAGTATTGAAGCTATCTCCTGCGGTTTTACTTCAATAATCGTTAAGTCTGCTGAGAACAAAAACAGGTATACCAAAGATGTCACTATAACTAATGTCACGGTCAAAGGAAATTCGCAAAATCCCTTTGAAAGGGGAGGTACCATTATTGTACAATCCTTTGAAGACAAGAGCCTGACTGAAAATATATATATCAGAAAAATAATCAGTACAGATGCAGGGGTCTCTGCTGTAGCTATCGATGAATTTCGTGGTAAGGTAAATAATGTTTTAGTTGAAGACTGCCAGGCTCTCAATCAGGGTGACGACGCTATTAGAGCATGCTTTGATATTAATGGGGGTAGTAATATAACATTAAAAAATTGCAGCAGCATGCAAGCCCGGGGTACGGGGTTTCGATGTACAGGATCTGCACAAAAAGTGCGGGCGGAACAATGTTACGAATCAGGATCAGGCATGCAGGCCTGGTGGGGAAATTTTAGTTATCTGCAACTCAATGGTGTAGAGATCATCAAATAATCAGAGAACACTCCACGATTTATATTAATTTAGAGATGAAATTATCTCTTTGATTATCGAAAAACTAATCTAATATTTATGTACTGTTCCAACTGTGGCAAACAAATAGATGACAAAGCTGCCATCTGTATTCATTGTGGTGTTCCTACACCCAATTATAAGTCCCCCTCCGGTAGTGGCTTTCAGCCCATGGATGTACCCGAAGGGAGATTTGACTGGCTGACTACACTCCTGCTGTGCTTTTTCCTGGGGGCCTTGGGTGTACATAGTTTTTATACCAAGAAAACGGCCATCGGTGTAGCGCAACTGCTGACACTTGGCGGATGTGGAATCTGGGCGCTGGTCGATCTAATTATGATAATTGTAGGCAGTTTTAAAGATGGCAATGGAAATGTCCTTTACCGCAAATAAAACCCTTCGGTGGTTGCTGCTGCTATGCCTCCTGGCATGGATCTGGCAGCTTGACTACCGGCAGCAACAACCTGATTTTACCCTCTGCCTGTTTCACCAAATCACTGGGCACAACTGTTATGGCTGCGGATTTTTACGTGGAATTGCTGCCTGCCTGCACCTTGATTTTGAGGCAGCCTGGCAACTCAATCCCCTTCATGTCATTACCATTCCACTCATGAGTTGGATCACGCTTCAATCATTGCGGTCCAAACGACATCATCAAAATCTTGTGCGTTAAAAAATATACTATGCCAACCATCCGGCTGCATTTCTTTCGACTGCTCCTACTTTCTTTGCCGCTGCTTTCAGCTTCTTACTCCTTATTGGCACAAGTAAAAAAAGCCAAGCGCACTTCACCCATCGGTGTTTTTGATTCCGGTACCGGCGGATTGACTGTGCTGGAAGCGCTTTTGACCATGGATGAATTCAACAATATCACCGGTGCGCCGGGAAAAGACGGGATACCTGACTTTCAAAATGAACATTTCGATTACCTGGCCGATCAGGCCAATATGCCATATGGCAACTATGCGGCAGAAAATAAGACGCCCCTGCTCAAAGAGCACATACTTAAAAATATGCGCTTTCTATTAGGGAATTCATTCAGACGATTGGAAAAGGAAAGATGGGAATTGAGCTATAAGGAACCTGCAAAAATGCTGGTGCTGGCTTGTAATACAGCTACTGCCTTTGCTCTGGCAGATATCCGACAATTTTTAAAGGATGAAAATGAGGAAGTACAAGTAATCGGAGTGATTGATGCCGGCGTAAAAGCCGCATTGCAACAACAAAGAGAAAAAGGCAGGGGAGCCATTGGTGTTTTTGCGACTGCAGGTACCGTAGCATCAAACGGATACCCCAGAACCCTGATAGAAATGTCGGCGCAACTGGGTATGCAGGAACCAGTCATTGCAAGTCAGGGAGGCGCTGGTCTGGCAGAAAGTATTGACAGGGACTGGAGTTATTTTGTGGATACTTCCACCCGTTCCAGTAAAGATTACAAAGGACCATCGGTAAAAAATGCACAATATAAACTTGACACGACCTTATTATCGATTTATCGGTTTAATACAACGGGGAATAAATTATTGTGCGAATATGACGATAAAGGTGCTTGCCAGGATATACAATTGAATGATCCGGAAAACTATGTCAGGTATCACCTGGTTAGCATGCTGGAAAAAATGCGGCAAAACAAAACACAGCTTGCCATGAATACCTTGATTTTGGGTTGTACGCATTATCCTTTCATGCGCCCCATCATACAGCAAGTTTTATCCGAATTATATGATTATGCGGATGAAACAGGATTTAGATATCGAAATTATCTGGCGAAAGATGTGGCCTTGATTGATCCCTCCTACGAAACTGCCAAAGAAGCCTATTCGGTGCTAAGAAACAAGAACCTTCAAGACAATACGACCGAGCGTAAGGGGGTTTGGTTTTTTATAACGATTCCCAACAAAGATTTGTCTGAAATTGAATTACAGGAAGATGGCTGGTTTACTTATCGGTATAAGTATGGCCGACAAGCTGGAGAAAACAAGCAGTATGTAAAGTATGTGCCTTTCGACAGATCCAATATCTCAGCGGCCACCTATCAAAGAATTGAACAGGCATTGCCCGCAGTTTTTAAAGATATTTCAAAAATGGTGTGGAGAGCAGGCCAATGAGTCTTTTCGACGAAAGTCCATACGGCAAAACTTTCATAAGAGAACGATACCCACTAATCTCCAAGAAGCGGATGAATTAATTTAATATGACGGCCGTATAAGCGCACATTGCTTATATAATTATCCAGTAATTTTGTCAATTGATATGCTGTACAAATTACAGGTGTTTTTTATTACATCCTTGTTCATGCTAAGGCTGGATGCCCAAAAAGATACCATTCCTGCATTACGAGAAGTAATTGTAAAATCCAGTCGGATGAATACCAGTGGGAGGTACATTCCCTTCTCGCATTCGATTGTAGACAGCACCATCTTCTTACGACAAAATGGTCGGTCGGTACCCGAAATGCTGGATGAAACACCCGGTGTCTTTATTCAAAAAACCAGTCATGGTGGAGGTTCGCCTTTTGTGCGCGGATTAACCGGCAATCAGAACCTGATTTTAATTGATGGAATCCGACTTAACAATGCCATTTTCAGGTATGGCCCCAATCAGTACCTCACTTTACTTGATCCGCTTTCTGTAGAACGCATTGAAGTAGTTAAAGGAACCGGTTCTGTTCAATATGGAAGTGATGCTTTGGGGGGCGTAATCAATGTGATTACCCAAATGCCCGCCTTTTCCAATGAACGGAAGTGGTCGGGCAGAACAGATCTCAGGTGGACCAGCAGCGCAATGGAAAAAAGTGTTCGACAGCAAATGAATTTTAGTAGTCAACGTTTTGCCGTGATGATGTCAGCAGGATACAGCGATTTTGGGGACTTGCTAGGTGGCGATACGACGGGATACCAGCGACCCTCTGGTTATTTACAAAAATCGATGGAAGCCAAAATCAAATACAATGCCGGGAAAGGATGGCTGGTGAATGCAGGTATTACCGGCGTGCGACAAGGTATGGTTCCGCTCTTTCACAAATACAGTATAGAAAAGTTCAGACAGAGTTTTTCAGATCCATTGGAAAGAGGATTGATGTATACACAGGTACAAAAAACGTTTCGGGGCAGAAAAATTCAGCAACTTTCTATGCAATTTTCTAATCAACAAATGAATGAGCGGCGGATTTCACAGGCTGGAACCGGAAGCACCATCAGTTTTGAATCTGACAGAATCAAAAGCATGTCTGCTCAAGCAGAAGTTGTCTGGAAATTTAATGAAAACTGGATCAGCCGATTGGGAATAGAATGGAACCGTGATAACATCTTCAGTTCGAGGGAACAGTTGAATACGAATACGGGAATCTTAACGCCCAGACGAGGTCTTTACCCGGATGGAGCGATCTATCAGCATGCTGCACTCTATAATATACATCAGTTGAAAGCAGGAAAATGGCAACTGGAATTAGGATGGCGCTACCACGCTTACCACATCCGGTTAGAGGAAGTAACCCTGGGAAAAGTAAGTATAAAGACGGATGCATTGGTTTTACTGTCAGGCGCATCGTACGCAATCAATGATAAAATGGTCCTTTTTGGTAACTTAAGTACCGGCTATAGGGCTCCGAATATTGATGATATGGGAACGCTCGGTATCATTGATTTTAGATACGAAGTTCCCTCCTATGGCTTATTGCCGGAAAAATCCATCAACAAGGAAATAGGCATCAGGTATCATTCCACCAGGTGGAGATGGTCAGGATCTCTTTTTCACACCAATCTTTCCAATCTGATAAATCGGGTAAAAACAAATGAGGTCATAGCTGGCTACAATGTTTTTATCAAAGAAAACAATGAACGTGCCTTCATACAAGGGTTGGAATTCGAATCACGCTATCAATTAAGTTCATATTTGAGTATGATGGGCATGCTGTCATATTTGTATGGAAAAAATATTTCAAAGGCAGAGCCCGTTCGCCGAATTCCCCCTTTCAATGGCTTTTTTGCACTGCAATACCAACAAAAAAAATTCAATGCCGGCATAAGTTGTGAACAGGCGCTTGCCCAGCGAAGATTGGCGCAGGGCGATAAAGACGATAACAGAATACCTGCCGGCGGAACACCCGGTTACCTGGTTTTTCATTGGTATGCAGGAGGTAATTGGAAACAATTCCATTACAGATTTTTTCTGAATAACCTAATGAATGCTGATTACAGAAAACATGGATCAGGTGTGAATGGAATGGGTCGATCTTTGACATTTACCTTACAATATGCCTTTAACTGAGAAGTGGAAGGGTTAACAGGTAAGTTTAGCTTTTGATCCAACGGTAGCATTTTTGTAATACAGTTGATCCGGGAAATGAAAAGACAGAGCATTTTTAGCTCTACAGCCCCCCATTTGAATTGTCATTCAGTCAGAAGCTGTTTTTACTGCTTCATGAAACGGCAGATTACTGCATTCCCATTGAACAGATTATGAAACATATTTCAGCGGATTAATCAGTGTTTATAACCGCCAAACCGGCACCAAAAAAAATTGTATGCGGGTTAAAACCCCTTTTATCATTTTTTCAAGGCATACAACACTTTCCAATAGATGCAGATAAAGTAAAAAGAATGATATAGGGGGGGGTAAATAATTGGTGACAGGGGAAAATACCGCTTAAAACCGCAAATTCCTGCATAAATATGAATTGTTGATATCTATAGAAAAAAAATATGATTGCAACAGATTACATTGTGTTAAATTGCCTTCGTATATTTTAACATTGCTTTAGATGTTGGGCTAATCTTGCAGCAGAAGTTTGCCGCTTTTTGCAAGATTTTCCGAAAGCTACCCAATGTTAGCATGTACAAAAAACTTTTTCTTCATTCATTTCTTCACCAACGAACCAAAACAACAACTATGAGAAGAGTTGCCTGCCT
>JBEIUM010000196.1:0-5176 GCA_040374385.1 Sediminibacterium sp. | reverse complement strand
AGTCTATCCCTGAATACACGAATCTTCGGTACGTATAAATTCAAGCCCACGAGTCGTGCGGTAGCCATTCGTCATGAGATGCGTCCTTCCATTGCCCTGAATTATAAGCCAGATATGGCCGCCCGCTTTCATTACAATACACAGGTAGACAGCACCGGCAGGGTACTACGTTTTTCTCAATTTGAAGGAGGTGTGCTGGGTACATTTTCGGAAGGATCTTTTGGAGGTATTTCATTCGGACTCGACAACGTGCTCGAGATGAAACTCAAGGATAAAACCGATTCATCCGGAAAGGGCACCAAGAAAATTAAATTACTCGATGGATTCGGATTTAATTCTTCCTATAACCTGATGGCCGATAGTTTTGCCTTGGGTATATTCTCCATTTATGCCAGAAGCACGCTCTTTGACATCATCAACATCAATGCATCTGCTACACTCGATCCCTATCAGGTAAATGAAAGAGGTTTTCGCGTTAATCAGATCAACTTTGACCCCTCCCGATTCAAATTCGGACGAATTACAAGCGGGAATATCTCACTCTCCACCAGTTTCAAGAGCAAAACGAGAGATGGAAAGGATGCTAAGAATAACAACAACAATCAACAACTTCCCTATGATCCTTTCATGACGCCCGATGAGCAGCAGCGGGAATTACAATTCATCCGAGCCAATCCGGCAGAATTCACCGACTTCAATATTCCTTGGAACCTGTCGCTTTCCTACTCACTTGGATTTTCGAGGATCCTGCGACCGGATTATTCGGGTTATGAAACGCAAACCAACTCCAGCGTTAATTTCAATGGAGATTTCAGCCTGACAGAAAAATGGAAAATAGGTGGAACCGGTTATTATGATATCAGCCGACGTTCTATTCAACAACTGAGTATGTTCATCACCCGGGAAATGCACTGCTGGCAACTGGCTTTGAATATTTCCCCCATCGGCTTGTTCCGGTCTTTCAACATCACGTTAAATCCGAAATCGGGTATCCTGCGCGACTTACGTATCAATCGTAGTCGAACTTTTTCAAATCAATGATGCGTCTGGTAATATTTACTCATTCGATCGAACAGACATTCCTTTAACTGCTGAGCTGTTCGGCCTTCGATCGGTTCTGCAGGAAGTATATGCATTTCGATTGTATGTGGCCACAGGTAAAAGAATTTACGCGGAGGTAAAATTTTACCTGTGTGAAAGATCAGTACGGGAAGAATACTGTTTCCTGTCGCTTCTGCCAGTCGAAAAGCGCCACTGTAAAATGGGGCAAGGGCTTTTCCCGAAGTATTTCGGGTTCCTTCCGGATAGATCAGCATATCTAATCCCAGGTGAAGGATGGCCCGCATGTCATCAAAACTTTTGCGTCGACTTTCTTCACTGCGTCTATCCACCAAAACACTTCCAAAAGAATAGATCCATCCAAATACCGGAATGCGGGTAAAACTTTTTTTGGCGATGGTTTTATTGGCACGTGGCAGAAAGGGGGTGCTGACCGGCACATCCATCAGACTATTGTGATTACAAACAACGATGTAGGGGGCGCCGAAATGATAATTGTCACGTCCGTAGATGCGAAGCGGACAGCCAATCAGGGTCAGAAAAATACGCATCCATACACGAGACACATTTCTGTGCCAACGTGCCTTAGCAGGTTCCTGCAGCAAGAAACAGAAAGCGTAAAAGAGAAATGCAAGCGGTAAGGTGGTCACGAACAATAGCAGCGCCCAGGTGGCGAATAACCTTCCTAATGTGTTGCGAAAAAAGACGGCTGGGGATCTTGAACCTTTATTTTCCCGCATAATGTTTTCCATTTCTATCGGCGGGCAAAGTTAAGTTAAATGAATAGCTAAATACACGGTTATGTGGTTGCCGGTATCCATTGTATCGGGACTTCGCCGCGTGCTGTCAGTATTTCATTGACCTTACTGAAATGCTTGCATCCTAAAAAGCCTTTGTAGGCGCTTAGGGGTGATGGATGTGCTGCTTTCAATACGACGTGCCTGGTTTCGTCGATCAATTGCTGCTTATCCTGTGCAAATTTACCCCAGAGCAGAAAGATCAGTCCTTCCCGCTGTTCCGACAGGGTGGTAATGACGGCATCGGTGAATTCTGTCCAACCAATTTTGGCATGACTGGCTGGTTCATTTTGTCTTACCGTGAGTGCAGCATTTAACAGCAATACCCCCTGGTTTGCCCAATGGGTGAGGTCACCGGAAGCGGGTGGGGTACCGCCCATGTTATCGGCAATCTCCTTGTATATATTTTGTAAGGAGGGGGGCAGTGGCGTTCCAGCAGGCACCGAAAAACTAAGACCATGTGCTTGTCCGGGGTTATGATAAGGGTCTTGGCCCAATATAATTACTTTAACTTTATTAAAAGGTGTTTGCCAGAAAGCATTGAATATCAAGTTACTCGGTGGATAAATAATTGATCCGGAGGCAATCTCGGTTTTTACATGCGTAACCAATTGCAGAAAAAAATGGCGCTTGAACACGGGCGACAGCACTTCTTTCCAACTCGGTTCAATTTTCACTTCCATTGGGAATGGTTTGATAAATACACCGGTAAAGCTACATCAGGAAAGTTTATCCTGCAATGGACTGTTACCGGAATGAATAGAAAGAAATACACGGGTTCCGACCGGCAGTACCTCGCCTGTTTTAAAAACCCGGTAGGTCTGGTTGAGGCAATTAACTTCATAATAGGTGCCTTTTCCTGCAAAACGAACATGGATAATAACTGCTTCGACCGCTTTGGAGCTGGGATCAGGACTAATCTCCAGCATTTCCGGCCTCACCAATCGATTAAGCAAACTTTTTGGGGTAGGCAGATTCAGCCGCTCCGAGAGTTCTATAGACAATTCCTGATAATCACCCAGCAATCCTGCCACATACGCATCCGTCGGTTGAAAATAGAGTGAAGCTGGCTGACCTTCCGAAACAATTTTACCATCCCTTAATATCAGAAGCCGGTTGGCCCAGGCAAATATATCTTCCGGGTGATGGGAGCAGAGTAAGTAGGTGATCGAAAATTGACGGGCGACATCATTCAATACCTGCTGTAAGATGGATTTGTTGATGGGATCAAGGTGAGAAAAGGGTTCATCCAACAGGAGCCATTGGGGCGAACTGATCAAGAGCAAGGCAAGAGCAATGCGCTGTTGTTCTCCACCAGATATCTCTGTATGTTTTCGATCCATCAGGTGCCCTATGCGACACAATTCAAATAAAGCTTTTCCCTGTTCGCCTTCCCATTGGTTGGCATAACTGAATAGTTCACGAACAAAATAGTGGTGGGGAAGATGACAATGTTGGGGAAGGAATTTCAGTCCGGCATGGCCGGGAATGAGTTGTTCATGTGGTCCCAGTACCCGCTGTCCAAAGAGATGAATCGATCCGGAATCGGGACTTTCATGGCCTGCGATGAGCCGGAGTAGGGTAGACTTGCCAGAACCGCTGCTGCCCGCAATGGCCAAACATTCACCCCGAGACTGTTGAAAGGAAATATTTTCCAACGCGAAATGAGCCGAAATACGTTTTTGAAGACCTGCTACCTCCAGCATGCTGCAAAGGTATGCAGAGAATCGGTGTCAATGGTTTGAATAAAAAAGATACCCCTGCTGCTTCGCAACCGGGGTATTCCCACCTTTTATGTAACAACTGAAACTTAACTAGCCTTTCTAAGTAATTCTTCTTCGGATACTTGCTGCTCCATATTAGCCTGGAGAATGATGGCAGGAGCTGAAGTCTCTTCGATTTTTTCCGCTTTTTCAACTTCTGCTACGGCAGCAGGTAATTGCGTGGTGTAGCCCAGGGTGAGCAGTGCAATGGAAGGGAAAATGGTAGAGAATAACTGCCAATTGTCCTGATTTCTATTTTGTTCGCGGGCAATATTACCCACCCAGTTGTATGCTATCACACGGAAGATCAATCCGCCTGTAACAATGATATTCAAATAAACATTGAATGCGTCGTAAAATGTATTGGTAGCTATGCAGAAATAAGTAAATATGATGGGGATCACCAGACAAAATACACCGGCGAAAGATGCTTCCTCATTGCGCTCATAAGGATTGGCAGAGAAGGTAAATTGTCTGGGGGAGGCAATCAAGCTGCTAAGGTTGGTAGTTGAGTTACCCAGGAGTTGGTTAAGCGAGTAAGTTGACATAAGGCTTTTTTTTAGGTTGTTAATTGGATTGTTACGTTTTGATCATTTAAATCAACGATGTAAAATTGCAACCGTTTCAAGCCGATATTTATAGTACGTTTTACTATTCTTTTGTCAAGTTGGGGGAGACGGATGTAGTGGTTTTACCACACCGGGGCGATACAACTTCAACAATTCTGTGTAAAAAAACCTCCTTTTCCAGTATCCAAATAATGACTTATATAATTGTATATCAGATACATATAAGTATTACATCCATTAAAAATGTAGGATTTCGGTATTGTAGAATTGGGTACCCTCAAGCATGTTTATAACTATATAGCCTAAAAAAAGATACCCCTGCTGCGGGGCAACAGGGGTATTCCACCTTTTATACTTAACAACCTATCAACTAACTTTTCGCTGCAATTGATTATTCGGAATATAGCTGGCTTTTTTATTCCGATGAACCATCAGATGTTGCACAGAGGAGATGGTTTGCATGCTATTGCGGCGATTCATTTTCTTTTTATATCCAAGCAAGATCAAAGAAATGGCAGGCGCCAATACAGCGAGCAATTGCCAGTTTCTAGTTTGCATTTTTTCTTTGCGAGTTATATTACCTACCCAGTTATATACAATCACCCTGAATATGAGTCCGGCTGTGATCATAATATTCAAATAGATGCCCATTGCTTCATAAACAGCCATCGAAGCAACACAGAAATAAGTAAATACGATTGGCGTATACAGACAAAAAATGCCGGTAAATGAGGTATCCTCTAATTGTTGTATGATACGACGAGGATAAACATTGGAAGCAGCTGCCATGCCGGGATGTGTGTAAAATGACATAGTTGGAGGTTTTAAAGGTTGAAGGTGATGGTCTTGTCGATTTTATTTAAGAAAAATACCAGGTTGATGTATGAGTGGTTTTTAAATTTTTCGATGTTGCCTATCTGACGCCTTCCCTCTTTCTCATTAGAAAACACACACTATTAAAACCCCTGTTTACTGACATTTATTGTCT
>JBEIUM010000084.1:0-10152 GCA_040374385.1 Sediminibacterium sp. | reverse complement strand
CCACCGAGTACAAGAATTTCAGTACGCAGGGTGTCTTGCGACTGTGCCGTCTGCAGGAAGAGCAGGAGCAGTGGGGTGATATAGATGTTCTTTTTCAGCAAGTTGGTGATTATGATTCCAATGAAGAAAGTGTTGTGGCTACCTGATATAAGGACCGGGGTATGTGAAAACAGCCTTTCCATTTTCCGCCTTTCAGCGGTAACAGTACTTGTCCCTGACGATTCAGGTATCCAAACCATTCGCCGTATTCACTATCCCGGAAATGATCCCAGGTATATTGGTGTAATTTTTTAAACCAGGGGATACAGCGACTGTCTCCGGTAAAAGCATAGGCTTTCGCCAGTGCCACCAATGCTTCCACGTGTACCCACCATAATTTCTGATCCCATTCCAGTTGCTGCACGGGGTGTCCTTTTACGTCGAGGAAGTAGAAGATGCCACCATATTCTTTATCCCATCCCAGTTCGAGCGTATCAAACATAATGTCAACAGCACGCTGGATGAGTGCCGGGTCATTACGTCTTTTGCCGAGGTCCATGATGAACCACATGGCCTCAATGGCATGTCCGGGATTTAACACACGACCTTCAAAGCTGTCGGAGAATCGACCATCGGGCTGTACATTTTCGAGTACAACGCCTAATTCTGGGTGATAGAATACGTCCATTACTTCATGAATGATCTCCGGAACAAATTGATCAACACGCTCTGATCCGAGCAGGTGTTCCAGTTCCAGGGAAAGATTACAAAGAATCATGGGCAGACTGAAATTTTTCAGGGGTCTGGTTCCCGGGTAGGCTTTGTTGTAATTGCCTTTGGTATTGTTTCTGCGGCGCAGTATGTTTTCGAAGGTAGATACTGCGATGTCTTTATATGTATCGTTGGGTTGAATCTTATGGAGGGCGGCGAAAGCCATGGTGGCAAAGCAATCGCTGAAAATATTGTACGGTTGCACCAAAGGCTTCCCTTCTGCTGTCAAGGAAAAATACCAGTTTCCTTGGGCATCACGACCATGCTCCTGCATAAAGCGGGCACCATGCAGTGCCATATCCAGCCATTCCTGTTGCGGCGCTAAATTTTTATACATATAGCTGAAGCACCATACCTGTCTGCCCTGCAGCCACATAAACTTATCGGTATCGTACACCTTTCCCTGTCTGTCAAGACAAGTAAAAAAGCCGCCGTTTTTTTCGTCTTTGCTGTGGGATAGCCAAAAGGGGAGAATGTTACCCGTCAGTTCCTGGCGATACAGTTCCGCGTACGATTTCAGGGATGCAGCGGGCGCAGCAATCAGTTCGTTGGTTAGCATGCAATCAATAATGGTTAATGTCCAAAAAGTATAGCGTTGGCAATATCTTAAAAATTTTACAAAATATAGCCAACTTATTAAAATATTTTATTTAGTTATGCGATTTTGCCCATAAATCATATAAATCGGGTAATTTGACCATTGTATATTCGTATTTTACACGTTGTTATGCCCAAGTCAGTTATTCTATCACAGGTATTCAAGGAAGAGAGTACATCAGGGGTTGCCTTGAAAAACAAGACACTCAAGAAGCTGATATTCAATTTTTTAGACAAGACAGACCGAAGTTCCATCACCGAATTGAGCAAGGAATTGAACATCAGTGTTCCAAAGACCACTAGTTTGGTCAATGAATTGATAGAAGAGCACCTGATCAGTGACTATGGGAAAATCGATTCAACTGGCGGCCGCAAGGCGAGTATGTACGGACTGGTAGGGGATGCTTGCTTTTTTCTCGGGGTGGATGTAAAGAAGTATTATGTCAACATCGGTTTGATGAACTTTAAGAAGCACCTGGTGGCACAAAAAAATCGGATTCCTTTTCGGTTGGAAAATACACCGGGTTCCTTATCACAATTGATTCAAATTATTCAGGCTTTCATAAAGGAAGCGCCGGTGAAGAAAGAAAAGATACTCAGCATGGGTATCAATCTGTCTGGTCGAATCAATCATACCATTGGCTATAGTTATAGCTTTTTTCATTTTCAGGAGGAGCCGCTTTCTTCCTATATCGAAAACAAGACCGGCATTAAAACCTTTTTGGAAAACGACTCGCGTGCCATGGCCTATGGTGAATTCATGTGTGGGGAAGTGAAGAATGAAAAAAATGTGTTGTTTGTGAACATGGATTATGGAATTGGTCTGGGTATTTTAATCGATGGAAAAATTTATTACGGGAAGTCCGGATTCAGTGGTGAGTTTGGGCACATTCCTTTCTTCAATAATGAATTGATTTGTCATTGTGGGAAGAAAGGCTGTCTGGAAACGGAAGCATCGGGTACTGCTTTGATTCGCCGATTCAAGGAAAGATTGGAGCAGGGGTCTAGTTCTTCGGTGACCAAGCGGGTAAAAAATCTAAAGGATGTTGCAGTGACGGATCTGATACAGGCAGCCCGGTCAGAAGATATGTTGTGTATCGAGTTGTTGGCTGAGATAGGTGAAAATCTGGGAAAGGGGTTGGCTGCCCTCATCAATGTGTTCAATCCCGAACTAATCATACTGGGAGGTACGCTATCGGAGACGGGCGATTACCTGCGCTTGCCTACCAGAAGCGCCATAAATAAGTACTCACTCAGTTTGGTGAATACAGACACACAGTTGAAATTATCTTTATTGGGGGAGAAGGCCGGCATACTCGGTGCTTGTCTGTTGGCAAGAAATAAGGTATTAACCGTTCTGTAAAGCTGCATCAGCTGTTTAGTGCAGGATATGGTTTCGTAGCTGATCGTTTATAGAAGTTTATTCAATCGATAAGCGAGTGACAGGGTCAGATAGTTTATCTCATTCGTAGTTGAGGTCGCATGTTGAAAGATGCGGTTGCTTCCCCGCAGGGCTCGCCATTCTGCTCTGCAGAGTAAGGCCGGAGTGGGTATCCAATCTACATTGACTGAAAATCCGTTGCAAACGACGGGTAATCCGCTGGCAGCATAAGCAATGATCTGTTGTGGATCACTGTAGTTCTCTAATCGAATGGCCGTCTTCCATTGCTCACTCCAGTTATAACTGGCAATCAGAACCGGTGACCACCAGCCGTTGTAGTGAGAACTACGTGGCGATTGTTGCTCCAGGCCAACATCGATGCCGGCTGTGTATGACCATTTATTTCGGCTGAATTGCCAGTAAAGGTTTTGAAAGAAACGCCATTTTCGTTGGTTATCTGGATGAGCCGATCCGGCGAAAACACTCCAGTTCCAGGTTGATGAATTGTCGGGTCGCCATGTCCACTGCCAGCCCAATGATGGCAGCGAATTTCCTTTTTGAGGAATGATACGTTGCCATCCGGTCAGCAGGTACCAGGTCATTGATAGTTTTTTTCCCATCGGGTGACTGAGTCTGAGTCCAGTCATATAATAAGGTGAGTTCTCTGCCAGCAAGGAACGGGTGACTGTTTTGTTTTCGAAGCCAATGGTGCTTTCAAATCCTATGTAGGAGGGAAAGATACCCCCCTCCAGCCAGCTGTTTTTCTCTTTGTTCAGGGGTATGCCGGCGAAGCATTTCAGCAGCGGTCGAAGGGCAGCCGGTTCTTCTGCGTAATTATCCGTTACATAAGTGCCTGTTTGAACAGCTATCTGCATTCTAAAGTTTTCCCCTGTGTAATCGGCACCAACAAAGGCCTGGTTGATTTGCGGCGTTTTTATTCGGTTGTGGTTATAGAGAAATGTTGCCAGCTTAGCATTGTTTTTTTCGCCTTTCGATAGAACCAGATATGTTTCAGCATAACCAGTGAGCAACCATTTATTGGGTAAACTATCTTTTGCCTGTTGGCCATGCGCAGCCGCATAGATCAAAAGGAATATAGAGGAGAAAAACACGAAGCGGAACAAGCTGTTAATCATTTTATTTATATAATACTTACTTTAATCGAATTCATGTTTGAATAAATTCAATTTTATGGCATGATAAATTTACACGTTCTCTGTGAATGAAACGAAAACCTGCGATGGCAGGCATACTGCTTCAGGCGCAACGATGCGACAATGACTGTCTTTTCATGAACTGATTGACAGCTTAGCCTTTTTGCAGTTGAATCAGATAGTCGAACAAATTTTCTCCCCCCTGGAGGTTTAGTTTTTTACGAAGCCGGTAACGGCTGATTTCCACACCCCGAACGGATATATTCAGTAACTGAGCAATTTCTTTTGAGCTTAAATTCATCCTCAGATAGGAACATAGTTTTACTTCGTTGGGACTGATATCAGGGTGTTTGGTTTTTAGCTGCATAACAAAATCACTGTGTACCTTATCGAAGTGTTTGGCAAATTGATCCCACTCCTGATCAATTTGATCATCTTCCTCCAATTGCTTGATCATTTTTTTTACTTCTGTTTGGGCGGCAGGAACATCTACTCTGCGAATCAACTGATTCAGTTCTGTTTTTAAACGGGTAATCAATTCCCCTTTCTTAACCAAGTGCATGGCGGTGGATGCCAGTTCAGAATTTTTGAATTGTATTTCTGTTTCCAGGTTTTGACTCTTCACCGAAATGAGTTCGCTTTCAGCCCTTGTTTTTTCCAATTCAAGAATGTATTGCAATTTCTTTTGTTCTTCTTCAAAGAGCAATTGCTGTCGCCGGAATTTGTTTTGCAGGAAACGATATCTCCAGAAGAATAATCCGCCTGCCACCAACAAATAAAATATCCATGCAATCGGTGTTTTGTACCAAGGTGCTGATAGTAAAAAAGGAAAGCTCACCGGCTTTGATTCACTGCCCAAATTGTTTCTTGCTTTTACTTCAAATCGATAATTCCCGGGCGGCAAATTGGTAAACTCTTTCTCGGTTCTTTTTGTCCATTCTGACCATTGATCATCAAATCCTGCCAGCCGGTAACTGTATTCCAGGGATTCTGGGTCGGTGATGGGCGCGGTGCTATATTCGAATCGAATGTTTCTTTCATTGGGACCGATGGTGAATTGGCTGTTTTCGTCCAGCAGTCCAAATCCTCCAAATAATAGACTATCTGCTTGTAATCCTAATCTTACCCCCCTGATACTTACTTCCAGGTTTTCCTGTTGTTTTCTGTATTTTGTCAGGTTAACATGGTACAGACCGGCTTCCCCTGCCATGAAAACATTGTTATCATTATAAGGGTAAATGAATTCAAAGCCACTGAGTAGTTTCTTCTTGAGTTCAGGCAGGTAAACAATCGATGGATTGGCGGATGACCGATCAATCCAACCCACTGTTTTCTCGTGCACGAACCAGATATTGCCTTTCGCATCATCTTGAAGGTACCGGATACTTTGGTTACCGAGCCATTGCGTATAGGCCGGATCTGCTTCGAAGCGGTCAGCTTTCGGGTCATAGCGATATACGCCCTTTTCAGTACCTACCACCAGTTGTTCGAGGACCTTGAAAATATGGTTGTTTAATTGAGAGGGTAAGCCCTCAGCTGTTCCATAGGTTTTCCATTGGGTGGACTGACCGTTGTCTTTTTGTAAGCGAAAAACGCCATGATAAGGGTGGGAAATCCATATATTTTGCTCTCCGTCAATAACTACATAGCGTGAGGACTCTTCAAAAGGAGAAAATGTTTTCCCGGGTACGAAACGATCGGAGATATAGTCAATGAGTTGGAGACCCTGGTAGTTGCCCGCCAAAATTTTATGGGTAGGATAGGTAGCACTCAGTGGTTTGAAGTTCCAGAATCCTTTGCCCAATAGAACGGGAATGGCTTTTGATTGTTGAATACGAAATACGCCCTCATGGTGTCCCAGTAAAATCTGATTGTTGATTTCGCTGATAGACCAGGCCTGGCCTTTCGTATTTTCAATGGGTTGAAAGGGTTGCTGACTAAAGCTTAAGTCAGGCAGGTTGTCTAGGTTTGTTCTCCAGGTACCATTAGATGTGCCTACATAAAGCATCCCATTCTGAACCAGGCAGGAATAAGCTGCCATTTTTCCTTCAGAAGGATCAATTCGCTTGATTGCACTGTTGTACGCTATATAATCAATCCCATTATCCAATCCTAGCCATAAGTTGTTGTTTCGGTCTGCACGGATGCTAAGTACATTGTTGTTTTGCAAACCCTCTCTTAATCCGAAGTGTTGGATGCGTTTACCGGTTTGGTCAATGATATAGATGCCATTTGTATTGGTCGCCAGCGCAAATCGTCCGTCTGGTAATTTTTCGGTTGCATAAATACGTGCTGATTGAATGATAGTGAGATCCGGGTGGCTCATGCGTTTCAATCCTTCTCCATCCGAAACAAAGATGCCCCCCTTCAGGTGAACGACCATGAGTTGGTTTCCATCTATGGCATGCAGTCCGGTAATGGCATCGTTGGTGGGTGAGGGATTGCTCGCAAATAATGTTCGCCAGGCACCATTTTCATAGATAAGCAACCCTTTTTCAAAATCCTGCGCATATAGTTTTCCGTTTACGGCGCCTAAAAATCCCCATTCGGAAGCTGCGGGAAATACGGCCATAGCACTCCCGCTGTATTTAAATATTCGTTTGGCTGAGCGAAACCATATATCCTGGTTGATCTGAATAATATCCCATACATCCCCGAAGGCGAGTTCGTTGGCGGGAATTTTGTTCAGCAGAGATTTATAGATTAATCTGCCACTCTTATCTGGTTCGAAATATCCCAGCTCATCCTGTCCACCCACAAATATCTTTCCGTTCCGTCCTACTTGAACTGACCTGACGATGGTTCGGTTGGGAAGGGGATGTAGTGCCCAATATCTACCATCAAAGCTTAGCAGGCCCTCATTATTTGCCACAAATATGTTTCCTGCTTCATCCTGGCTTATGTCCCAATTCTGCAGCCCCCCGCCGTACACTTTTTTTGGATGATTAACCACATCCGGAAGGCCAACGGTATTCTGCCCACTTACTTGAATTAGGGACAATAGAAATAGGACAGCTGTTAGGGTCTTTTTCATCTGCAAAAGGTATATATAATTAACTGATGAGTTCATTTTTTGTTCTTGATGTAGTACTGATGTAGTATTTAGCTATTGATAATCAATGAAATATAAATACTGATGTAGTATTGTTGGAGTCATTTTTTTTAGCAGGCTTGCCCTTAAGAGTAACATTGTGCAGGTTTAAACTAACAACCTAATTGCAAAATTTCTGCCGTATGAAAAGAAAATATTTCTTGTTGGGTCTAGTGCTGTTGCTTTTTGGTCAGCTATCGGCCCAAGTGATGACAGTCACCGGTAAGGTGACAAATGGCGCTACTGCCGAACCCCTGGCTGGTGC
Source organism: Sediminibacterium sp. (assembly GCA_040374385.1). GTDB lineage: Bacteria > Bacteroidota > Bacteroidia > Chitinophagales > Chitinophagaceae > Sediminibacterium. The sequence continues at coordinate 2,914 of JBEIUM010000084.1, read as the reverse complement.
CACGGTGGGCGTAAAAGGCGGGTCAACGAAGGCCTTGACGGATGCCGCAGGTCGCTTCTCTTTGTCGAATGTCAATTCCGGAACCGTGCTGGTTGTGGGCTATGTCGGAATGGTCTCCCGCGAAGTGAAAGTGACAGGTTCAACGATGACCATCGAACTTTTACAGTCCCCCTCTACATTATCAGATGTAGTAGTAGTGGGTTATGGAACGCAAAAAATTACCAAAGTTTCGGGTGCCATTTCAACTGTAAAAGGTGCCGACATTGAAAAATTGCGACCAGTTAGAACGGAGGAAGCACTTCAGGGACGTGCCGCGGGTGTGAATGTTATCCAGAGTGGATCCCCGGGCGCCAAGCCAACGGTATTGATCAGGGGTATTCCTTCGTATTCCGGGACTGATCCCGTGGTAATCATTGATGGGGTGCCACAAACGCTCACTGACCTGAATGCCATCAACGCATCTGAAATAGAGTCAATCAATGTGCTGAAAGATGCTGCAGCGTCGGCCATTTTTGGTGTGAAAGGTGGAAACGGGGTGATCGTGGTAACAACCCGCTCGGGTAAGAAGGGGAAAGCCGAATTCAATGTAAATAGTAACTATGGTATTCAGGAGGTAGCTAACAGGGTAGGCGTTTTGAATGCTACTGAATATGCGGCCATCATAAATGAAGGTAGCACGGTTTCAGGAGGATCACCCATTTTCACCAACCTGAGTAGTTTGGGTGTGGGCACCAATTGGCAAGACCAGGTGTTCAAACAAGCATCACTGCAGACCCATAATATTTCTGCCCGCGGCGGTTCCGATCAGGTAACCTATTTCATTTCGGGTGGTTTTCTGAGCCAGGGTGGAATTGTGGGTGGAAATGATAAATCGCTTTTTAACCGGGGTAACCTGACCGCGAATTTGAACATCGCGCTCAGCGATCGGCTGCGCCTTATCTTAAATACCTCGGCGGTCATATTGAATGGAAGAGGTGTTCAGGAAAACTCTTTTAACTCCATCCTGGGTTCAGCCCTGAATTATGATCCTACGGTGCCTGTTAATAACAATGTGCCCAATACGGTCGGACAGTTTGGCTTCAGCACAAGGATTTTTTCAGAGATTTTCAATCCACTGACTAAACTGGAGAATACCTATAATAAGAACGTAGGGGCGAAACTTTACGGAAAGGCGGAACTTCAGTACAAGCTTCGGAAAGGATTACTGCTAACTTCCCGTTTTGGATATACTAAGTATGATGGTAATGCCAAAAGCTTTACGCCACTTGTTTTTTGGGGCCTCAATAACGTAGATAACTCCATGAATGCGGATGGATCAACTGTTGCAGGTCGATTTAACAGTGTTTCGCATGAAAAAACAAGTAATTTCAACTACACTTGGGAGTCCTTTGCCAATTATGATTTTAACTGGAAAGAAAACCACCACTTTGAAACGGTAGTCGGTTTTTCACTTGCTAAAGTTTCCGGAAATGCTGCCGGTGCATCCAGACAGGATGTTCCGTTCAATAGCTGGGAATTTGCCGACTTCACAGCTGCAACCGGTGTAAATACTGCGACTAATACCAATGCATTGAGTGGGTATTATTACCAATATTTCCGTCGGAATTTATCGAAGTTTCTGCGAGTGAATTATGATTATCAGGAAAAATACCTGGCATCCGTAACCTTGCGTCGCGATGGTTCTTTTGCCTTCGGAACCGACAATAAGAATGCTAATTTTCTTTCGGGATCCGCCGGTTGGGTCATCAGCCAGGAAAAGTTTTTCAAGTCCAACTGGGTTGATCAGTTGAAATTAAGGGCGAGCTATGGTACTGTCGGTAATGAAAATGTTAACCCTCAGTATGTAGGTATTGTAGTAGGAGGCCCTAGCTATGGCCCCACTGCCAATAGCAATGGATATAACTTTGGAGATGTATTCTATCCGGGATCAACGGTAGGATCGGCTGCCAACAACGCATTACGCTGGGAGAAGCAGACCCAGGCCAATATCGGTTTTGATGCCCTTCTCTTCAAGCGTAAAATGTCGATTTCCTTCGATTGGTTCTCTCGTGAAGTAGATGGGTTGCTATTCACCCCTTCTGCATCTCTTTATTTGGGTACTGTTCCCATTCCAACAGCAAACATAGGTGCTACCAAAACGACAGGCTACGAGATAACAATTGGTTATAACGACCGCATTGGTAAAAAACTGCAGTTCAACACGTCAGCCACCTTTACAGCAGCTAAAAATCTTGTTACCGCAACCAACAGCGATGGAACAGCTAAGATTTTCGGCGGCTTTTATTTTAATGGACAGAACCAAAGTGTTACAGTGTTTGAAAAGGGCCAGACACCTGGTTATTTTTACGGACATCAGGCCATTGGTATCTTCCAAAATGCCGGAGAAATTACATCAGCCCCTGCACAGGCAGGTGCCGTTCCCGGTGATATTCGGTTTGCTGACATAGATGGCAATGGTGTTATTAATGCGAATGATAAGACCAAGATTGGTGATCCCTTCCCCGATTTTACCATTGGCTGGAATGTAAACATCACCTATGGTAATTTTGATCTCACCGCCTTTACGTATGCTTCTGTTGGAAATGATGTGTATAGTGCATGGGAGCGTAATGGCAACTTCACCAACAAATACAGGGGCGTATTGGCTCGTTGGACAGGTCAGGGTACTACGAACGACCCACGTAATCCCAGGTATAGTTTTACCGACGCGAATAGTAATATCCGGGTATCAAGCCGATATGTCGAAGATGGATCATTTGTGCGGCTGAAAAATCTGCAGATAGGATATACTTTCCCTGCTACCGAACGCAAGAAAATCTTCACAGGCATCCGCGCCTATATCCAGGCTCGTAATCTTTTCACACTTACCAAATACAGTGGTCTTGATCCGGAGATTGCTGGCGGTATTCTGGAT
>JBEIUM010000033.1:0-17011 GCA_040374385.1 Sediminibacterium sp. | reverse complement strand
TGTCTATCGAGTTATCAGGGTAGGGTAAACTCAATATCGACCCTTGATTAAACTTTAATTCTTCAAAAGGAGAATCAAGCGGTCGAATATCTACATATTCAACCTTACAAAAGGGGAGTAAGTGTGCAACAAATCCATCAACACGCGAACCAATATCAATATGAAATTTACATCCGGATTGATAAATTAATTTGGATGCCCATATGTCCTGTAAAAAATAATGCCCGACAGCTGTTCCTCCGGGCATGTACTTTTCATAGGTCGTGAAAAAAAGCCGTGAGAACTCAATGGGTGGTACTGATGCAGTTCTCGCTTTTGAATAAGCATACATATTCCTGCAATACGCAGGAAGTGCCCTCCATTTCATCAGCATCTCCCAGGGGTCGAAAAACAAGCCGGCAAATAGTTGTCTTACCCTGAGTAAGAACTTAACAATGATATTTTTCTCTTTTGCCATTATATTGTATCTACCCCAACACCACCCTACTACCCTCCTGCTCAAATTGAAAAGGCACTTCAATGAAACCATTCAATGCTTTTCTAACAGCAGGCTGATTCTCGGGCGACACAAAGAAGAGCATGAATCCACCCCCGCCCGCACCGAGTATCTTTCCTCCTATAGCTCCTGCTGCTATTGCCCGATTATAAAAATCGTCTATTGCCGTGGTAGTTACTCCGGTGGAAAGTGATTTTTTGTATTCCCAGGCCTCCTGCAACATACTGCCGAATTCATGCAAGTCGCGTGACTCATCCATTAAAAGATTCTCAGCATCTGTAACCATCTGCATCATCCTTTGTAACTCCTGCTTCCTATTGGAAAAATTCACGAGCTTACTCGCTTCTATCTGTGATGCGAATCTAGAGAAACCGGTGAAATACAAAAGCAAATGATCTTGCAATTGTTGTAAGCGCGTTGAACTGACCGATACAGGTTTCACAACCCATCCGCCTTCCGGCAAAAAGTCTATCCGGTTAAAACCCCCACAGGCAACGGCAATCTGGTCCTGAGATCCCACCACTTCACCAATCACCTCCTGCTCCACCTGTATGGCATCCTTCGCTAACTGCTGAAGGCTTGTTGCTCTGCCCATCAACTGATACATGGCATTTAACAAACCAACTGTGAAGGCTGAACTGGAACCCAAACCTGAACGTGCCGGCAAATCTCCATCGTGGTGTATCTCCAACCCTTCTTCCCAATTCAGCCACTGCAGCACCCCCTTGATGGCAGGATGCTTGATATCTTTTACCTCACTGACATCCTCCATTTCACTGTACACAAATCGGTGTTTATACGGAAAAAAAGGCGGCTTGCGCCGGACACTTACATAACAATACTGGTTGATGGCTGTAGAAATCACCCTACCCCCATGCTCTTTAAACCACAACGGAAAATCTGTTCCCCCGCCAAAAAATGAAACCCGGTAAGGTGTTTTGGTAATAATCACTATAAATCAACATTTTGAACAAAGCTTCGCCTCCCTCACTCACAGAGTAAGCCAAGCCTGTTACTACCCTTGATAAACGCCAAGAACAATAATACAAATATACTAATTAAATAGCTCTATATCGAACAAATGATGGCTATATAGCTATTTAATTATATTTATTTATAATGTTTATGTTCGTTCCACCCGCCACCCCATCACCAGATCGAAAGTGAAAATAAGGGATGAGAAAAGCCTGCAAAAAAAAGGTTATTAACAGGGCTGCATAAAGTGCAGAAAAAAGAAAAAATAATGATACCCCCCAACAAGAAACAAGCATCAATCCTGGCTAAACAACAAACACACCGCAGGCGCCGCTAACCCCTCCTCGCGACCAATAAAACCAAGCTTCTCCGTGGTGGTCGCCTTAATAGATATATCCTTTACACCAATACCCAATGTGCCGGCAATTACTTCCTGCATGCGCGCTACATACGGCTTGATCTTGGGCGCCTCAAGACACAAGGTAGCATCAATATTTCCTATCCGATACCCCGCTTCCACTACCAATTCCCGCGTGCGGGCCAATAAAATACGACTGTCAATATTCTTATACGCCTGATCCGTATCCGGAAAATGTACCCCTATATCGCCCAAACAGGCCGCCCCCAACAATGCATCACATATCGCATGCAACAACACATCGGCATCACTGTGCCCCAACGCCCCCTTGTGGTGCGGAATATGCACCCCGCCTATCACCAAATCACGACCCTCCACCAAACGGTGAAAATCGATACCATAACCAATACGGACTGACATCTGCACTGAATTTAATGGACCAGCCAAAACGGTGGTCTACTTCAAAGGTACAGCATGCCCACTATTTCTGGCTGCTGATGTTGAAAACCAAGCCTACCCGTATGGTATTGGACAATGGATTGCGGGTAATGCCCGATCCCGAAGGGACCAAATAAGATAAATTCACCTGAAAAGCATCCATACTAAAGCCGGCACCTACAGAAAAATACTGGCGGTTGCCGCGCGTCTTATTCTCATGAAAATAGCCGGCACGAACAAAAAACTGCTCATTGTAAGCATACTCGGCACCCAATGAAACCTGTAAAGCATCTAACTGATTGGTGCCATCACCAAATGACTTTAACCAACTGGAAACTACTCCCGTACTACGATAATTTGATAAATTGGCTGAATCAGTACTGAAAACACCAGTAGCTGCAGGCACTACGGGCACCAATAATTTGTTGATATCCATACCAACCATCAACCGGTTATTTTCATCCATCACCATATTGTACGCCACTCCCAAACCGAGATTGGCAGGTATGAAATCTTTACTGCGCGCATCGTTGGTATAGCCAATCTTGGCACCAAGATTCGACAATGTAACACCCCAGGTTAGTCCGGCACCCGATGCATCCGTTCCATTATAGAACATCGACACATCACCGGCAACAGATGTGCCCGCCTTGTACACCACCCCCGTTCCCACATCGCCAATCACCAGGCGGGAATTGATGTAGCGCAAAGCCACACCCAGACTGAACCGGTCACTGATCTTACGGGAATAACCGAGGTCAATGGAAAATTCACTCGGACGAATGTTGTTGAGCACATTCCCCGAAAAATCTGTGAGCTGAATATTACCCAGACTGAAAAATCGCAAAGAAGTGGAAACCGCAGATTCATCATTCAACTTGTGGTAACCTGCCAGACTCGCGAGATACACATCCGATAAACCGAGATCCTTTAGCCACGGGGTATAATTGACCGATACAGCCGTTTTATTTTTGGCAAAAGGCACTTTGGCTAAGTTCCAGAATGCCGCATTGGCATCCGGGGTGGTGGCAATCGACATATCACCCATACCACCGGCACGTGCATCGGGAGAAATTCGGAGGAATGGTACCGCCGTGGAAACGATGTTAATAGATCCCGTTTGAGCAGCCAGCCGGCCTCCCGCCAACAAGCATACCACTGAAATCAAGCTGAGTCGGAACAATGTTTTCATCCTTCGTGTTTTGATGTTTTCCTTCTTATAGAGCGGCAAAAGTCAGTTTTCGCTTGCCCGAACGCTCGAATTTTCACTTGGTATTAACACCTGAGCTGCCGGGGGCGGCTGAATCCACCGTAATTGAGGGTAAAAATCAATTCATGCAGTACAATTTAGTTCCGAAGGATGCGACCACTCACCTGGGCTGATGAGGACCCTGAAGTTACCTTCAGGTGGTAAATATAAATACCTTTTGGCACTTTTGCGCCATTTGGCCCGTTTCCATCCCACTGCACCTGCACATTCCGCGTACCTGCCGTTCCCAATGTACTGCGTATCTGCCTGACCGGCCGGCCCATTACATCGAAAATATCCAACTGCAATGCCAGCGGCGAGCCCGGACGATTGTGCTCGATAGAAAAAGTAGTGGAACTGATAAACGGATTGGGAAAATTGATCACCGGACCAAGGGTAAACTTATCTTGCTTTTTAACCCAGAAACGCAAGGTCTTCTCGGAAGAATTGTTGGCAACATCCCAGGCCTTGAAACGCAACTGATGCTGCCCCTCTTTTAATTCAGGTAACCGATAACGAATACTACCACGTGTATATCTGTCCAATTCTGCTGTATAGAAATCATTCAATACCAATACATCCCTTTCATTGTTGTCTAACACGACCGTGATATCATGTCCGATACCATTCCCCGATGTGCTGATACCGGAGGAGTCAGCAAGCAAGGCTATGAGTAACGGTGTTTCATGGGTTAAGCCCCCGTCTTTGAAACTCGTATCATTTAGAAACAACCGAATGGCTGGGCCCTCCCTGTCTTCATTGGCCGCCAGGGTCGTACCGCCTATCCAGCGACTGGTATCTGCACCCGCCGCATCTGTTTGTCCATTGGCAGCATACAGCGCGATGCGCGCTTTTCCGAGTCCGGAACGGATGTCTTTGGGTAAAACGAAAGACACTTTGAATTGTCCGTTGGCAACAGTAGCCGTGCCGCGGAATAACAAGGCATTTTGTTGTTTGAAATTCGTAAGGAAACTGCCGGGGCGATTGGCTAAGGTGCGTTGTTGAATGGGCTGATCATACACAGTCATCTCTACGGTACCATTCCACCCACTCAATCGATTTCCCGCCACATCCGTGACCTCCCCTTCATAAGTATAGGTACCAAGTGCTCGGAGGGTATCACCCACCGTATTTCCACTAAAACGCGTTAAGCGTATCCGCTGCGCGGGAAAAGCCAGTGTGAGGGCAGGATCACCGAGTAAAGTGAATTTCCTGTTGTTGAGCACATCCCCACTGGTGATGAGGGTATTGTTTTTGGCAAGGAGGGTCGACTTGCCCAAAGTAAGATAATGCCCCGACGCATCCCGCGTTAACAGGGCACGCAGGTATTGGTCATTCATCAGCAAATTGCTATAGGCAAAAACGGCCCTGGTGGTTGTCATTAATGCAATACCCCCGGTCGTATCATTCTTTAACACCCGGTCACCCAATGAAAGAATCGCCGGATTATCATGGGGTGCAAAGTCGCAACTGGCGGTAATGAAAAGCGGCAATCGATCGGAATTGTTGAAACGCCGGGCTTCCTCTGCCGTGAACACCGCTTCTTCTGATAAACGGAAGTAACTGCCATGACCGGTATAATTGACCAGCAGTGCACCGCGGAAACATTGATTAACGATGGCCTCATTGACGAGCGGATAACGGTCGCCCCCACTCCCACTGACCACCGGAAAAGCATCGAGGTACAATTTATTGATTTGGATATTTTCATTGGCCCCTGCGGTGATGGCTGTCATCTGCTCAGCATCATTCAGGTGCAGGTTATTATCTCTGTCATCGGCAATAAAAACACTGTTCATCCGCCAGGGACCTTGGGCTGCTGGCAATCGGTAGCGAATGATCTTATTGATCATTGTTGCAGCTTCTTCCGGCTTCGCCGCAGGCAATCTGCCAATAGCAATGTCAAGCAACTGGTCGGCACGTTGCTGGTTGAAATCTTCCTCATCATCCAGCAACCCGAAAAAGTCATCCGAGGTATAAGAAAATAAGGGATGCAGCGACTCACTGCTCTCATAGACCGGAACGAGGTTATAACCTTTTCCTTTTCTACCCCTGTAATCGTAAGTGCCGGCACCCATCAGCAATAAATACGCAGGCTTTTGTGCTGGTGATGACCGATACTTGTCGTAATACATTTTTACCCAGTCGCGCAGTGCTACCGGATCGGCTTGTCCGCCGGCAAACTCATGGTAGATCTGGTCTGTAGTGGCTACGACATAACTGATGCCATCTTTTTGTACGTGGTGATCTCCCAATCTGCGTGCCTCACTCAACATACTGGAATGGGTGATTATCAACATCTGAACAGGTGAGCTATTATGTAAATTCTGGTTGTCTACCCTACGGGTGAAAATGGGCTCAGGAAGATTACCCGGTATACCTGCAGCATACTCTCGTATTACCGAAGCATCGTTGCTAAATCGCAATATGGTGCCCGATAAAATACAATTCATTTTTACAGGTATGAAAGGATTGGTAACATCCCATACAAAGGCACCGCCACTGGCAGGCGCTTGCTGTATTTCAAAGCCGGCAACAGCTCCAGTACCGACCGAGCGGGTATCGCGAAAGGAAAAGAATGGACTGCCGGCAAAAGACAATTGTCTCCTGGCAAAAAGTTCCAGCCAATCTATCCAGCCCGTTACTGCACCGGCATTGCTGCTGAGCTGAAATTGAAGAGAAATATTGGTGGCTGCCGGTAAAAAACGTACCGACTGCTGCGTAACACTGGCATACTGATCGAGAAACTGTCCGCCCACCGGTGGCAGACTGATGTCTTGTAATAAATTATTTTGCTGAGAGATGCGAAGATTGGCTGCTTGTCCGACCGACCGGGTGGCCAAGCGACTAATCAGGGTTACCTGTTCACTGAGTGTTAATCCGGGCAAATTAAAATTGAAACTTCGGGTAAGTGATTGTCCGGGTTGGGTGCCCATCACATTGCCTACCCAGTCTTTTCCACTGTTGAGTAAGTTCTCTTCGTCAACTTCCATAAAGATGCGTTCATCCATATCTCGCACCGTGGTTGTCGGGGTGAAAGCCGTGGCGGATGACTGAACGCGCCGACCCACACCACCGATGGTGAGATAGTAGTAGGCGGTGTCTGCATAAATGTTCAGCTGGTGTTGCCAGTTTTGTGCGACAGGGTCGTACATCCAATGGTGGGGGCCTTTGGCATAAAAGAGCAGATAATCGGTGCCGCTGAAAATACCATCCCCCCCATCGAAAATTTCTATGGCATTTTCAACCAGATCGTCGGGTCGGGGGGTACGGTTGTTTTCGGGCAGCCGGCCACCGCCATTCCCATATAGGCGAATGGTATTACTGGAGAGACTGGTCGTGGAAATACCTGCCGAGGTCATCCAGGCAGCACTGATCTTGTAAATTCCTTCCCGCACCACACCCAGCTGGTACCAGGTACCTTCTGCCAATACCGACTTGGGAGCATAGGTTCGTTGGGCCTGCAGTGATGTTGACACCACCAAACAGCTGAATATGCCTGCAAAAAGTACCCTAATCATCATGAAATGAATGTATGTGCAATAATAACCAGTGAGGTGCTTACGTTAAATGTTAATGGAGTTAAAATTAGGTTTTTGATAACAAAGTCAGGGCGCTCTTTAACTAGGCTCCCGAGCTAAACTATTTATATTCGCATCGGTATATTTTATGATTATTCGTAAAAACCGCCATTTATTTCAATTTTAGAACTATGAAATTCATTTCCTACATCGGCAAAGGGGCATGTTTTATGCTGGTCCTAGGTTCTTTTTCGGCCTGTAGCATCTTTTCAAAAAAGCCTGAAAAGTCTGCTGTTACCGGCTGGAATTACAACGATAAGACCATGGGTAATTTCAATGTGATGAAACCCAAGGACATCAATACGGCTCCCGGATTGGTATTTGTTCAGGGAGGTACCTTTACCATGGGTGCTACCCAGGAAGATGTGATGGCAGATTGGAACAATGCCCCGAAAAGGGTTACCGTAAACTCTTTCTTCATCGATAAGACGGAGGTTGCCAATGTTCACTACCGGGAATACCTCTACTGGCTGGAAAATGTGTTTGGAACAGCCGGTATGGATACCATCGTGGCAGAAGCATATCCCGATACGGTGGTTTGGAGACAAAACCTGGCTTTCAACGAGCCGATGGTGGAATACTATTTCCGTCACCCTGCCTATAATTACTACCCCGTAGTAGGTGTTAGTTGGAAGCAAGCCAATGATTTCTGTATTTGGAGAACGGACAGGGTGAATGAGATCACCGCCATGAAAAAAGGTTTCCTCGATCCGAAGACACAGATCAAAAAGGAATTGAACGGTTCCGGCTCCGATAACTTCAATACAAAAGCTTACTTATTGGGTGAATACCAGGCAACTCCCGGCAGAGATGTTACATCAAATAAGAATCCACTGAAAGATGCCCAGGGTCGCCCCAGAACGGTAATAAAAGTGGAAGACGGTATTCTCTATGGCGACTATCGCCTGCCAACAGAAGCTGAGTGGGAATATGCTGCTTATGGTTATATGATGCAGAATCCACAAAGAAAAATGAAGGGATCCGCCAATCGTGGAGAAGAATTGGTTTCCAATAAACAGATTTATGCCTGGAAAAACGAGGGCTATGACAATCTCCGTTATACCCAGAAAGGCAAATTGCAAGGTTCTTTTATGGCCAACTTCAAGCGGGGTGCGGGTGACTATATGGGTGTTGCGGGTGGCTTGAATGACAATGCTGCCGGTCCGGCTCAGGTAGATACCTACTATCCCAATGGATTTGGTCTGTATAACATGAGTGGTAACGTTAACGAGTGGGTACAGGATGTTTACCGTCCCATCATGAATTCGAACGACAATGACTTGAATCCTTTCCGTGGTAACGTCTTCAAAAAGATTGATATGTCTGCTGGTCAGGGAAGTCTGCGTGATGACAAGGGCCGTATCAAAATGATACCACAAACAGATGATGAATTGAAAAATCGTACCAATTACAGAAAAGCCTATGCCATTGATTACCTCGATGGTGATTCTTCCAGCAGCGCTGAATACAATTATGGAGTATCTACGCTGATCTCTGATAAATCACGTGTGTATAAGGGTGGAAGCTGGAATGACATGCCTTATTGGTTAAGTCCGGGTACCCGCCGCTATGTAGATGAAGGTATTCAATCCAACACCATCGGATTCCGTTGTGCCATGTCACACTTCGGTTCTCCGGAAGGAACTTCTGCGAAAAGCAGAACCGGTCTCTTCTTCCCCACCAGAAGAAACAAACGCTAATAAAACAATACGACTTTATAAAAAGATCCGCTCCCGACAGGTGCGGATTTTTTTATTGACAATATGCCCGTTGAATGGGTGACTGAATAATCTCTAAATTGCAGCATGGAAATCGCAGTATTGTATCGCCTTTACTTACAGCATCCCAATGTGGCCACCGACACCCGGAAATTGACCAAGGGCAGTCTTTACTTCGCCTTAAAAGGAGCCAACTTCAATGGTAATCATTTTGCCTTACAAGCGCTCGAACAGGGAGCCGCCTATGCGATTATTGATGAACCGATCGACAGCAGCGATGCCCGACTGATAAAGGTAAATAATGTATTGGAAACACTGCAGCAACTGGCAGGCTTTCACAGAAAACAATTGAAAATACCCGTTTTGGTAATCACCGGCAGCAATGGAAAAACCACCACCAAGGAATTGGTGTCAACTGTATTATCGAGCCATTTTAGAACATATACAACGGTGGGCAACCTGAACAACCATATTGGCATTCCGCTTACCTTACTCAGTATCGGACTCGATGCAGAGATGGCAGTGATAGAAATGGGTGCCAACCATCAGCAGGAAATTGCAGGCTACTGCACCTATGTTGAGCCTACCCACGGCATCATCACCAATTGCGGGAAAGCCCACCTCGAAGGCTTTGGTGGTATCGAAGGGGTGAGAAAAGGCAAGGGAGAATTATTTGATTTTTTGTCCGGGCATGATGGCACTGCTTTTGCTTTTGCCGATTATGATTATCTACAATCGATGTCTTTGTCTGTACCTCATGTAATCTGGTATGGTACTGAAAAGGGATTGATACAGGGAAAGGAAATCAGCAGTTCACCTTTTCTAACCATTCAGACAACGGGTGCGCTGGAGATGAAGCTGAGTACCCAATTGGTGGGCAGTTACAACCTGCCGAATGTATTGTGTGCCGTCACTGTGGGACATTTTTTCGGCGTACCGGCTGAAAAAATAAAAGCCGCCATTGAAGCCTATGAACCTTCCAATAGCCGCTCACAGTGGATCAACTGGGGATCGAATCATGTTGTATTGGATGCTTACAATGCCAATCCTTCGAGTATGAAAGTGGCCATAGAAAATTTTTCCCGGTTACCGGGTTCACCGAAGATTTTGTTATTGGGTGCTATGATGGAATTGGGAGAAGAGAGTCTGCATGAACACCAGTCATTGGTTGAACTGATCAAGCCACTTCATTTTGACGAAGTAGTGTTGGTGGGGGGAGACTTCAGTAAGATTGAACATCCTTTCCGCTATTTTGCTGATGCGAAGGCAGCAGGAAAATGGCTAAACGAAGAACAGTTTTCGAATGCACATTTACTGGTCAAGGGTTCCCGCAGCATGCAAATGGAGAAAGTACTTCAACAATAACGCTCCCGCGATGATTAGCATGAAGGACCAATCGCTGAAAGACCTGCCCTTGTCATGATGTCGATTTAAAAAGATGCTCTAAACATAAGAATTACTATGCCATCAACTTCCGGATTTAAAAATGCTTTACACTACTTGCAATCCACCCTACAGAATAAATGTCCCCGTTGCCGGCAGGGTGATTTATTTGTGACCCAACAGCCGTATCGGCTGAAAGATGGTTTGAAAATGTATGAGAAATGCACGGTCTGCGGACAGCCCACTGAAATTGAGGTAGGCTTTTATTATGGCACCGGCTATGTCAGTTATGCATTGAGCATCGCTTTCATTGTAAGTACTTTTGTTGCCTGGAAGGTATTGATCGGCATGACATTCGATATTGACGACAACCGCATTTTTTATTGGATGGGTACTGCCTTCATTTTGTTATTCGCCATACAGCCGCTGATGATGCGATTATCGCGCAGTCTGTGGTTGAGTTGGTTTGTCAGCTATGATCCGGATTGGAAGGAGCATGAATTAAAAGAACCGGAAAGACTGATTGAGGAACACAAGAACAACTGGTAATCAAAAAAACATAACACAAAAAAAGTCCTTACGATTGTAAGGACTTTTTTTATAAGAAGCTATGGGCGATTAGAGGTTAATAAATCTCGTCCATCCTTTCCACCAGTTGGCGTCTACACCGGCAGCATCGCAGGCGCCGCGGAAAGTTACTGAACGGAAACCTGCAAGCTTAGGATCAGTGAATCTTGCACCCGTCAAAATCGGCTGGTATCCGTTGCTGCCACCAAAGGGAAGGAAATCGGGCGCTACATAGTTGAATGGAGCAATCATGCGGGCATCAGAAACATTGGTCAGTACAGTATTGCCAAAGGCAGTGTTGGAGAAACGATTTACTACAGAGTCTCTGTTCCATGCCATAGGGTTGGCGGTAGAGGCAATGAATGCATATGACGTCAAATCTGTTCCGGTTTCCGGTCCGCAACCAGCGATGGTATTGTTTTTGAAACGGGTAGTGCTGTCGATGATATTATTTTCCATTCCACGACCATTGCGTGAATCGATTAATAATCCCTGTGGCCATCCGAGGAAGATAGAATTGAAAATACTTACGCCGGTATTTCTTCTCAGGTGTGCAGCTGCGAGATACAAACTATTACCTCTGTTGGCCAGGGTAGCACGCGGACCAATAGCAGTTACGTTGCTGAATACGGCTCTTGTTTGTGGCGTATTCACGGAACCATTGGGATCGTTGTCGCACTCGAATGCCTCGCTTCGAGAAATATCGGCAATGCTTGAATCACGAAGAATAATAGCAAACTGAACTCTACCACTGAAACCATTGTCACAATCCAGATCATCATCCTGTGTTTTGTAGGCAATCAAGTGTGAGCAATTCACAGTTCCACCAAACCATTCGAAGGCATCATCTTTAGCATAAGTAACTTGTACATAGTCGATCAATGTCTTTCTGCCCACAGCTGCCATGGTCAGTGAATTGATTTCTTTATCGGGCTGGTAGGCATAACCTGCATATTCAATGCGCACATAGCGAAGCACACCCGAGCTATCATCATCATTGGGCGTTGCACCACCCCCGGCAATACCATCACCAAAAGCATTGTCAATACCACCTTCTACCTGTAGGGTACCCGGACCGGTAACTACACCGGGGATGGAACCGGAGAATGTAGAATTGACACTGGCTTTACCTAGAATCACAATGCCGCCCCAGTCGCCGGAGCGAGGAACAGGAGAATTTGAAGTAAAAACGATAGGGTTTTCCTGTGTACCATCGGCCACCAGTTTGGCACCACGGGTGATAACAAGCGCGGCCACATTGCTACCCTGGTAGTCACCTTTTACAGTAACACCCGGCTCTACCCGCATGGTAGCATTGTTCACCATGTAAACGATACCGGATAATATGTAGTTATTACCGGCTTTCAATACGGTGTCTTTATCAATACGACCTTTAATCGTAATGGTTTGGCCGGTCGTCGGACCAGGATTCACGGGTACTATGGTGGTCGTACCTCCGTCCATTTCTATTTTTCGGCAGGAGGAGATAACAAGAACAGTGAGAACTAAACTGAGGGTGAGCAACTTTTTCATGGTAGATGATTTATCGAAGTGGTTTTTTATGATGATTGTTTGTGTTGTATTAAAAGTTATACCCGAATACCAGACTGAAATTGGTTCCAAACTGACGGCTGAAGCGGAAGGGATCATTTTTCCTATCTAAATTCACATTGCCATCGGGATTCTGGTAGAAATAGAGTCTTCTATTCAAAATGTCCTGCACGGTAAATCTCAACTCAGCTTTGTTCTTAGCCAGCTTCTTGGTGAACTGGAAGTCAAATACCGGACGGGCAGATTCGTAGATATCAGGCTGGTCGAGACTACCAACAAAGGTTACGCGACGACCAATCTGGTTGAAGAGAAGAGTTGCTGTGGTACCTGATTTCTCATGATCGTATAAGAGAGATGCATTCACGAGATAGGGTGATTGTCCCTGCAGGGGTCTGTCGAGCAAAAGAGCTGCACTTTGAACCCGGCTATATATATAAGTACCATTGGCCTGGAAAGTAAAATGCTTGAGTGCAGGAGAAAAATCGAGTTTCTTTCTAAACTCCAGTTCTACACCATATGCGCGGGCAAAATCGGGATTTGCAAAATTGAAAGTACTGGAACCACCGGCACCAAAGTTGAACACCATTTCAATGGGGTTATCGAAGTATTTATAAAACACACCAGCTGTGAATACTTCTCCTGCCGAAGGATATAATTCGTAACGAAGATCGAAGTTAGATACCTTGGTTCTCACCAGACCGGGGAAACCTTGTACAGCTGCATTCAATTCGAAGTCATAGTATTGGAAGTTAGCGAGTTCCCGGAACTCAGGACGAACCACTGTTTGAGAAGCAGAGAAACGCAGATTGGTAAGGTTGTTCAATTTGTAAGTAGCGTTCAAGCCTGGCAGCCAGTCCCGCACGCGACTATAATTGTAGCGGGGGTCAGAAGTCTTAACACTTCCCACCAACTGATCGTAGTCTTCCATCCTTACTCCCCAGATCACACGCAATTTGTTGCTGAATTGGTTATCGAATTGGATATAGCCGGCATTGAGGATGGTGTTGGCGAGGTAGCGATAAAGATTACCCTTGATGGCATCAAAAGCGAGTTGGGTACTGGTAACAGATCCATCTCCGAAATTACCCGGTGCAAATATCTGATCGGCTGGCAACAACCTAAGCGCCGCGTTGTCGCGAGGCAAGTAGATGGAAAAAGGTTTGGCATCGAAGAGACGGTCTTTGATTTGTAGCATGTAGCCACCTTTAAGGGTTTGCTTGCTGCCAAAAGCATCGAAAGTATAGGCCAGATCCGCCCCGCCACTATAAATGTAATCGCTCAGATTTTGGTAGAATCGGTTGCCACTCTTTTGCGAGAGAACGTTAGACAAAAGAGCAACATAAGGATTCGTAGCAGATGAATTATTTTTCAGGTAATACAAACGACGTTGATCAGGAATGTAACCATCTAATAGCGAGAATGAACCATTCCATTTCAGGCGTAATTTGTTGTTGGGTAGGATCTGGTGTTCACCGGAGAGTTGCGTATTCCAGAAAGTATTCTGGCGGAAGCCCAGTTCAAAACCACGAGCGCTGTCGAGCAGTGGGTTGAAGTTGTTTTCCAGACCGGTACGCAGATTGGTAAAGTCGCTGGCATTAACGTTCGCCAAAGATTTCAGCGAAATTTTATGGTTATTATTCAGCTGTAGAGTAATGTTTCCCATGACACCCAGCATTACATCATTGCTGTAGCGGTCGTCAAATAGTTGGAAGTCGGGGGTAAATGCACCGCCACCGATGAAGTTAAATCCACTGTTGGTGGCTCTTAAGAAACGGGCAGAACGGTTGTAGGTAAGACCGAAAATACCGGCTAATTTTTTGGTGCCCTTGGAAGTAGTGAAACCGCCGGACATTTGTAATTGACCGTTCAGGCGGTTCAATCCATTGTTCACCATTG
This sequence comes from Sediminibacterium sp., assembly GCA_040374385.1. Classification (GTDB taxonomy): domain Bacteria; phylum Bacteroidota; class Bacteroidia; order Chitinophagales; family Chitinophagaceae; genus Sediminibacterium. The sequence goes on along the minus strand of JBEIUM010000033.1, from coordinate 2,799 downwards.
GACTCCAGACATTCTCAAATTGTCGACCTATGGCCGTTTTATCCTGAGCAGATAAAGCATCAAAACGTGATTTGGTCGTGTAGGAAGCGGGTAGTGAACGGGTACCATCTTCAATACCCAGCATATCTAATTTTCCACCCTGATAGGTATAGAAATTATTACCAATGGTTTGTGTATTGAAACCGGTACCGAATTGGATGTTGAAGAAATTCTTAGTAGGAATATCGCGGGTATTCACCTGAATCAATCCACCGGCCCATTCACCCGGTAATTCAGGAACGAATGCTTTATTGATAACAATGTTATCGATCATATTGGCAGGAATCAGGTCGAATGAAAATGCCTTCCGATCGGGTTCAGTGCTACTCAGCTGGATACCATTCAGCATGGCCAGGTTATAACGCTCGGCCAGACCTCTTACAATGATAAAGCGACCTTCCTGTATACTGGCGCCGGGCGTTCTTTTCAAAACCTCTCCCGTGTTTTTATCGGGGGAGCGACGAATGGCTTCCCCGGAGATCACTGAAGCGACGGTATTGGTATTCTTCTGAAATGCGATAAGGGCATTGACGGTCTCACCCCGGGCTGAACCACGGTTGGCAGATGCAGAAACAGTAACGTTCCCAAGGGACTTCACATTCAAGTCCATGATCACATCGAGTTGGGTATCATCACCTGCCACAACGTCATCGATTTCTTTCTTTTGGTAGCCTACATAAGAGAAGCTAAGGGTATATTTTTTTCCTGTTTCAGCAGGGAAAGAAAATCTGCCTTCAACATCAGACCGCACCATTCCCGAACCGGCACCACTGATTACAATCGAAACACCGGACAGCACCTCGTTTTTTTGGTTGGATATTTTTCCTGAAATCCTTGTTTTTTGGGCGAAGACAAAGGAGGAAAAAAGAGTAGCGATGAACAAAAAAAGCAGGCGAGATTTCACTGGTGTATGATTTTGGGTGCGAAGCTATCAGCGCCGTGTAAAGGAATTGTTAAGCCCAGATTAAGCAATCATTAATTTGATAACATTGACTAATTTTTTATATATGTAGTGTAATGCTTTATCAGTATTTATATTTATTTATTGTTATAAACCTGAATAATTGATAACTTCCGTTATTATTCAATTAATAGATGGATACGCATCTGCACCATACACATCTGCATCCCCATACGGAGCATCACATGAAGGGTTCGGAGACCTTAACCGACATTGTGATTGGCATGTCAGACGGACTGACCGTTCCATTTGCCTTAGCGGCGGGATTGAGTGGTGCGATCAGGGATGTGAACCTGATTGTGATTGCAGGGTTAGCAGAAATAGCTGCGGGATCGATTGCTATGGGACTGGGTGGTTACCTGGCGGGAAAAACGGAGCAGGACCATTATGCCAGTGAATTGCGAAGGGAGTATGATGAGATTGAAAGGCTGCCGCATGTAGAAAGAGAGGAGGTAAGGGAATTTTTCGAGGGGCTGGGTCTCAGCAGGCAGGTGCAAGAGCAGGCGACGGATGAGTTGATCAAAGACAAAGACCGCTGGGCAGATTTTATGATGAAATATGAGTTGGGATTGGAAAAGCCGGATCCCAAGCGGGCATTAAAAAGTGCCTTGAACATAGGCTTATCTTATGTGGTAGGTGGCATGATACCCCTGACCCCGTATTTTATGGTAAACGATGGAATTACGGGATTAAAATATTCTGCTGTCGTAACGCTGATTTGTCTTTTCATTTTTGGTTACTTCAAAAGTAAATTAACCGGCACATCTCCCTTGGCAGGTGCTGTGCGGGTGATGATCATTGGCGCCATTGCCGCCAGCTGCGCCTTTGGCATTGCTAAGTTGATTGAGGGATAGTATTAAAAAAGAATTACTTACTTTAACTTTTTAACTAATAATTCAACTTTTAATAAATGAATGAGACGCTTTATGAAATTTTTGATCGTCACACGGGAGATGAAATATATAAGTGGGATCATTACTTTCGAATTTATGAACGTCACTTAGCCAAATTTAGAAATTCAAAGGAGCCCATCACTGTCATAGAAATTGGTGTACTTTATGGAGGAAGCTTACAAATGTGGCAAAAGTATTTTGGAGAAAATGCTACAATAGTGGGTATAGATATTTATAAAGAGTGTAAGAAATACGAAAAAGAGAAAATAAAAATTAGGATTGGTTCGCAGGCAGATGAAGATTGTTTAGATAATCTAGTGAAGGAATTTCCGAAAATTGATGTAATCATAGACGATGGTAGTCATAGAGTAGTTCACCAAAAATTCACTTTCAAACATTTATTTCCTCATTTAAATGTGGGGGGTGTTTATATAATTGAAGATACACATTCATCTTATTGGGTTTCTTTCGGCGGCGGATTAAATAGAAAGGGTAGTTTAATAGAATTTTGTAAAAGTATAATCGATAGTCTTCATGCCAGATATTCTGAGCAAGGAAATTTCAAGCCTGATTTTTACACTGAATTCATTTCGGGCATCCACTTCTACGATAGTATTCTTTGCATTGATAAAGAAAAGACAACTATGCCTAAAACCCTTAAAAGAGGGAGGCAAGATGAAAACAGAGTTAGTATGTATGATAATCTAAAAAAATCATTTTTCTATAAACTTGCGTTTAGTACATTATTGAATTTCAACAAAATTCTTCAGTTTTTCCGAATACGTGGTTTTATTTTGGATGGCTCACTGAATAAAAAGAATAAAAATTAGATTTTGCATTTAAATACATAGTGCTAGTTAGATTAAAAAACAATCACTATTGTCCGACTAAATTAAAATAAAACTA
>JBEIUM010000018.1:0-21982 GCA_040374385.1 Sediminibacterium sp. | reverse complement strand
GCTCCTCTTTCAAGTATCTCCCGGAAGACGCTGGCAATATTCGCTTAACCAGTTGGGTGGTGATTATGCACAAATGGCGAACTATCCCATCGACCCTCAATTGAATTGATACTTCCTTTCGAATTTCCTGGTTATAAAAGAAACTTCCGCACATCCCTTTTACGAATGGCGGAAGTTCATGATTTGTCCTATTTCAGCTTCTGATCGATTACTCAGGATTCCTTGTTGCGATTTTCTTCCCACCAAACAATCCCAACCACCAGCAATAGCACTATGTAATAATACTGATTGATGGGTAATACCGGGTACCCCAGGAACCGGGCTATCAGGTGTACAAGTGGATATGCAATTACTGCAAAAGCAACCACTAAAAGAATCCAACGAAATACTTTCATAAGATTGATTTTTAAAATCAGATTGGAAATATTTTCAATGAATCAACTAATCCTGGTATTCGTGGTACAGGCAAGCAGAAAAATCAATCACCATGATGCCCAATCCAATCCAACCGGCATACTTCGCCAGAAATTTGCTCATTGAAATCACGATGGATTGTACTCCCTGACCAGCGAGCTTCTTTAATCCGGCTATACCTAATATAGATGCAGCTCCAAGGCCAACAGCATCTTTTAAACAATCCCATACTTCATAACTATCAAGCACTTCAGGTGCCAACTGATGGGTTCCCTGACGCATGATAGCTACGTTTGAAAAAGCATGCTGGCTTACAGATCGATGTCGAACATCATCCCAGCGCTTGTCCTGACTGGTCATACCCAGTTGAATACCTGCTTTTATAATTTGAATGATTTCATCATCTGAATAAGTTCTCAATTCCGGTAGCTGTAAAAAAAGCTGCAATAAATCATTATCCAGTTTATTCTTCCGGTTGATCCACTCGTCTAATGATAAGTGATGACGTACTAAATGATTTTCGAGTGCTGATTCATCTGCAGCAGCCTCTTTCAAAACAGTTAGAAAGCCATTGCGGTTAGGCTGTTTTGCCGGCACACGCAGGTAATCGGCGAATTGGTAGAAGTCTGTTATAAAATTACCCGAGAACCGAATAAAGCTTTCGGTTAGGTATAATTTGGCTGCCATCTCATCGGTTGTATGTCTGACATAGGCATCTTGCTTCTTACAGGCATAAAAGAGGGCAGAGCTGATGAGAATCGTAAAGGCAATTAATATCTTTTTCATACGGATCGGTTATGTGTTCTCCAAACTTTATTATCCGACAATGGAGTTCTTCGACTCAGGGCCCTGAGATTTTTGATCGAACACAACAAAGAAATAAAAGAGAGGCGGCCTTGAAAAGGTAGAAAATACCCTATTTGTGTCTGGGTAACACCCAAAAAAAAGCCCCTGACGAGCAGGGGCTTATATAAAACGTTAGTACTTATTTATTCTTCCGAAGCACCTTCCACCAAGACTGTCACCCGATTGTTCAGCACTTCCACGAATCCGGATTGAATGGTAAATTGCTCCGTCTCTTTTTTATCTTTCAGGATCTTTACCTTGCCTTTTCCCAGGGCACTTACCAGCGGTGCGTGTTTATCGAGTATCTCGAATAAACCATGCACACCGGGCAGCATGACCCCATAAACAGAGCCACTGAAAATCTTTTTCTCGGGAGTCAGAATATCAAGTTGCATAATAGTGTTGTTGAACCGATGGGGAATTATGCTTTAGCAGCTTCCATGAGTTTTTTACCTTTTTCGATGGCGTCTTCCAGTGTTCCTACCAGGTTAAAGGCAGCTTCCGGGTATTCATCTACTTCGCCATCCATAATTGCATTGAACGCACGGATGGTATCATTGATATCTACAAAAACGCCTTTGAGACCGGTGAACTGCTCAGCCACATGGAAAGGTTGTGACAAGAATCGCTGCACCTTACGAGCACGTTGTACTGTCATTTTATCTTCCTCACTGAGTTCGTCCATACCCAGGATCGCGATGATGTCCTGCAGTTCCTTATAACGTTGTAATATCAATTTCACACGGTTGGCACATTCATAGTGCGCTTCCCCAACGATGGCCGGCGTAAGAATACGTGAGGTGGAATCGAGTGGATCCACAGCAGGATAGATACCTAAGTCAGCGATTTTACGGCTCAATACCGTGGTAGCATCGAGGTGGGCGAATGTAGTAGCAGGCGCCGGGTCAGTCAAGTCATCGGCAGGTACATATACAGCTTGTACAGAAGTAATAGAACCATTCTTAGTAGAAGTAATTCGCTCCTGCATCAGACCCATCTCAGTGGCCAGGGTTGGCTGGTATCCTACCGCAGAAGGCATACGACCCAATAAGGCAGATACTTCAGATCCGGCTTGGGTGAAACGGAAGATGTTATCTACGAAGAACAGGATGTCTTTACCTTTTCCGGTTCCATCTCCATCTCTGAAATATTCTGCGATGGTAAGACCGCTCAATGCCACACGAGCACGAGCGCCCGGAGGCTCATTCATTTGTCCGAACACGAAAGTTGCTTTGGATTCTTTGAGGTTCTCGAGATCAACTTTGCTGAGATCCCAGCCACCTTCTTCCATGCTATGTTTGAAATCGTCTCCGTATTTCATAATACCAGCTTCGATCATTTCACGCAGCAGGTCATTTCCCTCACGGGTACGCTCACCCACACCGGCAAATACCGACAAACCACCATGACCTTTGGCAATGTTGTTGATCAACTCTTGAATCAATACGGTTTTACCTACACCCGCACCACCGAAGAGACCAATCTTACCACCTTTAGCATATGGCTCGATGAGATCGATTACTTTGATACCGGTGAACAGTACTTCAGAAGCAGTACTGAGGTTCTCGAAAATAGGAGGCTTACTGTGAATGGGACGACCATTGGCTTTACTTACCTGTGGCAAGCCGTCAATGGCATCTCCCGTTACGTTGAACAAACGACCATTGATACCATCGCCGATCGGCATAGTGATGGGTCTTCCGGTATCCACTACTTCCATTCCACGCACCAAACCTTCTGTACCGTCCATGGCAATCGTTCTAACACTGTCTTCACCGAGGTGCTGCTGCACTTCGAGCACTAAATGATCGCCATTTTCACGACGAATCTCAAGTGCATTAAAAATTTCGGGCAGCGTGTCATTTGGAAAATGAACGTCTACAACCGCTCCGATGATTTGCTTGATTTTTCCCTTGGTAGCCATTTCAGGTAGTATAAATGAATGAAATAATTGATTTTTGGCAGCCGGAAAAGGCATTTTCCAACTTGGGCGCAAAGGTAAGGGTATGAACCTGAAAAATCAGCAAAAACGGGAATAAAATTGCCCCCATCCCTGTATGGCTCAATACTGACAGCCGGGGGCCGGAAACAAGAGAAAAAAAAGAGGTTGAAAAAGATAAGAAGGGTTAATAATCAATGATTTCGGCGAAACCGGGCGAGAAGACAACCAATCAGCGCTTGAGTAATTTTCCTAATAGATGAATGAACCCGGCGAGCCCGATATTAACAGCCCCCCCGGTCAGCTTTTCTTTTGTTAGATCGCTGGTATCCTCTTTTTGCTTTTTCCCCTTCAGCCAATAATAGCCGGCTTGCAGCAATTGAGTAATGCCACTTACACCCTGACGGCCGGCAATGACTTCAACAATACCCAAACCGGCTTTTTTGAGTAGTTCCAGGGGTATTTGACCTGTTTTTTTAACCAACAACGCCTCTTCCTCCCGAACATGCAACTTCAGCCGGCTAATTTCTGCCTCCAGCGCTTCCAGGTTGCGGATGGGTGATTTAGCTGACAGTGGTTTCATCGGTTTCTGATTTTTCTTCGAGCAGGGAGGCGACTACCTGGTCCATGATCTTCTTTTGGATAGACTTCCGGAATAAAAAAAGTAAAATAGCCAGGAGCAGGTACATGATGGCCACACAGGCAAACCCCATTTGCAGTGATCCTGTTGGTCCAGCCAAATAGAACCCCAGCATCATACTGGCACACAAGATGAGGAGGAATAACAATAAGGCCAGGATTGTAAGTATGGTAAACCCTGCAGAGAGCGCTGCAATTTTTTTTACAGCCTGCAATTGCAATAAGCGAACCCTATTGAGCACATGCTGCTCAATCAGATCCTTGTATTGCTGAAAAAATGGGTCGGACTGTGGTTCCATACTGAAAAATTAGGCGGTTGGCTCTTGTGATGCCCCATTGAATTGTTCGGTCACTTTGCGCGCTTTTTCCAATAAGTTTTCCATGGCTGTTTCGAATTCAGCCACTTTGTCCTTCACATTATCCTGCAAATCCTCCGACTTGTCTTTTAAGTCGTTCATCATCTCCTTGCCCTTATTGGAACTTAAAAAAAGCGTGAGGGCAGCACCGGCGAGTCCCCCCAGGATCAATCCGGTGATGAATTTTTCTTTATCGCTCATATGCTTATTTTTATTTCGTTTGAATGATAGCCGAACCTCCCATTACTTTTTGTATATTGGGATAAGTTTTCACTATAAATATACGATGGAAAATCAGCCTAACCACCGCATCAACCGGTATTTATTTTTAGCAGTCATCATCATTTTTGCACTGTTCCTGCTTTTTACCTTACGGGCATTTTTTACTGCCTTCCTGGGCGCAATCATTTTCTATGTACTTAGCAAAAAACCTGCCAATTGGCTGATTTCAAAAAAGAAATGGAGTAAAAGTATGACCGCCATCCTGGTAATCGTTGTTTCGTTCTTTATCTTTTTGATTCCCGTAATCCTTTTTGGGGCGATGCTGATAAAAAAAGTGCAGCTGTTCAGCAGTGATATGGGCAACATTTATACACCATTGCGGGCACTGGATGAGTCGATTCAAAAACAATTTCATATACAACTGCTGAGCGAGGAAAACCTGCAACAAGTGCAGCAGTTCATGAATCATTTTCTTACCTCGGCACTCAGTGGCGGACTCAATGCCTTGGCATCTATCACCATGATGTATTTTTTCCTTTATTTCATGTTGGTGAATATCAACCGACTGGAAGCAGCCATTCTACACTACTTACCTTTTAGCCGCAGGAAGATCTTGGTTTTCGGGGAAGAATTGAAGGCCCAAACCTTCAGCAATGCAGTGGGGGTTCCACTGGTTGCATTCGGACAGGGATTCACTGCCTACATCGGTTATTTGATTTGTGGAGTTCCCGATGCCGGATTCTGGGCCATTCTTACAGGCGCCACTTCTGTTTTACCCATCATTGGTACCGGACTATTCTGGATACCGATTGCTGCCTACCTGATCATGCAAGAGCATACCTGGCAGGCCATATTTCTGTCGGCCTGGGGTTTATTGGTGATGGGAACGATTGACAATGTAATTCGTTTCATACTGGCGAAAAAAATGGCAAATGTGCACCCGCTGGTAACCGTGCTGGGGGTGATCATCGGGTTACAAACCTTTGGAATTACCGGACTGGTATTCGGTCCGTTGATCATTTCCTATTTCATCATTCTGATGAAAATATATTACTCTGATTATTTTGCCCATCCTGTTACGTCCAGCCAGCCGGAAGAATCGGCTTTTTCCTGGCCCTTTCAGGGAATCATTAGGAAAGGGGCGCATAAAGTAACCTACCGCAAAAAAAATTAACCCCGAAAATCAACTGAGGCAACAACCATGTAAAAGCGCAGCCAGTGCTGCACCGAGTAACGGTCCGGCTACGGGTACCCAGGCATAACCCCAGTCAGCATCGCCTTTTCCTTGTATAGGCAACAATGCATACATGATGCGGGGGCCCAGATCACGGGCGGGATTGATGGCATACCCGGTAGGACCACCCAGGCTTAATCCGATGGCCAAAACCAGCAAGGCTACGGGTAGCGCATTCAATGCGCCCAGCGAATGTTCTGGCGTCGAAATAAATAAGATGCCAATAACAAAAACCATGGTTGCAATGGTCTCGGTTAGAAAATTATCAAAGTGATTTCTTATGGCCGGCGAAGTGCTGAATACAGCCAGACAGGTAGCAGCATCACTGGTCGCATCCAGGTGGCGCCGATAAGTGAACCAAACAATGCCGGCTCCCAGCATAGCGCCGAGTAGTTGCGCGGAAAAATATACAGGCACCAGGTTCCAGGCGAGTTGACCTTTTATAGCAAGCGCCAATGTAACTGCTGGATTGAGATGGGCTCCGCTGATGGAGGCCGTCATATAGACGCTTACAAATACTGCCATGGCCCAACCTAAGGTAATGGCAATGAGTCCGCCATTATTCCCCTTGGTCTTATCTAATACCACATTGGCAACTACGCCATTGCCCAAAATCAACAACATGGTTGTACCTACGAGTTCAGCAACAAATGGGGTCATAGAAATCGCTTTAAGTTGTCAAATTAGTTAATTAAATAATGTCGAGCAACATTTTCAAATTCCCTGATCTGATCTTGTTGCCATTGGTCATCGAAACCGCTTTCTGCTGCCATCCAGGCAGCAACCCGTTCAGCACTTTGTAAGGCAGCGCGGGCATCTAAAAACAATAACCGTGTTCTGCGGGCAAGTATATCTTCAATCGTTACTGCGAGCTCATGCTGCATGGCATATTTCAGGTCTGCTCTGCTATACGGATAGGACGGATGAATCAGTTCGCTATAGGATGGATCATCTTTACACCAATCCGTTATTTTTTGTAACCGATGTGCCGGATCACCAATGGGAAATGTTTTCGTAACACAAAGTTGTTTTTCCAATTTTCCAACAAAAGCTGCATTATCAACCGCATCCTGGGCCATCTTTCGATAGGTCGTCCACTTGCCACCCGTTATAGTGATGAGGCCGGAGGGTGAGATCAACAGCGTATGATCTCGTGAGAGCATTGCTGTATTTCCATTGCCCTCCTGTGTAACCAGCGGTCGAAGTCCTGCATAAACACTGAGCACATCGCTACTTGAAATGGGTTGGAGACTATAGCGATTGAAATGTTCAATGATGTATTGCGTTTCTGACTCGAGTGGCGTGGGTTCGAGTTCGATGTTTTCAACGGGGGTATCGGTAGTACCCAACAACACTTTTCCCATCCAGGGAACAGCAAATAATACGCGGCCATCATCGGTCTTAGGAATCATCATGGCAGCTTTTCCCTGAAAAAGTTCAGCTGCCACCACCAGGTGTATACCTTGTGAGGGCGTAACCATGCGATGGCGATGGGCATCATCCAGCTGAAGAATAGCATCTGTAAAAATGCCGGTAGCATTTACCACCACCTTTGATTGTATCGAATGTTCCTTGCCACTGATCTGATCTGTAAATGTCAGACCGACAATTTTTCCCTTGCTGTGTTGCAGTTGTGTTACGCGACAATAATTCAGGAGGATGGCTTTTTGACGGGCAGCGGTGACTGCCAACTCTACACATAATCGGCTGTCATCAAATTGACCATCATAATATAAGATGCCGCCTGAGAGCTGATCTCTGCGAACAGAGGGTAACCACTCAATGGTTTCATCTCGGTTTAAAACTTTGGTCTTGCCAAGCGACCAACTACCGGACAGAAGATCGTACATCCGAAGACCGATGGCATAGTAATACTTTTCCCACCAGCGATAGGCTGGCACAATAAATGGCTGTACAAAAGTCAGGTGAGGCGCATTCTTTAAAAGGCGTCCTCTTTCCTTCAGTGCTTCCATCACCAGCTTCACATTTCCCTGGGCCAGGTATCGAACTCCGCCATGCACCAGCTTCGTGGAACGGCTGGAGGTTCCCTTTCCAAAATCAGCCTGTTCAAGTAAGAGCGTTTTATAACCACGTGTAGCAGCATCTACGGCCGTGCCTAATCCGGTGGCACCGCCTCCAATGATGACCATATCCCATTCAGCTGTCTCATTCAGCTGCTGCAGCATGTAGTTTCTGTTCATCGTTCAATCTGCATTTCAGCGATTCGTCGTATCATCATTTGCCCAATGTATGGTTGCTGCAACTGCTCTTTCCCAACCAGTTGTCAGCTGTTTTCTTTGTTCTTCCGACATGCCCGGCTGGAATGTTTTATTAACCTGCCAAAGCTGAGCTATCTCATCAATATCTTTCCAATACCCAACCGCTAATCCGGCGAGATAAGCGGCACCCAGCGCAGTGGTTTCTGTGATAGAGGGTCTTACCACTTGTGTATTTAACATGTCACATTGAAATTGCATGAGCAGGTCGTTTGCGGTGGCGCCACCATCTACCCTTAATTCACGAATCGCAATGCCGGCATCGGCCTCCATGGCTTTCAGCACATCCATGGTCTGGTATGCAATGCTCTCGAGTGCTGCCCTGGCAATATGTGATTGTGTGGTACCGCGGGTGATACCAAAGATGGTGCCACGTGCATGTTGGTTCCAGTGGGGTGCCCCCAATCCGGCAAAGGCCGGCACCAGGTAAACCCCATCGCTGTGTGGTACGGCTGTTGCCAATCCTTCCACTTCACTTGAACTTCTGATCATCTTCAATCCATCGCGCAGCCACTGTACCACAGCGCCGCCGATGAAAACACTGCCCTCTAAGGCATATTGTGTGGTGCCATCTATTTGCCAGGCGATGGTGGTCAGCAGGTTATTAGAGGAGGGTACTGCTTTTGTGCCGGTATTCATTAACATAAAGCAGCCGGTGCCATAGGTATTCTTTACCATTCCGGGGCGTGTACACATTTGTCCGAAAAGGGCTGCCTGCTGATCGCCGGCAATACCGGCGATGGGCACTGATTGTGCTGTGAGAATCTGATCGGTATAACCATATACTTCACTGCTGCTTTTTACCTGTGGCATCACGGAAGCAGGGATCTGTAGCAGTTGTAGCAGTTCTTCATCCCATTGCAGGGTATGAATATTGTATAACATGGTTCTGCTGGCATTAGATACATCGGTTGCATGTACTTTCCCATTGGTCAGTTTCCAGAGTAACCAACAATCGATGGTGCCAAAGCATAATTCGCCGCGGGCGGCTTTCTCCCGCGCACCCGGCACATGATCAAGTAACCATTTTAGCTTGGTGCCTGAAAAATAAGCATCCACCACCAGTCCGGTCTTTTCACGGATGACATTTTCCCAGCCCTCCTGTTTCAAATGATCACAATACTCTGCAGTCCTTCTGTCTTGCCATACAATGGCGTGGTGCAGGGGTTGACCTGTAGTACGATCCCAGAGAACGGTTGTTTCCCGCTGGTTGGTGATTCCGATGGCAGCAATATCATTCATAGATAAATGCGCCTTAATCACTGCTTCTGCGGCTACGCCCAACTGGGTACTCCATATCTCGGCTGCATCGTGCTCCACCCAACCCGGTTGCGGAAAAATTTGGGTAAACTCTTTTTGTGCGATAGAACGGATATTTCCCAGCCGGTCGAAGACAATGGCCCGACTGCTGGTGGTACCTTGATCAAAAGCGAGTATATATTGACTCATGCTGGAAGGATTTTCACCAAGATACTGATTTTTAGCGCGTCAAAGATGAGCAACCAAACTGGGGGATAAGAGAAGCGTAACAGAAATGAATGGAGCAAGAACCTGTTGGCTATTTTCTGCTCTTTAACCAGATCTCTGGGTCAATGGGCGCACTTTTTTCGTTCATGATCATAAAGATCAGAGAACCTTCCCCATCGATGGAAACCCCGGAGCGACCTAACACGGTGCCGGCTTTCACTTCCTGGTTTTTATTGACGGACACCGAAGACAAGTTGGTATACCCTGTAAAGTATTTACCATGCTGAATGATGACCATTTGCTCACCCTCTACCTCACTGATATAAGATATTTTGCCATCGGCCACGCATTTCACCACGGATCCTACCGGCAGAGAAATTTCTATCCCATCAGTTTTGCGTTTGAGCTTAGTTCCCGGGATGGTCTCAATACCGAAGTGTGCTGTCACCACGCCGGATGATACCGGCCAGGGCAGTGAGCCCCGGTTATTTTCAAAGTTGATCGACATCTCCCTACCTTCCGGTGTCGATTCCAGCGGAGTGTAGGTACGGTCGCGATAGGGAGATGCTAAACCGGTCACGCCCTCATTAACATCTGGTCCGCCGGAGCTTCGACCCGACTGGGTTTTGGTTTTATCTTCCTGTGCCTTGATGCGAGCAGTTTCACGTTTCTTGGCTTCCTCGATTTCCCGACGAATAATGGCCTGGAAAGCTTGCTGTACTCGCTGCCGCTGCTTTTCCTTATCACGTATCTGCGACGTTAACTCTTTCTCCCTGCCTTTGAGTTGTTCTACTACTTTATCCTGCTCTTTTTTATCGCTTTGTAAAACCTTTAGCTGCTCATTTTGAACCAGGAGGGTACTGACACGCTCCTGCTTACTACTGCTAAGCAGTTCTATTTTTTCCTTGAGTAAGACCTCTGATTTCGCAATGGCTATTGCCTGCGTTTCCCGATTGCGACGGTAACTTCTTAAATAAGCGACCCGTTTGATGGCATCATTGAAATTTACGGCAGAGAATAAGAAATTCAGGTACTCGTAATTACTTCTGTGCTTGAAGGCAAAATTTATACTCTTGGCATATTTCAGCTTCAGGGTATCCAATTCCCGGCGCAGCCGGTAAATATCCCTTTCTTTCAGGTAGATGGTCTCATCTAACTGCCTTATCTGCTTATTGATGCTGTTGACCAGTTCCTCCCGCCGGTTGATCTTACTTTTTATAATGGCTAACTGCCGCAGTGATAATTTTTTATTGTTCTGTGTTTCGCTGTACAACCTGTTTAATTCAGTGAGCTCCTTTTGTAATTCCTGTTCCCGCTTTTGTAATTCTTCTCTGGAGTTCTGGGCCGACGATCCGCCTGCCAGCAGGCAGGATAAGAAAAGAAGAAGCAAACATTTTTTGAAAAAGGGCATGATAATAGGAATAGTAAGTACTGGAATGCAGTGAAGTTACTTACGTTTTAAGTTCTTGGGAATATCGAAAGTATATTTTAACGGTTCATTGATACTATACTCTTTGAAATCGAGGAACACATCGAGCTTAGATTTTTCAGAGACCGTTATTTTCCGATATGTTGCGAACATGAATTTACCCAGCGGCTGATAAGTATTTTGACTGATATCACAGGTACGGTTCCGTTCAACATTGATATCATCGAGTTTGCTGTGCGTGATTTGGTAATTCGTATTACTCAGTGTCAACAAATGTTTGAATACTACACCGGCCATTTGTACCAACAATTCGCTTTCGGTATTTTTATAGGAAAGCACATTGCTATCAATATAAATGGGATTCCCCATGATGATGTCTTGCAAGGTTGCAAAGTCAAAGGGTATCTGACTAATCTCCTGGAGATAGCTGATGGAACGATATTTAACATTCTTCTCACCCACCAGTTGTACCAGGATTATACTGTCTTTCGTTATCTGGGCTTCAAGACCTACAGATGAAATACCCAGAAAGCTGCCTTTCACTTTGATGAGGATGACGCTGTCTTTGCGCATACTCAGGTAGATGGTATAATTGTCGCTTTTCTCCGCACTTTCATAGTCAACTTTTATTTTGGCATTGAAAGTGTTAAAATCAACTTTGTTGGAAACTACTTTTTGCAGGATATCCCTTACGATGGCACCTGAATCAACCTTCACTTCCTTCATGATAACCGACTGAGTGGTATCTTTCTTAGACATGGCTTCTTGAAGTCCCTGCGTTTTTCTGGTCGTTGTACAGGCAGAAAAGGCAAGTGCCAGCAAAAGAAAGCCCGTTAGCTTTTTCATTTTTTTATTGTTTTCCGGTATGTCCAAAACCACCACTGCCTCTATCTGTTTCATCCAATTGTTCTACCGGTTGCCAATGGATGATATCTATTGCCTGTAATACGAGTTGGGCAATTCGGTCGCCCGGTTGTATGACTTGTGGATCCTGTGATAGATTAATAAGAATAACTTTTATTTCTCCCCTGTAATCTGCATCAATGGTTCCGGGGGTATTCAGACATGTCAATCCCTGTTTTACTGCCAGTCCGCTGCGGGGACGCACCTGAATTTCATACCCCAGGGGTATGGCGACAAATAGTCCGGTGGGTACCAGGGTTCTCTCAAGGGAAGCGAGTGTAATGGGGGCATCTATGTTAGCACGCACGTCGAGGCCCGAAGAGCCCGCTGTAGCATAGGCAGGCAAGGGGAAGGCAGACCGGTTGATAACCGGAATAGTGACAGGGGGTTTTGTCATGCCGGCAAATTTAATAAAGTAATAATAACCTTGGAGAAATATCTGTTCAGCGGTCCGGCAGGCCAGGGATTGGAACCCGAATCAACGAGATTCGTTATTTTTGGCAACCTAACCCATGAATCAGCATCGACCCAATACCCCCACCCTGCTTTGGCTTGCCCTCCTGCTGCTGACCATCCCCTTTTCGGGATGTATTAAGCAGCTGACAGTGAAAAATGTCGTTTATGACAATACATTTTCCTCGGGTGAACTCTTAGATTTGCAAGTTTCCGGGTGGAATAACGGTAGTTTTGGTATTTTATCTACCCCCCGCATCAGCACATTTAACGGACAAAAGGTGCTGGGAAAACTAAATAATAACATCGTACGGCTGGTATTGAATGACCTCCCCAAACATCATATCCTCCGGGTAGAGGTCGAGCTCAACCTCCACAACAATTGGAGGAACGACCTGTGGAAAATGGAATTTGACGGGGAGACACGACTACTGACGGGATTTTCAAATGACCCTACCGTGAAACAGAGTTATCCCAACTGGCTGGGTAATGGTACTACTCTCGGGGTTGCCGGCACCAATGCAAGACTAACCGGTATGCCGGGTATCTGTTCAACACCTGCTTCACAATTAGGCAGCAGCGCTTACACCATTGTTCAAACATTTGGTCATACTAGCAATGATTTTACCTTACAACTCAGCGATGCCGGTGGCAACGTGAACGACACCTGCAACCGCAGTTGGTCAGTCGCTCGTTTAACCCTATCGGTTTTTCATAATTGATGACCAGGGTATGATACCCATAGCACCGTAATGGTATGACAAAAAACTTCCTGTATACGGTATTGCTCTCCCTGGTGAACCTGCTTTTTCCCCTGCTCAGCTTTCCCTATGCCTCACATATATTGGGACCGGAAGGCATCGGCTCAGTGCAGATGGCAGTCTCGCTGGGACAGTATTTTGCACTCTTTGCCGCTTTGGGTATCCCCATCTATGGTATCACAGAAATTGCGCGCCACCGCGATGATCCGGAACAATTAGCCAAATCATTTAGCGAACTGTCCCTGATTTTCTTAGGTGCCAGCCTACTGCTATCCATCGTTTATCTGTTGCTGATTTCCACTTTCCCTTTCTTCGATCCCCATTATCGTTTATTTCTGCTAGCCGGCTCACTCGTTTTACTCAGCTTTAGTTATACCGACTGGTTCTTCTCCGGACTCGAAGCATTCAAAAGCATTACGCTCCGTTCAGTTGTTATTAAAATCATTGCACTGATACTACTGGTCGTATTGGTTCAGTCAAAATCAGATCATGAAAAATACTTGTTGGTAGTAATCTTTTCTATTCTGGGTAATCAATTGCTGAGTTTGGCCATGTGCTTTCGAAAAACACATTTCACGCTACGCGGACTCAACCTGCGGCGACACATTCGACCATTGCTGTTCTTGTTCAGTACCACACTGGCGGCAAGTATCTATACCATGCTCGATACGGTCATTCTTGGCTTTCTTTCGGATGATGAATCGGTAGGATTATATGCTGCCGCTGTAAAACTGGTAAAGCTGACCATACCCATCGTTACAGCGATGGGCGTGATACTGATTCCCGTTATCACCCGACACTTTCAGGAAAATGACCACCCCCGTATCAGGGTATTACTGGACCAGTCTTTTCGTTTCTTCATTTTCTTTTCCATACCTGTATGTGCCGGACTCGCCCTCTTGGCGCCGGAGTGTATACTGCTGTTCTCAGGCAACCAATTCTCCGAAGCGATTCCGGTGATGCGAATAGTTGCTCTCCTGCCACTGCTTATCGGTTTGGGGCATTTTTATTGCTTTCAGATTTTATTGCCTGCAGGGAAAACCAAAGAGATCTTCTATTCCGTATTGGCCGGTGCCCTTACTTGTTTGCTGCTGAATTGGCTGCTGGTGCCTATCTGGAAATCTACCGGTGCTGCGATTGCCAACATTGCTACTGAGTGCGTTGTAACGCTGGGATACATCTATTTCATGCGGAAGTTTTTTTCTCCGCATGTGCCTTGGAAATATGGCTGGCATTCCATTGCTGGAACCATACCCTTCCTGCCCATTCTATTGGTACTGCGGAGCTGGCAGCTACCCGTTTGGATCTTTGTTCCCTTTGCCACCCTCAGTTGCGGACTGGCATTTTTTGCTGTACAATGGTGGATCTTTAAAAATCACTTTTTACTCGACTTCATTCAGCCACTGAAGGAATGGCTGCTGAAGAAGAAAAATCTGTTGCCCGATGAGTACTAATGGTCAACCATGCATCGCAGTTGTTATGGCAACCTGCAACGGAGCTGCCTTCCTTGAGGCACAACTCAACTCCCTGCAACAGCAAAGCCGGCAACCCGACCTCATCATCATTTGTGATGATGCATCCGATGACCATACGCCGCAACTACTGGAAAAATATACGCCGTCAAGTAAACTAATCATTAAGCGGAATCCTCAGCGGCTCGGTGTGAATGAAAACTTTCGACAGGCAGTTGCGCTGGTACCGGATGGCTTTTACATTGCATTTTGCGACCAGGATGACATCTGGTTACCGGAAAAGCTGGAGCGTTCGCTGCAATGTTTACTATCGCTCGAAGCAGGTTCCAACGTACCCGCACTGGTCTATTCCGACCTTATTTTAATTGATAACAATGATCAGATACTGAGTGACTCCGTACATCGACAGAGGGGCCAGCATCGATATCAACATATCTGGGATACCTTCCTGTATGGCAATATGGTTTCCGGATGCACCATCCTCATGAATACAGCCATGAAACAGGTGATGGCTGACCTGCCAAAAACAGATCAATATATTTACGATGCCTGGTTGGCCATGGCTGCGTTTGGCTTTGGAAGAATCGCCTGTATGCCCCAACCACTGATTCAATACAGGCAGCACCCATCCAACCTCACTTTTGCAAATCACCATTCCCGTAATCGGATCCAGCGCTGGCTAAGTCACCTGCGCCAACTAACAGGACCTTCCGATTTTTTAAGGGAGGAAATCTGTCTTGCGCGAGATTTTTCCCGGCAGTATGCCGGTGAACTGACGGCAGAAAAATGGAGGGGATTAAATCGCTTACTGGGGCTGGAAAACAGTTCTTATCTGCAAAAAAAGCTGCATTTTGAAAAAAGCTTTTACCCTTATTGGCTGAATCGATTTTCCTGACGTCCCTTCCCTGTCTATGCCAATGCAGGGTAAATGTTTAACTTGCGATGGTGATACATAAAACTGCTGTCATACTGGTCAATTGGAACAGTTATGCACTCACCCGTGCCTGCCTGCTTTCGCTGCTGCAAATTCCCGCAACACAAAGGGATGTAATATTGGTAGACAATCAGTCGGCAGATGGTTCAGGCCTTCAATTACAGCAGGAATTTTCCGATATCATTTATATACAGGCAGAAGATAATCTGGGTTTTACCGGTGGCAATAATCTAGCTATCAGGTACGCCATCGATCAGGGTTATCAATACATACTACTACTGAATAACGACACCACCGTTGCTGCCAACTTTTTGTCGCTGCTCACCCAACACCTGGAGCAGCATCCTGCCATGGGCGCTGTTCAGCCACTCATCTATTGCCATGAACCTTCCGATAAAATTTGGAATGCAGGATCTTTTTATAACCAATGGCTGGGAAACCCCATTGTTCGTAAAACCCTACCCGGTTCGCAACTTCAAACCAATCAGGCGGCAAGGGTGGACTGGATAACAGGGTGTGCTTTTATGTTAAGAACAGAGGTCTTGAAGCAGACCGGACTTTTATCGGAAAAGATGTTCATGTATTTTGAAGATGTCGACCTCAGTTTTCGTATAAGGCAAGCCGGTTATGAACTTGAATTGGTGCCCGGCGCTAAGATCTGGC
The DNA here is from genome assembly GCA_040374385.1 of Sediminibacterium sp. Lineage (GTDB taxonomy): Bacteria > Bacteroidota > Bacteroidia > Chitinophagales > Chitinophagaceae > Sediminibacterium. The sequence goes on along the minus strand of JBEIUM010000018.1, from coordinate 5,974 downwards.
ATGTAGGTGGCATGTCGAACAAAAGAGAGAAAAAGACAAAAGAGGGCGTTGTAAATCCCATTGTTCACTACCTCAATACCAGAAACAAGATTTGGATATTGAAAAAATATACGCCCTGGTTCTGTCTACCAACCGTTTTATTGTTTCACCTTTTTTATTTCTCAGGAATTTTACTCTACTTTTTGATACGTTTGAGGTGGAATAAATGGAAGGCTGTCCTGACTGCCATTCGTGATGGCCTCTCAGGAAACATAACTTACGATCACCCTATACCTCGCTGACATTCACTATATGATCTTATTCCCCATCATATACATCGCATCATTTCTGTATGGTGCCTACCTGCTACTAAAAAAAGACATCAGGGGTTTTCCCATCTTTGTAATCGGTGGGCTACCTATTTATATTCAAGCGCTATCTGTTACACATCTCTATGGCTTTGCATCCCTGATCCCCTTCCTACAAGGCTGCAAGGAAATCATGGCACTGGGTGCCTTTGTCATGGTGATTTTCACGCTGCAACATCGACCTAAGTGGCATCCCGTTGACAAGTGGATGCTGGTATTCCTTTCCGCCACCCTACTGTACCTCATCCTGCCAATAGGCCCCTACCCTTTTATGAGCCGTCTCCTGGCTTTTAAAGCACTCTCCCTGTTCCCACTCATTTATTTCACCGGTCGTTTTTGTCGTGCCACTGATATCAACCTCAACCACTTGTTCTCATGGATTTGCATGGTAACACTGGCAGCTGCCGCTGTGTTGTTTTTTGTGGAATGGCTGCCCTATGAACACCTGCACACAAAAACAGGATTCATGGACTTCCACATTCGTTTTTTCAATGCAGAGCAATCGGGTAACTATGGACTTTTCTGGACTTTCGAAACAGAGACCGGACTAAAAAGATTTGGTAGTATTTTCTCGAGTCCACTGGAATTAGCCGCCTCGACAGTGCTGACCCTTTCCGTTTTACTGGCACTGGCGGGGGATCGGTTCATGCATTTTCGTTTTACAGGTTTTTATACTGCATCGCTGCTGGCTACCCTTTTCTGTATCGTGCTCGCTGTTTCACGCGCTTCCCTTATCAACTATTTCATACTCTTTTATTGCTTCGCCCACCTTACGCGACAGAAGAAGCTCATTCGATTCTTTCATCTTTCCTTTGTAGCCGCAGCCATACTGCTGGTATTTGTGGTGAAGGGAGACCTGCTGATCTTCGTAATTGATACCCTACGGTTTCAAAATGCCTCCAGCATTGGTCACTTACTGGAATGGGTGAATGGCTTACAGGCCATGGCGAGTAATCCACTTGGTCTCGGACTCGGATCATCAGGTCGGGTAGCTATGGAAACCAATGACCATGTGGGTGGGGAAAATCAACTCATCATCATTGGTGTGCAGGCGGGTATTCCCGTTCTGTTGGTGTATATGTATATCTATTGGCTGTTGTTAAAAACAGGCTACCGTGCCCTCTACCAATCGGCAGGCAAACAAAAAAGACTGGTGATGGCTGTATTGCTTTTAAAAATTGGTATGCTGATTCCGCTGTTTACTTCTTACATCGACACGTTCAATTATATCACTTATACCATCAATTTCCTTAGCGGACTAATGATTAATGTGCTGATGTATCAAAAGGAACAACCTATTCCTTTCGCTGACGATACGGAAACGGCTTTCTTATTTAAATAATCCGTAGCGGATGATGCAATAGATGGCACGAAAACCATCCTTCCAATTGATCTTCTTTCCTTCGGCAAAGGTTCTGCCATAATAAGAGATCCCTACTTCATAAATACGCACGCCGGGAAAACGAACCATCTTGGCGGTTACTTCCGGCTCAAAGCCGAAACGCTTTTCTTTTAAATCGAGACTTTTCAAGATATCGGCCCGGAATAGTTTATAGCAGGTCTCCATATCTGTAAGATTCAGATTGGTAAACATGTTCGAGAGGAAGGTGAGTACTTTGTTACCGATGCTGTGCCAGAAGAAAAGGATGCGGTGGGGATTGCCACCAATAAAGCGGGAACCATATACTACGTCTGCATGACCCTCGATAATGGGTTTGAGCAAGATAGAAAATTCGCGGGGATCATATTCCAGATCGGCATCCTGCACAATGATGTAGTTACCGGTGGCCAATTTGATTCCGGTATGCAAAGCGGCACCCTTACCCTGGTTAACTGCATGTTGGTCATACCGAATGAATGGATAACGTTGCATCCACTCGGCTACTACATCACCTGTCTTGTCGGAAGAACAATCATTCACCACAATGATTTCCTTGTCAAAGCCGGTCGGTAGATCAGCAGCAATGAGCCGATCGAGAATCGATCCGATGGTACGTTCTTCATTGTAAGCCGGAACAATTATGCTAAGCACCTGGTTCATGGGCTGCAAATATAATCATTTTGCAGGGGACCGGAGACGCTGCAGCCAATTCGCCGATGCGACAGCAGACAATAATAGAATCAAGGGTACGACTACGGTGAGCATCCGCTGATAGGCAGATACAGCCAATGTTCCACCAAGGAACAAGAACAAAACCGAAAGCATGATCCACCACCATGGCGCTGCTTTACCGCGAAAATAGAAGCAACTGATACAGGAAAAAATGAACAAAAAGAATACCAAGGCACCGGGTGGTATGCGCATCAACTGAGCCATGCGGAAATAATGATAGGAAAAAGGTATGCCGAAAAACAAACGACCGGCATTGGCTATGCAGTTTTTTAGGTACTTAACCGGATGTTGCCGAATGTTCTGCCAGGCCTGCTGCCGAAATGCCTCATCTCTTTCTACGCCTTGCAGGCGGAAGATGCGATCGTAATCTGCCTGGTGGTGAACTGCAAACTGAGCTGCATTGCAGGGTTGTGTGGAATCATATCCGCAATAGGCAGTGAAATGATCATCATTCCAGTCACCGAATTCGCCATCCACCGGCGTACTCGCCCAATAAAAAGACATACCCCCGCTATTGGCCCAATACAAGGGTTTACCGGTCAATTGAAAAGTATAGAGTAGATAGGGAATGTTCACCAGAAAGGCAATCAGCCAGGTGAGGAAATATTGTTTCATCCGTTCATTCCTTTTCAGTAACAACAGTAGCGAGGTTCCCATCAATAAGAATAGAGTAACATAGCCAAAAATGATTTTTGTCAAGGCCAGGTAGCCGAAAAATAAACCTGCTATCCAGGCATCACGCGTTCGGCCGGATGGTAACCCGGAACGAATCAAATAGAAAAGAAAAACACTCATCAAACAACTGCTCAATGGCTCGGTATACAACCAGGCCAACTCTTTGTACGCCACATAATAAAATGCCCAGAGAAGAGAAAAGACAATCGAGAGCTGTTTACTTACCAACAAACGCAAAGATTGATACAACATCACTACAGACACATATTGAAACAAACCATTCAACATAACCGGGATAACCAAGGGGGTTTTCAGTAAAACAAATGGCACCAATACCAGTGGATAACCGGGACCATTCCAGAGATTCAACGCCTCCTTAGGAGAATAAAATCCCTGCGCAAGATTTTGAGCAAACATATAATAGCGGCCCTCATCGCCCTCCATGACATCGCGATGGCCCAATGCAGCCAATACTGTATAGATCAATAAAAATGGCAAGAAAATAAACCAGGGGTTCGCTGATAATTTTTTCATCTCCTGCAAGTTAGGTTATCTTTACCCAGCAAAGGGTGACAGCACAGTTGTCTCTACCTGCGAATGTACTATAATGCCGGAATCTGTTTATGCCCCGCCCCATACAAGTATTCATAGATATTCGGGATCTGCGTATCGCCAAAACAGGGGCTAAAACGGTTCTCGAAGAAATTTGTCTGCAACTTAGAAAGGGATATCCGGGATTTGACATCCATTTTATTGATACGCCCTTCCCGGTTTATACCGGAAAAAACAAATGGCTCAAAGCTGTTGAGCATGCCCGTTTTTTTGGGTGGAAACAAATTACCCTCCCCATCATTTGTTTAATCAAGGGATGTGATATTCTCTTTTGCACGGATTATTTTCTGCCGCTGTTTCCGATAAAGTTTAAAACGGCAGTCATTTTTTATGACGCCTTCTTCTGGCAATACCCCGAACAATACAATCCGATCTGGCTGAAATTATTGCAACATATAGGCGTACCGGCTGCCCGCAAGGCGTCGGCCATCATTACAATCTCTCATCATTCCAAAGAGCAGATCATCCAGTGTGTCGGACTTTCGCGCGAAAAAATTCATGCCATTCATTTGGCACCCAAATCCTCTTCTGCCGTAGAAAGTGCCGATTACAGGGCCTCGATGGAGGCCGGAAAAAAATATATTCTCCACATTGGCGTACTCGAGAAAAGAAAAAACCTGCTGAACCTGATCAGGGCTTTTGCCCACTTACGGGAAGCCGGCTTTCATGATTATTATCTCGTATTGGCAGGTGGAACTGTTCACAAAAACAATTTGGATGATAGCGGCAACATCCGGCAATTGATTTCGGAACTGCAATTAGAAAATTTTGTGCTCCTGCCCGGATTCATCAGCGATGAAGCATTGGCGCACTATTACCGGCAGGCCAGCTTATACGCTTTTGTTTCAGTGAATGAAGGTTTCGGACTTCCTATTTTAGAGGCCTTTCAGCACAGACTCCCTACCTTGATCGCCAATAACAGTTGTCTGCCCGAAGTGGGCGGAGATGCCGTCATCACTTGCGATCCCTATGACCCGGCTGATATCGCAGCAAAAATGAAGCTGATTGTCAGCAATCCTGCACTGCAGGAGGAATTGGTGCAAAAGGGACTCCGCCGATTACAAGATTTTTCCTGGCAAAAAACAACGGATGAACTGATGGAAGTATTCCGTAAGATGACATGAGCAACATTCACTGCTAACGCTACTTCAACTCAGCATCCATCATGCCTTTCACAATGTCATCCAGGCGGTAAGTTGCTTTCCAGCCAAGTATCTCGGCGGCTTTTGAGGGATTAGCGTTGCCGTTGAAGAGGTCAGCCGGCCGGAATAATTCCGGATCAATCACAACATGATCGCGCCAATTCATTTGAAGGTAGGCAAACACTTTATCGGTAAATTCCTCCAGGGAATGGGTTTCGCCGGTGGCAACCACAAAATCCTGGGCTCGCTCTTGCTGCAGCATGCGCCACATGGCTTCCACATATTCAGGTGCCCAGCCCCAGTCCCGACGTATCTGCAGGTTACCGAGGTTGAGCTTCTCTTTACTACCCCGATGAATGCGACAGGCAGTGGCAACTATTTTTCTGGTCACAAAACGATGCGGACGAAAAGGAGATTCGTGGTTGAACATGATGCCGGAGCAGGCATACAGCTGATAGGCTTCCCGGTAGTTAATCACCTGCCAGTGGGCTGAAGCTTTGGCAATGGCGTAGGGACTGCGTGGACGGAATGGAGTATTTTCATCTGCCGGCCGATCATCGGTCTCCCCAAAACATTCACTCGATCCGGCATGGTACATGCGAACGGGGAGTCCGGTAAAACGCATGGCTTCCAGCAAATTCAAAGTACCGATACTAATGCTTTCATAGGTTTCCACCGGCTGTTCGAAGGAAAGTCCCACCGAACTTTGTCCGGACAAGTGATATACCTCATCAGGACGAATACGGCTAAGGGTCGCAAGAGTACTTTTGAAGTCGATGGTATTGATTGAAACAGGACGAATATGTGCTAACAATCCCAGTTTGCGGAGATTATCAAAAGGGTTGGTGGTGGCATCCCGCGACCCACCATAAACCTCATAGCCCTTGTCCAGCAGCAAGGCAGTCAGGTAAGCTCCATCTTGTCCGGATACACCGCAGATCAAGGCCTTTTTCATGGGGAAATTCGTATCGGTATTAGAGCACAATTTTACTATAAAACATCCATACGGCAAGGAGTGGATGAATAGGGGATTCCGCTATTAAACAATAACTAATCAAAGTCCATGAATAAAAATTGTCATAAAT
>JBEIUM010000174.1:0-5796 GCA_040374385.1 Sediminibacterium sp. | reverse complement strand
TGCGACGGATTGAATACCACCTTATTCTCAAAAACGCTCGAACTGAAAAAATTATTCTGAGCCATCACAGGTAACTGTAACAGCAGGAATAAATAGCATATGGTCAATACTTTTTTCATGTTAGAAGCGATGATAGGTCTTGGTGAAAAAATCATCCTCTTTTGATATATAGTATATATTTTTAATATTAATAATTTATTAAAATACTTAATTCAACAACGTCAAAAAGCCCTTGATAATTGCCTCGTCATTGCCCTCTTTTATTTTTATAATGTAATAATAAGTGCCTGTAGCCAATTTAATACCTGAGTCACGGGTACCATTCCAATCACCCTGGTAATTCTCTTTTGTCCATACTATAACACTATTACTATTATAGAGAGTTACACTATTCGTGGGGTAGAACTCTATGTTTTTGATCTTCCAGGTATCGTTGTAACCATCACCATTGGGCGTCAGCACATTATTGGGATAAATCTTTAAGTCCCTGTTTACCTTAATCGCCACTATGGTCGAATCAATACAGCCATCCTCAGACGTGCCATAAACCTTATAATTCGTATTCACCTGAGGCGATAAGAAAGGAGCTGAAGAACGTGGGTTACTGATATTAATCTGAGGTGTCCACAAGTAAGTAGAGGCTCCACTGATGAAAACTTGTGTACTATTACCAATACTGATGGTAAAATTATCGCGATTCTCTACTTTCAGCGTTGGCTTAGGCTTCATTAAAACCTTAACCGGAGCGGTCGTAGCAGAACAACCCAGCGAGATTGTACGCATACGATACCAGCGATCGGCTACTTGAGTAGGCGCAATGATCTGCCGGGTAATAAAGCTACTACCCATAGAAACAAAAGTGCTACCATTTGCAGAAGAATCCCACTGGAAAACATAGGTAGATCCATCTCCACCTAAAGGCACACTACCCACGAGCGGACCCACCGGTATACCAGGACAGGCCACCAGCGGAGCAGACTCGATGAAACTACCGGTAATGGCACGATTGACAATAATATTGGCCACCAGTGTAGTAATTCCATCACATCCATTAACAGTAGGCGTCACTCTAATTTGAGCAACGAGCTGACCACTTGCATTGTTAACGGCTGTGAATGGCTGAATGCTGACACCTGAACCCGCAGCTGCCAAGCCAATGGCAGTTTGAGAATTCACCCAATTAAATGTTGTATTAGATAAAGTACTGGTGAACACCAAGGCCGTTGTTCGATCGTTGTGACAAAGTGATTGATCCGTTAATGTGCCTACAATAGGTACAGGTTTTACAGTAACCAGTAAATCTTCTGTGTTGACACATCCGTTATAATTTGTCATCTCGTACTTGTAAACTACATTGACATTTCCGGTGGTGGTATTGAATAAGATTTCTGGGATACCCACTACACCAACGCCAAAAGGATTTGAGATGCCCGAAACGACTGCCCTTGTCCAGTTGAAATTAGTTCCCGGAATATTACCAATAGGTGTATATGCAACGGGGGCATTACTACATACCTCAATGGTTTTACTTCCCGTTAACCTGGGCAAAGGTTTCACGATTACTTTAACAGACTGGTCGCTGGCACAAGTAACCGTTTGTCCAATACGATAAATATATTCAACCTCAATAGGCTGATCAGTCGAATTGGTCAATACTTCATTGATATTTCCTGTCCCTGAGCCTGCCTGATTATTACTGATACCAGTAACAGCCGCCCTGGTCCATAAATAAGGTACACCTGTAATATTGGCATTGGGTACGAAATTAAATGCAGTGCCACTGCAAATTTCATAATTTCCGGCAGCATTACTGATCACCAAGGCAGGATTCACTACTAAGCGAACATTCTGAACATTGGTACAGCCATCGGTACTAATAAGGCTATACTCGTAAGTAACTGTAACTGGATTAGAAGTGGAATTGACCAATGCCTCATTAATAGAACCGGAGCCGGAGGTAGGCACATTCGAAATACCCGGCGTAATGTTTCTATTCCAGCTAAACAGTACATTGGGAACATTGGAATTAGGCGTATACTGGAATGGCACATTGCTACAAACTGCCGCTGGTGTCAACGGACTGTTCAATACAAGTGCAGTATTGACAAGTTGCTGGAAGGTGACTGTATTACCAGAACATCCATTGGCTCTCGGAAATACACTAATAGTAGCAGTGATTGCAGATGTAGTGGCATTCGTTGCAACAAAATACATGTCCCCATTGCCCGCTGCCGGCGCTCCAATAGCGGTATTACTATTTGTCCATAAATACTCTGTACCACTCACAACTGACCCGGTGAAATTGATGATCTTGAGTGCATTATTACAGGCCGTCTGGTTACCCGGATTGAACATCGCCGGAGTAGGGTTGACGGTTGCATACACGGGTAGAACCGGACTACTACATCCTGCGGCAGTCAACAGGTAATTATATGTCACTACCAATGGTACGTTTGAATTATTATTCAATACTTCATTGATATTACCGGCGCCGATTGCAGCAGGATTGGTAATACCAGTTACAGCAGCCCGTGTCCAAGTATAAGTTGTATTCGAAATAAAACTTGTGGGAGTATAAACTTGAGCGGAACCGCTACAGATAGGAGACAAAATAAAGTCAGAGGTCAAAGTGGGGGTTGGATTGACCGTGATTGTAAATGATTGGGGTATTCCAGTACAACCATTTACAAGTGGTGTTACTGTAACACTGCTTCGAATCGGCACAAAAGTTGCATTATTGGCAACGAATGAAATATCGCCACTACCTGCATTGGGTAAACCAATATTGACATTGGTACTTTCCCAGTTGTAATTGGTACCGCTCACGGCAGATCCTGAAAGGGGTATCAATACCGTTTCATTACTGCAGTAAACTTTATCGGTAATCACGTTTACAGCAGGAAGAGGATTTACGGTAACAACCACATTTGTCTGATTAGAACATTCTCCCAGTCTATTTAAAAATTGATACGTCACATTAACCGGTGCATTGGTCGTATTCACCAACACTTCACTGATGGGTATATTGGTACCTGAAGCTGTGGGATTAGAAATACCGGCAGTGCTTGTTCTTGTCCAACTCAATATGGTTCCACTGGCTGAACTGATGCCGATATAAAAGAAGGGAGCCTGGCTACAAGTGCTTCTTGTCAAATCGGAAGCAAGACTTAATGTTGGCCGAACAGACACCAAAAGTTCTTCATTATAGGAACAAGCGTTGGCAGTAAGTGTAAAGGCATAAGAAACCAGTTCCGTAGAGTTACTGATGTTTACCAGGGTCTCATTAATATTACCAGTTCCGGAAGATGCCGGATTGGTGATATTAGATACGAGACTCCGAACCCAATTATATGTTGTTCCCGATACATTGGAAGTCGGTGTAAAGCTGAAAACAGCATTATTACAAATTGACTTAGGACCACTATCGCCTAAAACAGGTTTTGGATTTACGGTTACTGTCACTGAAAAAGGCGTACCTGTACATCCGGAAGTAGTCGGGATAGCTATGTAACGAATAACCGCAGGCGTATTTCCTCCATTGATCAAAACCTGAGTAACAGCATACTGCTGCGAAGCCTGAGAATTTCCTCCCGATACATTACCGGAAAGCACTTCAGGTACGCCCCAGGTATAGAACGTTGACTCAGGAACACCAGTGGGACTTACTTCGAAAGCGAAACCACTGCAAGTAGTAGATACTTTGTCTGAGACGGCGGGTATGGGCTTGACCGTAACGGTAATTCTGAAAACCGGTCCGGCGCACAAGCCATTACCTGTTCTTGCTGTCACATCAAACTCAACATTCAGTGGATTGAGTGTACTATTAATAAGTGTCGGATTAAACGCATTTCTTGGCGTAGATACGGTTGATGCGCCTGAAATACCTGGCGGAACGGTAGTTGGCACCCACGTGTAGGTAGTACCATCCGGAACACCTGTCGGCATATAATTCATGGTTACGCCGCTACAAACAACCTGTGACTGGTTGGCTACAAATGGAATCGGAACAACCTGTATTGTAAATGTTTTAGGTGCACCCGAACAACTATAATTAGAGGTAGCTGTAAAAGGCGTAACTGTTATCGTAGCTGTTATGGTAGATGTAGTGTTATTCACCGGAATAAATGAGGTAATCGTTCCGGTTCCGGCAGCTGCGAGTCCAATAGAAGTAGTATTATTCGTCCAGTTGTAGACAATACCTGCATTGTAGATGTTGGCGGTAGATGTAAAGTTTACCATGTTGGTAGAGCCACCGGCGCACACGATTTGACTGGAGGGCTGGCTCATATCTGGCGCAATACCATCTACATTCACGGTAACGCTGAAAGCGGTGGCCACAGTATTTTCGCACTTATTGGCACCCCGAACCGTCAGATAATATGTTGTATTATTCGTTAAAACGGGTGTTGTATATGAAGTACCTGAAACCAATTCGTCTGTTAAAGCTGCATCGGAATACCAGGTAAAACTAGCAGTGCCGGGTGTAACTGTACTGGAAGAACTAAGAGCAACACTGAGGGATGTAGGCAAACCCGAACATACTTTAGGCAAACTAGGAGTGATAGTTATATCACTGGCAGTGGCGAATGGTAATACATTGACTGTTACGGTGAATGGACTACCGATTGCAACGTTAGAGGTATTGACAGGTGTAACAACATAAATAGCCTGTAATGAATTGCTGGTTGAATTCACAAGGGTTCCTGAGATACTGTTCTGGATAGTACCCGATGTCCCTCCTGTAAGTCCGGTTGGGAGTGTTGGAGTAGGCCACGAATACTTAGTATTTGCTGGAACAACATCCGGAGGTGTACCAACACCATTGACAGGCAGCACATTAAAGAACTGTCCGGTACAAGGTGTAGTAAATTTTGGCCCAATCACGGCTGTTTGTCCACTCGCATAAAATGCCAGCGAACACCAGACGGCTGCAGTAAGTAGGAACCTGGTCATCATTCAACAATTTTAAATGTCATAGGATTGGCAGTTCGGGTAGTACCATCTAACATGGAAATCGTGATGTTATCAAAAATAATCAGATCACCTTGCTTGCAACTACCTATCAAACTTTGAGTGGTGGGTTGGAAAACATCACCATAATTATACACATTTGGCTTTTTACCATCAGCGGATACCTTGATTACCTGATAACCATTGATGCGTCCCGGGAAATTTTTGAATACGGCAGACCCCATATAAGCAATCAAGCGGTTAGAGCTAAGCAGATCTCTAACATTGATGATATTATTGGTCATGTTTTCCGTATTCAACTTAATAAGCGGATTGGGCAGCGTCATTACCTCAACTTTCTTATCGAAGAGTAATTTTGCACCACCTTTTCTTCTGTCCATAAATTTAACAGTGAACACCCCTGGCTTTTTAAAGCTCAGATAGTAGTCATTACCCCTTGTAGACATTATGGCGGTTTTATCAGGAGACACCTCTATCGAGAAGTCACCCGTTGCGCTATAGTTCAGACTTTTCAGAATTTGATTGCTAATACCCACATAAAAATTCTCGTTTTGCAGGGCATTTTTCAGTCGCTTGGTCAACTCGTCGTTGGTAGCCACCTCAGAAGAAGCATTACTGGTGTTCTGGTTCATCTCTTCCTTCAGTTTCTTCATGATTTCAGCCTGTTTCTGGGCATCCAGCACCTTACTCATTTCACCTTGCTTGAAGAGTACTGTCGTATTATTCTGAATGGAATAAAATGCCTGCACATAACAGATGGTTTTTAGTGCAGCCAATTGATAAACGTTTTCCACATCCAACAACAACAGCTGGATCCTCTTAATG
>JBEIUM010000097.1:0-9114 GCA_040374385.1 Sediminibacterium sp. | reverse complement strand
TGCTGTCACTGAAGTCTTTGAGGTTGCGGGCAAATGCTCCATTGAGTGTACCCTGATTGAAGTGCGTGTCCCAGCCTCCACTCTCAGCAAATGCCAGTTCGAGGCCGATATTCATTTTTATCAATACAGCGATCTGGCGCAATGAATTACCCAATGGAGTATTGGGATAGACAACCCCTGCCGTTACCGGATAACTGTTTTTTCCTGCTTCACGCAACTGGCGCATCGCATCGAAGCTTTCTTTCGCCGTTTTATTCAGCAACTCACTGGTCGTTACATCGTACAGTTGTTCGAAGGAACCGGCAGTCATTTTCGTCGCCATGGGATTACCCCGTACTTGCAGCGCAAACTCCTGTAAATTATTGATGGCAAGTGCTTCCTGATCTCCATACATGCTGCGGGGCAATGCCGATGTGAGACTAACGGCTCTGAAAGGCGAAGGAGTTGCTGTTAGTTGTGCTGCCGTTCTGTTCAGCCAACCACTGGAAGTACTCTTGCTAAAAGGAGTACCCGATTCCATGTAATCCTGTGCATCAAAATGGCTGCGGGTATTGTTCGGACTTCCTACACCGTGAACTACAGCGAGTCGACCATCCGTGAAAAAAGGATGTAAAGACTGTAGAGAAGGATGCATGCCAAAACTTCCATTCAGGTCAATGATCTTTCCTTCCTTCTCTGCGGGACTCATGAATAGTCCGGGACGAAGTGCTTTCAATGCAGGATCCGTGAAGGGTGTAACCGCCATCAATCCGTCCATCGCCCCGCGTTGAAAAATACATACCAGGGTTTTCTTTTTGCCGGTGGAAGAGGAAAGGGTGGGCGTTGCTGCTGCCCGCATCAAAAATCCCGGAATGCCGCCCTGCAAGCCGGCAGCAAAGAGTGCCAGGGTACCGGACTTGATAAACGCTCTTCTCTTATTCATGTAATTCATTTAAAATTCGGTGATGGGATCAGCGCCGTTGAAATTCGGGAGAACCGATGATGATACCGGCAACCTGTTGTAAAGTATTTTGTTGTACCGGCATTCCGGTCGTAGTGCGATTTTCCGCCATTGCTTCCTGTTGCCGTCTTCTTCTGCGCTCGGGCATTTCCTTCATTTCATTCGAAGCCATGGCCATGCTATCTTCCATTGCAGGTACCGGGTTATTCATGTCGGAGGCCTGCTTGATTTTTTCTTCCAACTGCTGCTCTTTCAGCAGGGCAGTGAGGCGGCGGATATTTTCTTCCTGGTTTCTTTCAGGCAGCAAGAGCTGACTATACACACGCAATGCATCTTCCGCACTCTCCGGTTCATGGTTGTCATTCAAAGCCAGCCAGTTCACTTTTACCCCGGGAATTCTTCCCGCAGCAAAGGCGATTCCAAAATTCATGCGGTTCAACAATGAACCTGTATTGATCCAGAAATTGGCCCTGTCGGGATATCCGGTGGGAGCTGCATAACTGTAGAGTCGCTGTCCCATGCGGGTGATCCAGTTACTGATCTGCAAAGGTTGCTGTACATCTGCCTGCGAGGCACGGATGGCACTGATGGCAAGTTCGAAGGGAGATTTTACTTTTTCCCTGAGAGCAGATGCTTCCCAAAAAGCAGGGTGATTCACCATGGTGATGAGCACAGAACGAATATTGCCCTTGGTTTTTTGGAAAGTAGTGGCCATGGCCTGCACCAGATTCAGGGAGGGGGAATCACAGACAAAGCGAATCGCAATTTTTTTACAAATAAAGCTTGCCGTGGAAGGATGTTCTGCCAGGTGCTGTAAAACTTCTACCCCTTCCCGGTAGCCGGCTTTGCCGTCGAACGCTTTTCCTAATATTGTTTTCTCACCCTCATCGTGTCTGTTGGCACGAAATAAAAAGTCACCCACTTCTACATTGTCTTTTTCAGCCAACGCAGCAGCACGTCCTGCCATTTCCCTTACCTGGTTCATGGGATTATCTGAGTTCAGCGGTCGGATGGTCCATCCTGTCAACGCCCGTGCTACCTGGGTTACATCTTCCTGCGTATATCCGCCATCAACACCGAGGGTATGCAATTCCATTACCTCGCGGGCATAGTTTTCATTCAATCCCTGCATGCGTGCACGATTGGCCAACTGTTGCATGGCTGCCTGATTGGGATTACTGGTGTCTTGTAATTTTTTTTCCAACTGCCGCCGCAAACGTTGCGCAGCTGCAGATTGTTCCCTGCGCCTGGAGAATTCGTTGTTGTTGCTCACACTGCCAACATTATCGAGGTATTCGAGCATGGCGGGATGACGCGCGGTGGACAACAAAAGCTCTGAAAAATTTCCAACCACATTGGGTCGAATGGCATCGCGTTCATAGGTAAGAACATAACGCTGACTGGCACCCTTGGTGAGTGACACATTGAAATGATTGAACCAAAAGTCGGTCATCACTTCGTGCAGTTGATTCGATCCATAGGCGGCACGTACAATTTTCTGATTCAGCAACTGACGATTGAGTTCCTGCTGGTTTTCCAGTCCCTGCTCCTTCATCAATCGCTGTAACTGCTGTCGGTATTCAGGCTTCCCCAACTGGGCCACTGAATCTGCAGTGATGAGTTTGTTTTTCACTGCCAACCGTATGGCCTGTCCTGCATTTACATATTTAGCAACGATGGCTTCATTGTTCATGGTAAGGGCAGGATAATTATCGGCGGGTAACCGGCGGGCTACTTCTTCATCGGGTAGTTTGCCGTCGAGCTGCTCGATGAACCATTTGTTCAATCCCTGGTCAACGACTGCCTTTACCTGCTGTGGGGTAGCGCCCAGGGTGAAGCGACTGAGCAAGTGTGCCGCTGCCTGTTCGTGGGTGAGTCCGGCTTTGCGGTAGGGCATCTTAACAGATTCGCGGCTGCCGGAATTCCCGGGATCGGTGAATCCGTAGATCACCAGGGGAACCAGCGCCGTCAGCAAAGCTTTTTTCGGAACAAAGCGCATACAACTTATTTTATGAATAGACCCCTACAGCCAATGAACGTTTAAATACCATTGTACACGGAACTGTTAAAATGTGCATGTAGCAGACTGGCCCCATCCATTGTTACTGCTATTTCCTGGTAGCCACTCGATAGAGTATCCATCCCATGAGCGCAAAAAAGACGGTCCCGATCAGGAAGTAGCCTCCCTCTCCCATAGAAGACACGATGGTATGTTCCGTACTTACTGCATTCAGGAACTTTTCACCGCTGGCAGAGCCGGCCAAAAAGGCAATCAATACCCCGGCAACAGCCCCCCCGGCAACGAGTCCCGTTGCAAACAAATTACCCCGACCGAGTTCCTCTTCCTCCGGACTTATTTCTTTCTTTTCTTTTTTCTGGTGGTTCTCTACCAATCCGCGAATGGCGCCACCGATAAAGATCGGCAATGTGGTAGCCAGGGGAAGGTATACACCGATGGCAAAGCTGAGTGCCTTGATACCGCACAATTCCATCGTAACAGCCAGGAAAATACCTACGACCACATATTGCCAGTCGAGGTTTTGTGAAAGTATTCCTTTGATCAGTGTTGCCATCAAAGTCGCCTGGGGTGCGGGAAATTTCTCCGTGCCAATGGCATGCTGAATTCCTTGCTGCATCATTTCTGTGGAAGGCTTGTCTAAGAATTTCACGGTAATACCGATAACGATGGAGGAAACAATAGCCCCCACGAACAATGCAATCTGTTGGTTGCGGGGGGTGGCACCTACAATATATCCGCTTTTCAAATCCTGTGAGGTGGCGCCTGCATTGGCAGCAGCGATACAGATCATGCCACCGACAACCAATACCAATGGCTCAAATGCTTGTCCCGTCCAGCCCACTGCTAAAAAAATCAGGCTGGTTCCCATCACAGTGGCGATGGTCATGCCGCTGATCGGACTATTCGATGAGCCGATCAATCCTACGATGCGGCTGGCAACTGTAACGAATAAGGCGCCGAATAAAAGTACAAGCACGCCCACCAGTAATTTTTGCACCAGGCTATCGCCTGGAATTTGTGGCAGGAAGGTGATCAAGGCAACTAAGCCCAGGCTACCAAAGCCTACCACTTTTAAACTCAGGTCTTTATCGGTTCTTGCAACAGCAGCTGCAGATGCGTCGCCTTCTGCTTTCAAGGATGCCATGCTTCCTTTTACAGATTGAACGATGGTAGGAATGGTTTTTATCAGCGTGATAACGCCACCTGCTGCCACGGCACCGGCACCTATCTGGCGAACATATGCATAGTAGATCGCACTGGAATAATCACTAAAAGTTTTCGTAATCGGATCCCATCCGCCCTTGCCACCGGCACGGGTGATATCGGCGAGGTAGCCCAACTTGGCGAGCTGCGTGGCGATCACTTCCCCCGGAACCAGGGTACTGAGTAATGGTATCAATACCATCCAGCTCAGCACACTACCTGCTACCAGCACACCGGCAATGCGCCAGCCGATGATATAACCTACACCGAGGTATTCGGGCGTGATCTCTCCCGAAATTTTTGCGGAAGGGAAAAATTTATTGACCTGACGAGTTGCGTAATAAGGTGTTTCAGCAATTACATGCAATACTTTCTGCAGCAGGGCATATACAAATGCTACCCCCAATCCCCAGAAAGCCGTCTTGGCAAAGTCTCCTCCCTTCTCACCTGCTTTCAATACATCGCCGCAGGCAGTACCTTCCGGATAAGGCAGGGTTTCATGTTCATTTACGATGAGGGCTTTGCGTAGGGGAACCATTAATAAAGTACCCAACAATCCGCCGACAATGGCGAGAATCAGAATGGTGAGGTAGTTAAAGTATTCCGCGCTCGTGGGGGAAGATAGAAACAGGAAGCCGGGCAGGGTGAATGCCACACCGGCAGCGATGCTTTCGCCAGCGGAGCCGGTGGTTTGAATGATGTTGTTTTCAAGGATGGTCGTTTTTAATAAGCGACGGCCTAATGTAATGGCAATAACTGCAATCGGTATGGAAGCAGAAACGGTTAATCCGGCTTTCAATGCCAGGTAAACAGTAGAGGCGCCAAAGATGACGCCAAACAGACTTCCCATTAAAATAGATTTAACGGTTAGTTCTTTCATGTTAGATTCCGGAGCGATGTAGGGCCGGAAGGATTTTTTTTCTGATGCCATGGCAAGTTTTTTTTCTGTAAGAAAAACAGCAACGGAAAAATAAAGTTCCGCTGTATCTTTCCGATATCTTTCAGTCCCAAAATACAACATATGACCGAATTGCAGCAAGAAGTGAAGAAAACAGGTATGCCGCCGGCGGTTCCATACATCATTGGTAATGAGGCAGCCGAACGTTTCAGCTTTTATGGCATCCGTGCTATCATGACCACTTTTCTGGTAGCACAGTTTTACAATCCTACCACAGACCCGGCCTTGCAGACTGTGGCAGAAGCAAAATCGAATGAGTTAACACACATTTTTGTATCTGTGGCTTATTTCATGCCGATGGTGGGAGGAATTCTGGCTGATTGGTTTTTTGGTAAGTACAAGGTAATACTCTACGTATCTATATTGTATGCTTGCGGCAATCTGATGCTGGCGATGAACACCAATAATCTGACTTTGTTCTCCTGGGGACTGGTCATCATTGCAGTTGCTGCCGGTGGAATTAAGTCCTGCGTTTCTGCCAACGTAGGTGACCAGTTTGACAAGTCGAATGAGCACTTGTTGAGTAAGATGTATGGCTGGTTTTATTTTACGATCAATTCAGGGTCTATCGTATCTACTGCCCTGATTCCTTTGGTGTATAAACATTGGGGGCCCAAGCTGGCTTTTGGAATTCCCGGTGTGTTGATGGTGCTGGCAACTTTTATTTTCTGGCTGGGCAGAAAAAAGTATGTGCGGGTTCCGCCCTCCGGTTATAAGCGGGAGAATTTCATGTCTATTACCTGGGCAGCACTGGTAGAGAGTTACAGAAGCCTATTCCGATCGAAGGCAGCCAATGCGAATGAAGGGAGTTTTTGGGTTCGTATCCAAAACAGGCACCATTTTTCAGCGCAGGCAGTAGAAGGTGTTCAAGCCGTTTACCGCATTTTAATGGTCTTTGCCTTTACGCCGGTTTTCTGGGCGCTGTGGGATCAAAACCTGGCGGAGTGGGTATTACAGGCTGCCAAGTTAGACCGCCGCATTTTTGGCATTGAGCTACTGACAGAGACGGTACAAATTTTCAATCCAGTCTTTTTGTTGAGCCTGATTCCGGTTTTCACCTACTGGATATTTCCTGCCATGGAGAAGGCAGGGTTCACCATTACTCCACTCAAGAAAATTGGTGCCGGCTTGTTTTTAACCGCCGCATCCTTTGTGATCATTGCCCTCATACAGCAAGAAATTGACCTCGGTAATAAGCCATCCGTATGGTGGCAGATTTTGGCTTACCTCTTGCTCGCTGCAGCGGAAGTGTTGGTGTCGATTACCTGTCTGGAATATGCCTATACCCATTCGCCCAAGTCGATGAAAAGTACCATGAGTGCCCTGTATTTGCTGGGTATTTCCGTGGGGAACATCTTCGTTAGTTTGGTCAACAACAGCATTGCCAATGGCGGATTTTTCGCGCAATACACGGGGGCACGGTATTTCTGGTTGTTCACGGGTATCATGGTAGTGAATGCAGTATTGTTCCTGCTGGTTGCCCGTCACCTTCCGGAAAAAAGATACGTGGGAGTGGAAGAAACTGCATAAACCCGACTTCAATCCATCATCCCTCATTACCTTCGCCGCAAATAGAATTGGAATGAATATTTTGTTACTTGGCTCCGGTGGACGCGAACATGCGCTGGCCTGGAAAATAGCTGCCAGTCCGCACTGCAGCGGTTTATGGATAGCGCCCGGCAATCCCGGTACAGCCAAATTGGGCACCAACCTGCCGGTAGGTGTCAATGATTTTAATGCCATCCGACAGGTCTGTATCGATCATAAAATAGATATGGTGGTCGTAGGTCCGGAAGAGCCGCTGGTCAATGGCATCTACGACTACTTCAAGTCCGATGCCACCCTTTCCGATAAGATTGTGGTGGGGCCTTCCCGCGCAGCGGCCCAATTAGAGGGAAGTAAATCCTTCAGCAAGCAGTTCATGCAACGCCATGGCATTCCTACAGCCTCCTATGCCACATTTACCTCGGAAAATTATGAGGAAGGGAGAGATTACATCAGCCGCCAGCCCCTACCCGTGGTGATCAAGGCCGACGGACTCGCAGCCGGGAAGGGCGTGGTCGTGGCTGCCACCCATGAGGAAGCGCTCAAAGCTTTCGAACAGATGATCCGCGAGCAACAATTTGGTCGGGCAGGTGACACGGTGGTGGTTGAATCCTTTCTTGCTGGCATTGAAGTGAGTGTTTTTGTGCTCACCGATGGGGAGAGCTATCAGATCATCGGTCATGCGAAAGACTATAAGCGGGTAGGAGAGGGCGATACCGGTCCCAATACCGGTGGTATGGGCTGTATCAGTCCGGTACCTTTCGTAGACGATGTCTTCATGCAAAAGGTTACCGAACGCATCATTGAGCCTACCATCGCGGGTATCCGGGCTGAAAACCTGATCTACAAAGGATTTATCTTCTTTGGACTGATGAATGTGGGGGGAGAACCCTGGGTGATTGAGTACAACTGCCGAATGGGTGACCCGGAAACGGAGATTGTGATGCCCTTGTTGCAAACCGACCTGGTCGCACTGCTGGCGGCGATGGACAATGGTACGCTGGCGGATGCCAATATCGCCTACTTTGACAAAAAAGGCGCTACCATCGTGGCTGTCAGTGAAGGCTATCCCGGCAACTACCCCAAAAACAGAAAGATCGACGGCCTCGACACGCTGCCTGCGGATGCCCTCGCACTGGTATTTCAGGCAGGAACGGCGCAAAGTGGTGAAGACATCGTTACAGCGGGTGGCAGGGTGTTGGCCGTAACGGCGTTTGGAGACAGCCTGGCTTCAGCGGTTCAGCATGCCACAGCAACTTTGCAGCAGATTCACTTTCAGGGTATGTATTACCGGAGCGACATTGGCTATGAATTTCCCGGCTAAACAACAATCGCCTGAAATGCCCGAAAAATAAGGGTTTGCACTTTGTTATTCCGTTATTTTCAATCACCTTTGTATTCATTCTTACAACAGATAAGCGCTTACAGCACAGAACATGTCGATATTCAATTTTTTTACGCAGGAAATAGCTATGGATTTGGGTACTGCCAATACCCTGATCATACACAACGATGAAGTAGTGGTGAATGAACCTTCTATCATTGCCCTAAACCGCAACAATATGAAAGAAGTGTTGGCGGTGGGTAGGAAGGCTTTGTTGATGCATGAAAAAACACATGAGAGCATAAGAACTGTTCGACCGTTGAAAGATGGCGTAATTGCCGACTTCAATGCTGCCGAGCTGATGATTCGTGAGTTGATCAAAATGATCTATCCCAAAAAGCCCTTGTTTCCTCCTGCCTGGAGAATGGTCATCTGTATTCCATCTTCTATTACAGAGGTAGAAAAAAGAGCCGTGCGCGATAGTGCTGAGCAGGCGGGCGCGAAAGAAGTTTATATGATTCATGAACCCATGGCTGCTGCACTGGGTATCGGTATTGATGTAGAAGAACCCGTGGGCAACATGATCATTGATATTGGTGGTGGTACGACCGGTATCACTGTTATTGCATTGGCAGGTATCGTATGTGACCAGAGTATCCGTATCGCAGGTGATGAATTTACCGCAGATATCATGGAAGCCTTACGCCGCTATCACAGTCTGCTCATTGGTGAGCGTACTGCTGAACAAATCAAAATCAATGTGGGCGCTGCTTTGAAAGATCTCGATAATCCGCCGGATGATATTCCGGTAAATGGAAGAGACCTCGTAACCGGTATCCCGAAACAAATCATGGTCAGCTACCAGGAAATTGCGGAAGCCCTGGACAAAAGTATTTTTAAAATTGAAGAAGCCATTCTGAAGGCATTGGAAACAACTCCACCTGAGCTGGCATCTGATATCTATAAGAGAGGCCTATATCTCACGGGTGGTGGTGCGCTGCTGCGCGGACTGGACAAGCGTCTCAGTGCCAAGATCAAATTACCGGTGCACGTTGCGGATGATCCCCTCAAGAGTGTAGTACGTGGTACCGGTCTTGCCCTGAAAAATTATCAACGCTTCCCAT
>JBEIUM010000105.1:0-8367 GCA_040374385.1 Sediminibacterium sp. | reverse complement strand
TGCCGATGATGCCGGTAGCACTTACCTGATAATCGAAACGACCTTCGGCACCGGTCAGGGCACTCAGGTGTGTCAGCACCTGTGCAGGTTCTTGACCCAGCAGGCAGCCTGCCCCATAAACAGCCAGTAGGTTGTAGGCATTGAATTCACCGATCAACCGAAAATGTACCTGCACATCATTCACCAGCATGACGAGTCCGGTCAGGGCATTCTCTAAAATTTTTCCTTTGAAGTCTGCAGGTTGGTGTAAACTATAGATGCGGCGGATGGCTTTTGTATTTTGTAACATCACCTGTCCACGCTTATCATCGGCATTGCTCAGGGCAAAGGCGCTGGCCGGCAGCTGATCGAAGAAGCTCTTCTTGACACGAATATATTCGTCAAATGTTTTATGGTAATCGAGGTGATCGTGGGTGATGTTGCTGAAGATCGCTCCGGCAAAACGTAATCCGGTGATACGATGCTGGTGAATGGCATGGCTGCTGCACTCCATGAAAACATAGGTGCAACCGGACTGGCACATGCGGTGCAGCAGTTCATTCAGTTTTATTGCATCAGGGGTTGTGTGGGTAGAGGGCAGGACTTCCTCTCCGATCTGATTTTGAACGGTGCTGATCAGACCGCAGTGGTAACCCATAGAGGAGAATAATCGGAAGAGCAGGGTGGCAATGGTTGTTTTTCCATTGGTGCCGGTAACGCCTACCAACGTGATCTGCTCAGAGGGATCACCATAAAAATGATGAGCCATTCTGCCCAGTGCTTCACCAGCTTCCTTCACTTGTATGAAAGTGATTCCTTCGGGGGTGATAGGAGGAAATGTTTCACAGACGATGGCAACAGCACCGGCTGCTATAGCAGCGGGAATAAATGCATGACCATCCATATGTGATCCTCGTACTGCGATGAAAAGATCACCTGGCTGTACCTGACGAGAGTCAATCTGCAGCTGACGAATCTCCCGGTCAAGGTTTCCCATGGTTTGCAGCAGTGGCACCTGATATAATATGTGTTGAATGTTGGCCATGCTTGTTATGGGTGATTGATCTGCATTTCGTTGAGTTGAATACGTAGTAGCTGTCCTTTAATGATCTTATCACCAGCAGGTATGGATTGACTGATCACCTTTCCTTTGCCGGCTACACGTACGATAAGTCCTTTGGTTTCTGCGAGCTGAAGGGCATCTTTTAAACCCATGCCATAAAGTGCAGGCATAGCATTTTCGGCTGCGGGGCGACCCTTTACCAAGCCCTGGCGGAAATTGCCACTGATATCAGCCCACTCATCCCAGCTACCGGTAGAATCAGTCACCGCAATTTGTAAAGTGCGTGTTACCCTTTGCAGATCATTTTTATTTCCTGCCCAACGGAAGGGGATGGAATCGACATTTGTAGTAACTGTTTGTTTCGACTCGTTGCGACGGAGGAAGGTTGTATAAAGCCTGTCAGCAATCTCTTTGAAGACGGGAGCTGCCACATCTGATCCATGGTGCTTCACCGCACCGGGCTTATTTTTGATCACGACCACACAAGTATATTTTGGTTGATCGGCAGGAAAAAAGCCGGCGAAGGATGCCTGATAGATGTTCAAGTCATACCCCTTGTTACCATTGGCTACCTGTGCTGTTCCGGTTTTACCGGCTACTGAGTAGGGCGTATTTTTAAATACCTGTGCAGCTGTTCCATTCAAACAAACTCCTTTCAAACAGGTAAGTAGTTGTTGCCGGGTTGATTCGCTGCATATTTGCTGGCGTATGATGGTTGGTTGTATTTCTCTCAACTGCTGCCCTTCCTTTGCGATGGAACTAACCAGATAGGGTTTCATCATGGTTCCGTTGTTGGCAATGGCATTATAAAGACAAAGCGTTTGCAGTGGTGTGATTTGGATGTTATAACCAAAAGCCATCCAGGCGAGTGTGTTGGCATGCCACAGCGGATCTCCGGGCTTATGCAATACAGGTAAGCGCTCACCCGTCAGATCTATACCCATGGGGGAATCCAGGTGCATTTTTTTCAACCAGTTGAGGTATTGAGAAGGACGTGTACCATAATTATTCCATACCAGCTTCGCCATACCCACGTTTGAACTCTTTTCAAATGCCTGTTGAATGGTCTCTTCCCGAATGCCATGTACTTCTGCGTCTTTTACTGTTTGGTTATTAAGTTCCCACTTGCCACCTTCCACATCAATGATGTCGTGAAGAGCAACCTTCTTATCTTCCAGCAAAGCCAATAAAGTAGCCAGTTTAAAAGTTGAGCCGGGTTCAGATGGCGTGATTGCGTAATTAAAGTTTTCCCAATAGCTGCCATCGTTCATTTTGCCCAGGTTAGCCATGGCCCTGATTTTTCCTGTTTGTGTTTCCATCACGATGGCGCATCCCTGGAGTGCTTCGTGTTTCACCATCGCATTCATCAACGCCTTCTCTGTGATGCCTTGGATAAATACATCAAGGGTGCTAACAATATCACGTCCTGTTTCCGGTTCAGCCAAATATTGATCATCTTCAACAGGCACTTTAACGCCGCCTGCAATGAAGCGCACCAATTGCTTTCCTGATTTCCCCTGTAAGATGGAGTCATAAGAATTTTCCAGTCCCACCTGATTACTGTCGCGGGCGAGTCCGATGGTACGGAGTGCCATCATTTCAAAGGGATTGAGACGGAAGTTTTTCTGAAAGGGAATGATACCACTGGTGTACCTCCCCAGGTTAACGAGGGGGAAAGTCCTTAGTTGCTCATATTCGCGGAATGAGATTTTCTTTTTTAACAGGAAGAAACCTTCTTTCTGCTGGTAGGCTTGCTGCAGCATGAGTTTATATTCACCTGCAGAGAGATCTTTAAATAGTGTAGCCAGGGCATCTGCCAGGGAATCTACTTTCTCACGAAACAGTTTTCCGCTGTTCTCGCGCAGGGGTGTAATTCTGGTATCCCAGTAAATATCAAATCGGGGTACACTGGTGCTGAGCATTTGACCGTCTTCCGTAAAGATGGTACCGCGTTCTGCTTCAATTGATTCGATGCGTTGGTGGATACTGTCGCTCAGACTTCTCCAGTAAGCGCCTTGCACCTGTTGGATGTAAACGGCTTTACCCATGATGGCGATAGCAACTGCTACGATGAGCAGGAAACTCAGGTAAACCCTCCATAATATGTCGTTCTTTACATCCATCTGAGCGGTGGCAGGTTTATTTTTTTTCGGGTGGTGTGAGTCGAAAGGGTAATTCGTTGTTGACTTTCAAATTCAGTGGTGTAGCAGCTTGTATCATTTGATCTTCGCCGCTTTTATACATCAGTTCACTTTTCAGTGTCTTATAATTGAATTGCAGCTCTCTTATTTCTGACTGGGTGGTGTTGATTTTTCGTATCACCTGATCTGCATAGTGCCCATTGGCGATGTAGATCACAGCCAGCAGGGAGAGAAAAAGAAAGAACGGCAACTGGTGCAACATCCAGGCATGATCAAACCAACCTTTCAGCGGGTTCTTCAGTGATGTGCGGTTGGTTTTTTCCATGGTTTCGTTCTGTTATAATTTTTCTGCTACCCTGAGTCTTGCACTTCTGCTTCTGGGGTTGGCTGCCAGTTCAGCTGGTGTGGCCTGAATGGGTTTTTTATTCACCAGTTCAAACACTTTCTCCTTCACTTCCGGCAACAGGGGGTTGGTTGGCATTTCATCCACTTGTCCCTGCCGGAAGAAATGTTTTACTATCCGGTCTTCAATCGAGTGAAAAGTAATAATGGCAGCGCGTCCTCCCGGTTTAAGAACAGCGGGTATCTGCTGCAGCAATTCTTTCAACGCACCGGTCTCGTCATTTACTTCCATTCGCAAAGCCTGAAAAACCTGGGCCAGGTATTTATTGGGATTTCCCTTCACTGCTGTGTGGATGAGCGATTTGAATTGATCAATCGTATCGGTAGAGCAATGATTTCTTTGGTGTACGATCAGCCGTGCCAGCGTTTTAGAATTGGTCACTTCGCCGTATTGTTCGAACATGCGATGCAATTGTTTTTCATCGTAGGTTCTGATAATTTGGGCAGCCGTGAGGGGTTGCCGCCGGTCCATCCGCATATCGAGGGGACCATCCATACGGATGGAGAAACCTCTTTCGGCGGTATCGAACTGGTGACTGCTGACGCCGAGGTCGGCGAGAATGCCATCTACTTGCGTTATACCCTGCAAGCGAAGTATTCTTTGCAGGTGACGAAAGTTGTAGGGCAGAAAAATGAATCGATCGTCTTGGGGAACATTGGCTGCCGCATCGGCATCCTGATCGAAGGCAAGTAACTTACCTTGTTGATTCAGGTGTTGCAAGATGCCGCGGCTATGTCCTCCCCCACCCAACGTAGCATCAACATAGATGCCGGATGGGTTTATATTCAGTGCTTCCAGCGATTCATTTAATAAGACAGGGAGGTGATAGGGTTTTGGAGCATCAGAAGTTGGTGGGGTTGATCTCATTTAATTTTGTTTCAAGTCGATCAACTTTCACTTTTCTTGTCTGTTCCTTTCATCACTTCCTCTGCCAAACGGCTGAAATCTTCCGCAGAGAAATCCTCAAAGAGCTGTTTGTACTTACCTGCATCCCAGATTTCGAAGCGATCCATGGCCGCTGCCAGTACAATGTCTTTGCCGAGACCGGCAAATTCTTTCAGGGAGGGCGGCAGCAGGAGACGGTTAGCGCTGTCCATCTCTACTTCCGTAGCACCCCCCAAAAACTGGCGGCGAAATTGACGTACCTTGGGGTCGAAATCATTCAACTGGCTGATCCTGGCAATAATCAATTCCCAACTTTTCAACGGATACAACGTGAGACATTTTTCAAAGCCACGGCTGATAATGAAACGACCTTCCCCTTCCGGCAACTGCTTTTTCAGTCCCCCCGGAACGAGAAAACGGCCTTTCGCATCTACCGTAGCCTCATATTCTCCGTGAAATCCGCTCATTTGTGAATAATTTTATTGTCTGATTACCACTTGTTGACACAAAATAACACTTTTTCCCACTTTCCACCCTAATTAGAGGGGGTTGTATTTATCCACGAAATATCAACTTGCTGAGATTCAAGCAGGTAAAGGATTTCAGGCATTTATACCTGATTTTAACTAAAACGGACTGTGAATAGTCGTGGATAAGTGGTGGATAACGGGTGAATAGGTTGCAGAAAACGTGGAAAGACAGGTTTATGCTCATACAAAACAGTTTTAATATAAAAAATCCGTGTTTTCACGGAATTTTGCCCCCGCTAAAACCACTAAAATGCCCGAACAGGTATTAAAGCCGCAGGATCTCCAGATGTCAGACTACTGGTATGAACTGCCCGATGAACGGATCGCCCAGCACCCATTGGCAGAACGAGATGCCTCTAAGTTGCTGGTATACAATGGAGTTGAAATAAAAGAGGACTGCTACCAATACCTGGTAAACTACCTGCCCCCCCAAACCCTCCTGATCTTCAATAATACCCTGGTGGTGCCGGCCCGCTTACTCATGCAAAATGAAAAGGGACAGCACATTGAAGTATTTTGTCTCGAACCGGGACCCTCCTACACAGACATAGGTGCTGCACTGCTACAAACAGGGAAAGTAACCTGGCAGTGCATGGTGGGGGGAGCTAAAAAATGGAAAGAAGGGAAGCTGTGCCTGGATGCTGTTGTTGCGGGACAAGCAATCCGCATCACGGCAGAGAAAAAGGGGAATGAACAGGGCCTGTTTTTACTAGACCTGGCCTGGGAGCCGGCCGAGCTTCCATTTGCTGAATTGTTATCGATTGCCGGACAAGTACCCCTGCCCCCCTATCTCAACAGAGATGCTTCCGAAGAAGATAAAGAAAGATACCAGACCATCTATGCGCAACGCCCTGGTTCGGTAGCGGCACCCACCGCCGGTCTGCACTTTACACCCAGGCTGATGAAAAGTCTGGAAGAAAAATCGGTTGCCGCTTCATTTGTTACGTTGCACGTGGGTGCAGGTACTTTTCTGCCGGTAAAATCTGCCACGCCGGCCGATCATGTCATGCACAAAGAATATTTTGAAGTAACGCGTTCCTTCTTGGAAACCATACAACAGCAATTACCCAATAAGATCATTACAGTAGGCACCACATCAATGCGCACGCTCGAAAGTCTTTACTGGCTGGCAGTCCAAATCAGCCGACAACCCGATCACCGCCCCGACCAACTACACGTGCAACAATGGGAAGCCTATGACCAACAGGCGCAACAGCTCTCGCCCGCAGCAGCCATAGTAGTATTATTACAATGGATGGAGAAAAATCAATTGGATAAACTGGTTGCCACCACACAACTCCTGATCGCACCGGGCTATCAATTTCAATTTACTGACGGACTCATCACCAATTTTCATCAGCCGGGCTCCACGCTTTTACTATTAGTGGGTGCCTTAGTGGGTGATGACTGGAAAAAAATTTATCACTACGCACTTGACAATGCCTTCCGCTTTTTAAGTTATGGTGATGGCAGTTTATTGTGGAAGAAAAGAATATAAAATCGCGGCTGCTTATTCTTCCCGATTGTCGTGAGATAAATCTATCTCTACTGTAAAGGTAGTTCCTTTACCCGGCGTACTATCCACCCGAATCTTTCCATGGTGGGCGTCAATAACTGTTTTAACGTAACTAAGTCCCAACCCGAAACCCTTTACCTGGTGAATATTTCCTGTATGTGCCCTATAAAATTTCTCAAAAATGTGATTGGCCGTCTCCCGTGACATGCCAATTCCCTTGTCAGCTATCTGCACGAAAAGTTGCCTTTGATTGCTGGAGGTGACAATGGTAATATCTGGAGCGCCATCTGAGTATTTGATGGCATTATCAATCAAGTTGGAAATGGCATTGGTGAAATGCACTTCATCAGCATCGACTTCATCGCGACTGGCATTGAGCAATAAATTGATCTTCCCCTCCTTACGCTGCAATTGCAGATCGTATTTATTGGTGGTCTGCTGAATCAGTCGGTGAACAGATAATTTCTTTTTATTAAACTGAAACTCTTCTTTCTCCATCAGGGCAGCTTGCAAAATGGCTTCAACCTGTTTATTCATGCGCACATTCTCTTCCTTAATAATTCCCATGAAATATTTTGCGCGCTCGGGCTCTGCCTGCACTTTCTCATTCCTTAAAGCATCTACTGCCAGTGATATGGTTGCCAGGGGCGTTTTGAATTCATGTGTCATGTTGTTGATAAAGTCAGACTTGATTTCACTGATTTTTTTCTGATTCAGCAACGCACGAATGGTCACATAAAAAGCGGCTAATATCACTAACATGAATAAAATGGCACCTGCCAACATCCACTTGATAGAAGAAAAGACCGACAATCCAAACTGAGGCGTGAGTACAAACAAGGCACCAAATACCTTACTTTCTTCCCGATAAGCGCGTATGGCAAAAACTCGTTGTTGATTGTTGACTGTGTCCTTATAAGATTTTTCAAACCCCCTGGAACTCAATTCAACTTCATTATTCGCATTCGTAATGCCAAATTCAAAGTTGATGTTATCTAGTTTTTGTTCTTTGAATGCGCTGCGAAGTTTCTGTTCAACCTGGGTTGCGTTAAAAATATTTCTAATGCCGATCTGAATTTGCGACCGAAAGAGAAAATCGGAGCGAAACATGGAGCCCTGCAATTGAGTGCCCAGCAAGGGTTGATTCACCAGTACCATACCTTGACCCAACTCATCAGCCACACTATAACACGCCCTGTCAAATTTATCGCGATACTGTTGTCGGGTGATTTCCATTAAGTTACGAAACCACGACACCTGCAGAATGATCAATCCCAATAATGAGAGCGAGATCAACACAGTAATGATGGGAAACGTTCTTTTCATCCCTACAAATATAATCGGATGATGGCGGGAATTCTTGCTTTCTATTATCTTTTTGCCTAATTTAACTTAGGAATTGAAAAATATAACCCCCTAATGGCATATAACCCAATCATACATCCTGGCAGTTTACTTATTTCAGAT
The DNA here is from genome assembly GCA_040374385.1 of Sediminibacterium sp. GTDB lineage: Bacteria > Bacteroidota > Bacteroidia > Chitinophagales > Chitinophagaceae > Sediminibacterium. The sequence goes on along the minus strand of JBEIUM010000105.1, from coordinate 383 downwards.
CCGTTTCTGCAGGACCCCAATTTTGCCAGAACGGTGGTGTTAATCTGTGAACACCAGCCGGCAGGGAGTTTCGGACTGGTAGTAAATCAGCCAATGGAGGTGATGCTAAATGACCTTGTTCCTGCTGCCAGTGACATGAATATGCCGGTATACAGCGGAGGCCCTGTTGCTGCAGATACGCTACACTTCATTCATAAACGGCCTGATTTGCTGGAAGAATCGGTTTTTCTGCAAAAAGATATTGGCTGGTGCGGTAATTTTTTTCAGATCATTCATCTCTTACGTTCCGGCGACCTCGACCGGTCGGAAATACTTTTCTTTTTAGGATATAGCGGTTGGGGAGAAGGTCAACTTGATCAGGAGTTGAAAGAAAAAACATGGAT
>JBEIUM010000344.1:0-1700 GCA_040374385.1 Sediminibacterium sp. | reverse complement strand
TGAAGTTCTTTAGTTTCTCGGGGCGTAGCGTAGTCCGGTCATCGCGCCTGGTTTGGGACCAGGAGGTCGCAAGTTCGAATCTTGCCGCCCCGACATTTAAGAGCTAATTATTTAATTAGGCTATTTGGCACACTTCCAAATAACTCAAATTGGTTAATTAGCTTTTTTTTTGGGTTTTTGCATCAAATACCTCATGTTCATTAAATTTAATTTGGTTCCGTAGCTCAGTTGGATAGAGCAACTGCCTTCTAAGCAGTAGGTCATTGGTTCGAATCCAATCCGAATCACAGAGCCTTTCATCATTGAAAGGCTTTTTTTATGCGTTCTTGGTAGTGGCAACAGTTCCCTCCTATTAGCCTTCATTTAAATGCATGTCCTCTTACTTGCTGCAAGCTTTTTCTGTACATTTAGTTGATGCATTTACCCCATTATCTATCGAGTTTATGGATTATTTTGTTGTTATGCAGTTCTCGACTGCAGGCGCAACCGACTGAGAATATCGTATTTCGCTCAGGCGAATCGGGCTACCATACTTTTCGCATTCCCGCCATCATTGGGTTGTCTGACGGACAATTGCTGGCTTTTTGTGAGGGAAGGAAAAAGGGATCTGCTGATTTTGGCGACATCGATATAGTATTAAAACGCAGTTCAAACGGAGGTAAAACCTGGGGAGAATTGCAGGTAATTGTAGACAAAGAGGAACTACAAGCAGGTAATCCAGCACCTGTGGTTGATGCCTTGGATCCGGCCCATCCCAATCGCATTTTTCTATTCTATAACACAGGTAACCGAACTGAACACCAGGTGCGTGAAGGCTTGGGGCGCCGAGAAATTTGGTATCTTATTTCAGATGATGGAGGAAAAACATGGCAAGCACCCGTAAACATATCTACTCAGGTACATAAGTTCGCAGGTAATGCACTTTATGCTTCCGCTGACTGGCGCAGTTATGCCAACACCCCCGGTCATGCCATGCAAATGAAATATGGACCACATCGTGGCAGGTTGGTAATAGCTGCCAACCATTCATCCGGACCACCCCTGCCCCATTTTCGTGATTATCGGGCACATGTATTCTTTTCAGATGATCATGGCCAACATTTTCAATTGAGCGAGGATGTTGCTTATCCCGGCAGTAATGAATCTATGGCAGCCGAATTGGGTACGGGTGGCATATTATTGAATACACGTAACCAAAGTGGTGATCAGAAGTGTCGCCTTATTTCCCGTAGCAACGATGGTGGCATACATTGGGATACTACCTACCTCGAACGTAATTTGCTGGATCCGGTGAACCAGGGTGCTGTTCTGACAATTGGGTATAATCATAAGCAGGCCATCATTGCTCATACCCATACGCAGGACAGTATACGACGAAATCGACTTATGTTACACATCAGTCAGGATGATGGTTGGTCCTGGTTTCCTTACCGCACCATCGATGAAGCACCTGCAGAGGTGAAAGGCGATTACACTGCTTATTCAGACTTGGTTCTAATCTCCCGCAAACACATCGGTGTATTATATGAACGAAACGGATATCGGGAAATCGTGTTCACAAGGATTGATGTACCCCGTCGATTTACTCGCCCTTTACGTTGAGTAATTTTTTTCTTCTTTCGATAGTACGCAGTCACCTTCAATCCACAAGACAGATTGAGTGCGAAATTACGTGACAAATCGTCGATATGGACTGTATT
>JBEIUM010000035.1:0-16678 GCA_040374385.1 Sediminibacterium sp. | reverse complement strand
GTGATAACATAATACACGCGGGATCTGATACCTAAATAAAAATGGTTGTCGATTTTGGCCTGGTACTGTATTCCAAGAAATGCTCCTCCTTCTTCCAGCCTGCTATTTTTAAAATTTCGCTCCTCGAGGCCAAGACCAAAGATAGAAGCGTCTATCTCTTGATTAGGTGTTTCATGATTAATGGAAGTATTACCTACAAGCGAAACTCCAATACCCACAACCAAATCATGCCTTCATCAAATTGCAATCCCCTGATTTCTCACTCAAAATGGATCATGCTGATCAGTGAATATACTACCAACCATCACCCCTTTCGCTTAGATACCGCTGCAACCCATTCCAGACAATAATTGATCTCCTTATCTGTCACCTTACCCGGGAAGCGCCGCTCTAACAACTGCCCTACCCGTTGCCGAAATAAATCATCCTCCTTACCACAGGCAGCATACAAATCAAGCAACTCCTGCTTACTGATGCTGCGACTAATATGCTCCGGTAACTCTACCACGAAAATTTTTTGTAACCAGGTATCAATACGAGCAAATAAATGTTTCATGCGCTTACTACGTTGGTTTTGGTATCTATTGACTCTTGCTCAATAAGGTTGAACTTATTCGATCAAAAGCAAATTCAAATATCAACAAAACAACAACACCAGACAATTGCGGAAAACCGTAAAAGCGGCCGCCAACACCCGTATAACGCGCTGATAATCAATAAAACGACCCCTGCGTCATTTTAGCTTTTTTCTGCCCATTACCGAAAATCCGTCCCGCCCGTTTTTTATTGCAAAAAGAAAATCGATGCCTATCCCCCACTAAAACAACCCCATTGAACCTGCTTTCTTTTAAGCTGCCTACCCTTTGACACGGCACCACCTCTTTCTCTTCAACCAACCTTTACCTAATTAGATAATCATTTTTTATATGTGCCAACTTTACAGTGTTCAATAAAATTTATCTGTAGTTTTCGCCCGAATATTACTTATCTTGATTGTAAACACCGTGCTGCTGAAATGATTCCTGTTACCAAATCTTTTTTACCGCTACTGGAGGAATATACCGCCCAGGTGCAACGCGCCTTCCACAACCAATGGCTTACGAACAGAGGTGAACTGGTACTGGAATTGGAGAAGAAAATCGCCGACTACCTCTCGCTTGAAGAAAGCAAGATGTTCATCACCAACAATGGTACCATTCCCCTGCAAATAGCCCTGAAACTGCTGGGCCAACAAGGCGAAATCATCACCACCCCCTTTAGCTATGTGGCCACCACCGCCTCCATCGTCTGGGAAAATTGTACCCCGGTTTTTGTCGACATCGACCCAAAACACCTGACCATCGATGAAAGCCTGATCGAGGAAAAGATAACACCAAAAACAACAGCCATCCTCGCCACCCATGTATTTGGCCACCCCTGCAATATTAACTACATCGATGCCCTGGCAAAGAAGTACGGACTGAAAGTCATCTATGACGCCGCTCATTGTTTCGGAGTTCAATACCAAGGCCGATCTATCTTCGAATATGGCGATGTAAGTACCTGCAGTTTTCATGCCACCAAACTGTTTCATACCGGCGAAGGCGGGGCAATCTTTACGAAACAGCAAGGCCTCTATGATCAGCTGTATTACAGCCATAACTTCGGCCACAATGGTCCGCTGCATTTTCACGGACTGGGCATCAATGGTAAAATTTCAGAGCTGCAGGCAGCGATGGGACTCGCCGTATTACCCTACCTTCCAACTATCATCGCGCAAAGAAAAAAATGGGTGGCAACATACAATGAACTGCTCCAGTTCCGACACTTTGAGCAACCTACTCCGCGGGAAAATACCGACTGGAACTATGCCTACTACCCCATTGTCTTTGAATCAGAAGCAATACTGCTGCAGGTAATGGCCGCATTGGAAAAAAATGCCATCTACCCGCGCCGATATTTTTATCCCAGCCTAAACCAACTGCCCTACCTGCCAGACTGTGCCATGCCGGTATCCGATAGCATCGCCACCCGCATCCTCTGCCTGCCATTGTATGCAGAATTACAGCAAAATGAAGTAGAACAAATTGCCGATATCATTAACAAGTGTCTGTCACCTGCCAATGAATAACTCCCCGGCCTGAATCCCTGTTGAGAAAAAAACTACATTTGAAGACACAATACAGGATTGATAGTTCCCTATATGCCCATGAAACTCGCTCTATATGGTTACGGTGGTCATGCCAAAGAAGTGGCAGCCCAAATCAATAAGCCCATTGACTTCTTTGTTGATGATGCCTACCTGAATAAATACACGCGCCCCATCAGCTCCTTCAATCCGAAGACCCATCTTATAATGGTGGCCGTTTCAAATAGCCGCGATCGATTTAATATGGTACAACGACTTCCCGCAAATACCCGCTTCTTCAGTTTCATTCACCCGACTACACTTGTCTTCTCAAAAAATATTCACATCGGCGCAGGCTCTTTCATTGGTGCCAACTGCATTCTTACAACTGATATCACGCTTGGCGACCATGCCCTGCTGAACCGTGGCAACCAGATTGGTCATGATACGAATATTGGTGATTTTTTCAGCGCCATGCCGGGAGCCATCATCTCCGGTAATGTAACCATCGGTAACCGCTGCTTCATTGGCAACAATGTATCCATCAACGAGAAGCTGGTCATCTGCGATGATGTGATCATCGGCTCGAATGCGGCAGTCGTAAAGAACCTGAGCCGACCGGGTACTTATGTAGGTGTTCCGGCTAAAAAATTAATGAAAAGGAAATAGATATTATCTATTGGCAGTCGATTGCTGCTGTGATATACATCGAACAAAACAAGTATCCGGCTGATATCAAAGTAGCGTGGTGATGTGTGTTCAAAAAAGATTTTAATCAGTACCCCCTTACATTCTTTCCCTCCATGTAGTTGAGGAAAGCTTTGTTCACCACCCGATTACCACCCGGCGTAGGATAATTTCCCGTAAAGTACCAGTCCCCGGTATTGGTGGGACAACTTTCATGCAGGTCTTCGATGGTTTGGTAAATAACTTCGATGGGTATGGTGGTTCCTGCAGGCGTAATCAGCGCTGCAATCTTATCGGAAATTTCTTCGGGAGTGAAAGGCTTATACAACTGACGCACCACATTTTCCGTATGCAACAAATTCTTTTCCTCCAACTCGCGTATGCGATCGACAATCTCCTGCATCACATGCTCACTGTTCCTGTCTTTCAACAAAGCCACCGCCGCACGAAATGCGATGAAATCACCTAACTTACTCATATCAATACCGTAACAATCCGGATACCTGATCTGTGGCGCAGAGGAGACGATAATGATTTTTTTCGGCTGTAAGCGTAACAGCATACGAACGATGCTCTCACGCAAAGTTGTACCCCGCACTATGCTGTCGTCTATCACCACCAGCGTATCCTCGTGCTTGCGCACCGTACCATACGTAACATCATACACGTGCTGCACCATCTCATTGCGGTTACTGTCTTCCGTAATGAACGTTCGCAGCTTCACATCCTTGATGGCAATCTTCTCCTGCCGGATTTTCCGGTTGACCATTTCTTCCAATCGATCCGGTGTGAAATCATTCCCCCAACTCAATATGCGCTCTACCTTGATCTTATTCAGGTATTCCTCCATCCCCTTGACCAAACCATAAAATGCTACTTCCGCCGTATTGGGTATATAACTGAAAATGGTCTGCTTGAGATCATATTGAATGCGCTCGAGTACTGTTTTACTCAAATGATGTCCCAGCGCAATTCTTTCGCGGTAGATCTTTTCATCACTGCCCCGGGAAAAATAGATGCGCTCGAAACTGCAGGCCCTGCGCTCCTGTGGTGGCAAAATCTGCTCACAAGTATAATTGCCGGCATCATCTACCAGCAATGCCATACCCGGCATCAATTCAAGCACCTCATTCTCCCCAACATTGAAGGTAGTACGTATGGCAGCTCGCTCACTGGCAGCGACAATCACTTCATCATTGATATAATAATACGCAGGTCTGATACCATGCGCATCCCGCATCACAAAGCTGTGGCCATTCCCCAATAAACCACCTATCGTAAAGCCCCCATCAAATAATGGCGTGGCCTTGCGCAACACCTTTCCCAGGTCGGCAGCATTGGGATGCTCTTCTTCATCCTGCACCAGAAAATGATGCAGCACTTCCAGCATGGCAGCCAAATCACTCTGTTGCTGGAAATCTCCGGGATGAATATTGACCCTGTCAAATAACTCCTCGGTATTCACTAAATTAAAATTACCTGCCAATGCCAGGTTCTTACCCGGCACCAGGTCACGCTTGATAAAAGGATGACAGAACTCTACGTTGTTCTTGCCCTGGGTACCATAGCGCAGGTGCCCCAGCAAGAGTTCCCCCAGAAAAGGCAGGTGCCCCTTCATGAGTCCGGGATGCGATTTGATATCAGGTTGGTATTTTTCGAGCTCAGCAATTTGCTGGCCGATGGTAAAAAATAAGTCTGCAATCGGCTGCTGGGCATTGCTGCGCATGCGGTGCAGGAAGGGATTGCCGGGTTGGGTATCGAGTTTGACTACAGCTAAACCGGCACCATCTTGTCCGCGGTTGTGCTGCTTCTCCATGAGCAAATAGAGTTTGCTCAGTCCGTACATCACCGACCCGTGCTTTTGCAGGTAATAGGAGAAGGGTTTTCTCAGCCGAATGTAGGCAAGTCCACATTCGTGTTTGATAGCATCGCTCATGAGATGGGTCAGAGATGACGGTGCGAAGTTACAAACTAACTGTGGTAATGCGGCATGAATTATCCGGCCTGGGTAGCATAAAGGGCTTCGGCCAGCCAGCGCCATTCACGCAGGAAGGTATCAACTGCCTTGCCAAAACCGGGATCCGTTAACTGTCCGGTGGGGTCAAACTTCTTTTCTACGCCCGGAACAATCAGCATATTGGGACAAGCCACCCCGAAAAGTGCAGATATCAGGAGCAGGAGCTGCTGACTACCCCGCATTCCACCCATGGCACCCGGTGATGCCGTAACTACCCCAAAGGCTTTGTGACTTTGCTTGGGGAAATGGTCCAGCAGATTTTTCAGCGCTGCAGTATAAGTGCCATTGTATTCCGGGGATACCAGTATAAATGCATGGGCATCGAACATGCGCTTTGCCAGGGGTGCCAAATGTTCCGGTGCGGCTGCGGGTGTATCGATTACTTCTTGTAGCAGCGGAAACTGCCAGTCGCGTACATCGATGATGTTCACCTGGTGTTTTGTGGCGAGCGTTAGTTGTTGCTGTAAATGGAGGGCGACGCGAAAAGATACACTTTCTTTACGGGGACTGCCTGCAATAATTTCAATATTCATATCAGGTACAATAACAACTTCCTGCGGCTGATGTTCGGAAAAGGGGGAATAATTAATTACGTACGAGCTGAATATTCATCTGCAGGTTGATGAGATCATCGATAATAATGTTGCCGGCTGAAGTAAGGTCGTCCCAAAACAGACCAAAATCTTTTCTGCTGATCTGCCCGGATAATTCAAATCCATATTTCACTTCCCCTTCCTGGTCGACCGATTTGCCTAAAAACCTTACCTGCAGTTGAATCGGTTCCCGTATATCCCGAATGGTGAGGTTGCCATTGAGCAAATAATTCGATTCGGTTAAATGGATAAGGGTAGAAGATTGAAAAATGATGGACGGGTATTGATCTACGGCAAAAAAATCATCGCCGCGGAGGTGCTGATCGCGTTGCGGGTGGTTGGTATGAACACTACCGGCATCGATCACCACTTTAATAAAGGCATCTGAAAAGTCGGCCGCATTGCTATCCATCCAACCTTCAAAGTTGGCAAAGAAGCCCCTGATGCGTGTTATCATCAGGTGTCGCACCGAGAATGAAATATCACTGTGTGCCTGGTCAATGGTGTAAGTGGCGGTTTGGATGGTTCCGCTATGTTCTATCTTTTTCATACTTCCAGCTGTCCCATTTTTCCATGTTGATAATCGGCAAATGCCTGGTACAATTCTTCCTGTGTATTCATCACAAAGGGTCCGCGTGCTGCCACGGGTTCCTGCAGCGGCGCACCGGCGACCAACAGGAAACGGGTGTTTTTGACTGCAGTCAGATCGATGCCGGCACCCTGCTTATTAAACCAGACAGCATGGTAGGCTGGCAGGGCAACATCGGGGGAGCTTGCTGCGCGCAGTTCGCCATCGAGGAGATAAATCAATGCCTCCTGATTTTCCGGTAGCGGAAAGAAATAGGATGCGCCGGCCTTCATATGTACCATACACGCGGTGATGGGCGATAAGGGCTGCACCGGACCTTTTTGTGCGGCCAGCTCACCGCAAACGAGCCGAATACGGGTTTTGGCATCTTCACTTAAAATGAATGGCATGTTGTCGGAAGACAAGGGATAATAGGTCGGGGGATCCATTTTATGGCGGGCAGGGGCGTTGATCCAGAGTTGTATTAACTCTTGGGTACCACCTGCTGCGTCCCATGCTTCCGGCGGTCTTTCGCTGTGTACCAGTCCGCTGCCGGCATTCATCCATTGCACACCTTCTGCATAAACCACTTGACTATTACCTACGCTGTCGCGGTGGTGTATGCCCCCTTCAAATAAAAAAGTAACAGGTGAGAAGCCGCGGTGCGGATGTGGGCCCACGCCTTGTTCTGCAGCATTTCCTCCGGGCTGCACTTGCAAGCGTGCATGGTGTAAGAGCAGGAAAGGATCGATTTGTTCTACCCCCCGTGCCGGGAAGGGCTGACGGATGGGCATACCCCCCATATCAAAGGGTTGACCGTATAAAATGCTGCGAATGGTTCTGCTGTCAGACATGGAATGGATTTAAAACGGGACTTCAATACACAACACACAGGCGGTACTGTCTGCCTGCAGTGAAAGAGGGCTGGTGGCCAACCAGCCGGCAGCATCCCGTTCATGCAGTATTTGTCCGCTGACGGTTATGCTGCCGCTGATTACAAAAAAATACGCGCCGTTATTTGGGTTTTTCAAATGATACGTGGTTGCTGTGCCTGCATCGGCATTCAGCATTTGCATCCAGCACTGTTGGTTGATCAGCAGTGCTGCGGGATCATCGGGGGCTACCAGCGGTATCCACTGATTGCGGCGTTGCCGCTGGATGGTCATTTGCTGATAACGGGGCTGGATGTTCTCCTGCTCAGGCAATATCCATATCTGCAAGAAGGCAACGGACTGATCACTGCTGGCATTTACTTCGCTGTGGGTAATGCCGGAGCCGGCACTCATGATCTGCACATCGGTTGCACGAATGATGGCATCTCTACCGGTGCTGTCGCGGTGGTGCAGGTCACCCGAGAGCGGAATGGTCACGATCTCCATGTTCGCATGCGGATGGGCACCAAAGCCGGCGCCGGGTGCTACCCAATCATCATTCAATACACGCAAGGCCCCAAATTGAATGCGGCTGGGGTCAAAGTACTGACCGAAGCTAAAGCTGTGATAACTCTTCAACCAGCTCCATTCTGTATACCCTCGCGTTGCGGCAGTATGAAGAACAGGTTGTGTGAGTGTATTTTCCATGTACCTACATCTATTTTATTAAAAATATTTATTCTATTCGTTTAGGCTAAACCATCGAGTAATCGGTTCAGATAAAGCGACTCCTTTTCACTCAAACGAATGGCACGAATGGTATTGGGTTGAACCAATCGGGTACTGGCTTCCAGCAATTGCATGCCGGCTGCCGTCAGTCGAATCAGCGTTTCTCTATTATCGTCTGGAGAAGGAAGTCTTTTGACCAGTTTTTTCGCTACAAGTTTATCGATGATCCGCGGAACATTCGAATTTTTTTCGATGAGACGAGTACCTATGTCTTTCACGCGCATGGCTTTCGGATTGCTCCCCTTCAGGATGCGCAACACATTGTATTGCTCATGGGAAATGCCGAAAGGTTTGAGTTCATGGCTGATGATGGTCTTCAGTTGCCAGGCTGTATAGAGTATGTTCAGTACGGCTTTGTGTTTTTCACTGCTAAACCGACTGGTTTGTATGGCTTCCTCCAGTTTCATCTTGCTAATATATGTACCTACATCTAAATATCAAAATTAAATGTGCTGTGTAGCAACTTTAGTCGTGTACGGGGATAAAAGGCGATTAGTTCCTCGCGCGGCTGGCATTATCTGCGGCCAGACGCCAGTCATCTAGACCGGTGCAACCGGCAAATTCCCGGTCAATCAGCACATAGTAGGTAGGTATATGCTCTTTGAACCATTTCTCCAGTACGGCATTTTTCTTATCCTCCAGGGCGCGTTGTGCAACGCGGTTGTAGTCGTCTTTGAGGTTTTCGCGGTGGGGCTGTGTTCTGTTCTTCAAATAGATCAGGCGCACGGCTTTTCTGCCCCGCTCATCAACATAAACCTGTGGCTGGGAATAATCGCCCGGCTTCATCACGCTGATGGGCTTAATGAGGTCTTTGTCGAGCTGGTCGATGTTCACGAAAGTAGAACCATCGCGGTTACTGGCAGCAGAACCGGCATTGAATTTACTGTTTTCGTCATCGCTGTACTTACTTACTGCTTCACCAAAGCTGAGCTGTTTAGCTACCAGCTTCTGCCGAACAGAATCCAGTTTAACGATGGCTTCTTTTACTTCATCATCTGTTACAGGAGGTATCCGAAGTACGTGGCGAACAATGGCTTCATCACCCGAACGACTGATCATTTGAATGATGTGTAAGCCGAATTTAGATTTAACAACGGGTGAAACCTGTCCCTCTTTCAAACGGAAAGATGCCGCCATAAAAGCAGGGTCCCAATTTTTATCGTTACGGTTCAACACATACTGACCACCGTTTTCCTTTACTGCGGGGTCTTCGCTGAACAACTTGGCCAACTGCTCGATCTTCTTCACGCTCATTTCGATCTGGCGCTTGTAGTCATACATCTGACGCGATACATACTCTTCCACGTCTTTGTTGGCTTTGGGATACACCACGATCTGACTTACTTCAATTTCACTTTCATAGAAAGGAAGACTGTCGGTAGGAATTTTTGAGTAGTAGGCTTTTACTTCTGTGGGGGTGATCTTCACGCCGTCTACAATTTTATTTTGCATCTGGTCGGCGAGCTTTTTTTCCCGGAAGGCTTCTTTAAAATCTTCTTTGATCTGGTAAACCGTTTTGCCAGCAATTTCTTCCAGCACTTCCTTAGAACCATAAGATTGTATGAACATCCGTACCTGGTTGTCAAGGGCGGCTTCAATTTCTTCCTCACTTACGGTGAGCGAATCTTTTTGTGCCTGCAATACCAGTGCTTTTCGAATCAACTGACCTTCTAATACCTGACACTCGGAGGGAACCTGAATCTCCTGTCCCTGTGCCTGCCGTCTTATATCGGCGATGGCATTAACGATATCTGACTTAAGAATGATTTTATCGCCGACCTGGCCCACGATCTTATCGGCCACCACTTTCATCGATTGCGCTTCGGCCTGCACGCAGAACATAATCAGCAGGCAGCCGGCAAAAAGCATTTTTTTCATACGTACCTCCATTCACTCAAAGTTAGAATATTCGTTTTGCCGCCCTGCGGGCGGGAAGGCTTTTAACAAAACCTAAACCGGAATTCCTTATAAGGTTCTCTTTACTTCTTCTTCTTCAAAGGCCTCCACAATATCACCCACGCGGATGTCATTGTAGTTTTTGATGGTAAGTCCGCATTCCATGTTGGAGCTGACTTCCTTCGCATCGTCTTTGAAGCGTTTCAGGCTTCCCAGTTCAGCACTTTGTCCTTCACCCTTGGGGTATTCCACAATACCATCGCGGATGATGCGGATGCGGCTGTTGCGGGCGATCTTGCCTTCCAGCACAAAGCATCCTGCCACAGTTGCTTTGTCGAACTTGTACACCTCGCGCACCTCCACGTTGGCAGTGATCTTCTCCTGGTATTTCGGTTCGAGCATACCCTCCATGGCGCTCTTGATCTCTTCGATGGCAGTATAGATGATGGAGTAGAGTTTGATCTCCACACCTTCTGTTTGTGATAATTTATTGGCCTGCAGGGAAGGACGCACGTTGAAGCCAATGATGATGGCATCGGAGGCGGCTGCGAGCAGCACATCGCTCTCGGATATTTGTCCAACACCCTTGAGCACCACGCGCACGGCGATTTCGTCAGTAGAAAGTTTTTGTAATGAATCGCTGAGGGCTTCCACCGAACCATCCACGTCACCTTTGATGATGATGTTGAGTTCCTTGAAGTTCCCCAGTGCAAGTCGGCGACCGATTTCATCGAGGGTGATGTGTTTTCTGGCGCGTAAGCCCTGTTCGCGCAGCAGTTGGGCGCGCTTGGTAGCAACTTCCTTGGCATCGGCTTCATCCTGAAACACACGGAATTTTTCACCTGCCTGCGGCGCACCATTCAATCCCAATATCACCACCGGTGTAGATGGCGGGGCTGTTTGTATGCGTTGGTTGCGCTCATTGAACATGGCTTTCACCCGACCGTAATATTGTCCGGATACAATCAGGTCACCTTGATTAAGGGTACCATTCTGCACAAGCATAGTGGCGACATATCCGCGACCTTTATCGAGCGAGGCCTCGATGATAGTACCTGTCGCTTCGCGATCGGGATTGGCTTTGAGTTCCAGCACTTCTGCTTCCAGCAATACTTTCTCCAGCAATTTATCTACACTGAGTCCGCTCTTGGCAGAGAGCTCCTGGTTTTGGTATTTACCACCCCAGGCTTCTACCAGTATGTTCATCTGGGAAAGTTGCTCATAAATTTTTTGCGGGTTGGCGCCGTCTTTGTCGATCTTATTGATGGCAAAGATCATCGGAACATTGGCTGCCTGTGCGTGGCTGATGGCTTCCCGTGTTTGGGGCATCACAGCATCGTCGGCGGCCACTACGATGATGGCTACGTCGGTAACTTTTGCACCGCGGGCACGCATGGCCGTAAAGGCTTCGTGACCGGGGGTATCTAAGAAGGTGATGGCTTTGCCATTGGGCAGGGTCACTTCATAAGCACCGATGTGCTGGGTAATGCCTCCGGCCTCACCCGCCACCACATTCGCGCTGCGGATATAGTCGAGCAGAGAAGTTTTACCGTGGTCAACGTGACCCATGATGGTAACAATGGGCGGACGACTGGTAAGGGCTGCTTCGTTTTCTTCTTCCTCCTCTTCATCCATTTCTTCTGCATCTTCCAGTCCGACAAACTCCACTTCAAATCCAAATTCACTTGCCACCAGTTCAATCACTTCCGCATCGAGGCGCTGGTTGATGGATACCATCACACCCAGGTTCATACATTTCGCAATTACATCAGCGAAGCTCACATCCATCAGGTTAGCGAGTTCACTTACTGTTACGAATTCAGTCACCTGCAGTTTGTTGTTGTCTTCAGATTCGCCCATGGCTTCAGCGGCTTCATCACGCTTGGCCCTTCTGTATTTAGCTTTCAGGCTCTTGCCGCGACCACCGGAACCGGATAGTTTGGCCTGTGTTTCGCGTATCTTTTCCTGAATGGCTTTTTGATCGATTTCTTTTTCCTCACGGGTAGGTGCAGGTCGATTGCCGGTTCTGCCACCGCCACTGCGCTGCTGTCCTTGTCCGCCTTGGCGACCTCCTCCCGAGCGATTGGCTGCGGGATCATTGATCTCTGGCTTTTTGTCTACCGGTATGCGCTTGCGTTTTCTTTTCTCATCAATACCCCCGCGTGCACCGGGTTTGGGACGCGTATCATTGTCTTGCGGCAGGTCGATCTTCCCAAGGATCTTGGGTCCCTCTAACTTGTCAGCGCGAATATTGGTGATGGTGGGGCCCACTTCTTCTGCAGGTGCCGGGGGCTGGGGAGCGGGTGTGACCGGTGCAGCCGGCACTTCGGGTGCAGGTTCGGCCTTCTTTTTCGCAGCCTTTTTGCCGCGGGTACCCGCTTCAACATTTTCCAGATCAATCTTGGCAATTACTTTGGTGCCTTCGAGTTCCGGTGCAGCGATCTTCAGGTGCTCTGCTGCGGCGGGCGTAGGCGTTGGGGCGGGTGCTGGTGGAGCTTCCGGTTCTGCCGGGGCAGCTTCTTTTGCGGGGGCGGCTTTCTTTTCGTCTTTCTTGAATGAGATCTCTTCTTCGTCTTTCTTCTTCTTGGGCTCAGATTGACTTACCTTGGGTATCTCAACCTGGTCGGCCTTATTCTTGGCAACCTTATCACCCTGGAATTCTGCCTGCAGGGCATAATATTGCTCTTCCAGCAGCTTCGCTGTTGGTTTCAGGTCATCGCGGTTATACCCTTTTTTCACCAGGAATTCGATCAGGGTATCCTGACCAATGTTGAACTCCTTGGCGGCCGCCAGTAATCTAGGTAATTTCAATTCTGCCATTCACTTTTTTTTAATCCTTGCCATGGCCTTTTGTCCATGTCAGGGTGTGCCTGTTTTCCGGTTATCCGGCACAACTGCAAATATAGTTCTTTGCCGCTGCTTATTCTTCTCTGTCAAATTCTTCCTGCAATATTCTTCTCACCTCCAGGATGGTCTCTTTCTCGAGGTCGGTTCTTCTTTCCAACTCCTCTGCAGTCAGCTTCAGGATGCTGCGACCCGTATCGCAACCGATGCGCTTGAAAGCATCAATTACCCAAGGCTCAATCTCATCACTGAATTCATCCAGGTCTATATCAAATTCATCGATCACATCTTCATCTTCGCGATAAACATCCAGTTCATATCCGGTGAGTTCGCAAGCCAGTTTGATGTTCACTCCCCGACGACCAATGGCCAGGGAAACCTGGTCGGCCTTGAGGTACACGTTGGCATGTTTTTTCTCATTGTCGAGCTCCATGTAGCTGATTTTCGCCGGTGTGAGCGAGCGCTGAATCAACAGTTGTATGTTATTGGTGAAGTTGATGACGTCGATGTTTTCATTCTTCAGTTCACGCACGATACCGTGGATACGGCTTCCCTTCATACCTACGCAGGCACCTACGGGATCGATGCGGTCGTCGTACGACTCAACAGCCACTTTCGCACGCTCGCCCGGCTCACGAACAATTTTCTTAATGGAAATCAGTCCGTCGAAGATCTCCGGCACCTCTATCTCCAGTAATTTGGCGAGGAACATCGGACTAGTTCTCGACAGGATGATCACGGGATTGTTGTTCTTCAGGTCAACGCGGGCAACCACGGAGCGGATGGTTTCTCCTTTTTTGAAGAAATCCTGCGGTATCTGCTCTGATTTGGGCAGAATCAGTTCATTGCCTTCCTCATCGAGCAGCAATACTTCTTTTTTCCATACCTGGTAAACCTCTGCGCTGATGATATCACCTACGCGGTCACCATATTTCTTAATGAGTACATTTTTCTTCAGGTCGTTGATGCGGCTGGCCAGGGTTTGCTTGGCGGCCAGGATGGCGCGGCGGCCAAAGTCGGCCATCTCGATCTCTTCATACAGCTCTTCCCCTACTTCAAAGTCAGGTTCGATTTTGGTTGCATCCGAGTAGGCAACTTCCGCCAGCGGGTCGAGCACTTCACCGTCTTCTACGATCATGCGGCGGCGGATGATTTCAAGGTCACCTTTTTCTGCGTTCACGATAACGTCGAAGTTCTCATCGCTGCCATATTTCTTGCGCAGCAATGTTTTGAATACGTCTTCCACCACCTTCATCATGGTGGGACGGTCGATGTTTTCGGCATCCTTAAACTCCTGGAAAGCTTCAATCAGATTAATACTGGCCATGGCTTTTTGTTTTTAACGGCCGGCTTTGCCGGCCTGTGCTTTGTTAAAATTGTATTTGTACGGTTATGGTATGAATGTCTTCAAGTGGCAGGGTAACAGCTGCTGTTACGGCTTTCTTACCCTTTCCCTCTGTCGTCTCCACGGTGATGTGCTCGGGGTTCACTTCTTTCAATACACCGGTAATGCTGGACTGGTCTTTGCGAACCACTTCCACGCTGCGACCAATGTTTTTCACGTATTGGCGGAACAGTTGTAATGGTTCATCCACACCCGGGGAAGATACTTCGAGGGAATATTCTCCGGGCGGGAAGAGTCCGGCAGCATCGATCAATGCCACCAGTTGCCGGTTAAAGCGAACACATTGTTCAATGGTGATGCCTTTATCGCCATCGAGCAATACTTTTACATTGTTGGTGGGCTTCACCCTGAGGGATACCAGGAAGTGTTCGGGGGCATTTTCCAGCACCTCGGCCACCAATTTTTCCAGTTGTTGTATGATTTCGGTCACCATATATAAAAGAAGAAGGGAACGACTTCGTTCCCTTCATTTGTTCTCTTGCTGTGCAAAGGTAGTAAAATCGGGGTGAAAAAGCAAAAAAATCCACTCGGGAGCGTTTTTCGTCCGTTGGTCCCTGCTGTGGGTTCCGGGTTGATGGAATTGGTAACTTTGCGGTACGATGGCAAAATTTTTAATATACGGGTTCCTGATCTACGTGATTTTTAAGTTCATCACCGAGTGGGTATTGCCGGTGGGCAAGGCTACCCGCGAGATGAAGGCGAAAGTGCAGGAGATGCAAGATCGCCAACGTGCCTTTGAGCAGCAGCAGGCGGCTTCCCAACGCCAGGAGGAGGCAGTAAAAAACAGGCAAACCCAGCAGGGAGAGAATCGTTCTTCCGGCGATTACATTGATTTTGAGGAAGTAAAGCCCTGATAACGGCTCCAGTTGTCGGGATCCAATGCTTGCACCTGATGAGGTGGTGGCAGGAAAATCGTGTGCAGTCCTGCCTCCTGTGCCCCACGGATATTCCCGGGGGTATCGTCAATGAATAGGGTATCAGCGGCGTTCAATTGGAGGTGGGCAAGCAGTTGGCGGAAGGAATCGGCAGCGGGTTTTCTGTAGCCCAGCAGGTGCGAGTAGCCCGCGAAGCGGAAAATCGCATTGAAATTGATTTTTTCCAGGTCGCGCCTGCAGATATTTTCGAAGCAGGCATAATGAATGGCGTTGGTATTGGAGAAGAGGTACACTTCATGTTGTTGCGCCACAGCTTGCAGCCAGGTGATTCGCTCGGTAGGCATATCGAGCAGCATGGCATTCCAGGCATCGGTGATTTGTTCGTCGCTGAGGGGCAGTTGGGTCAGGTCTCTGATGGACTGGAAGAAATGTTCATTGCTAACCCGACCTGTTTCGAGTTGTTCAAAGAGTGGATTGGCGTGGTGTTGCGTAAAGAGTTCGTCGAAATTGGTTACGCCTAATCGGCGGAAGGCCTGTGCGGTGAGCTGATAATTCAGGTTGAGGAAGATGCCGCCCAGGTCGAAGATGATGTGCCGGATGTTTTGCATAGAGGCGAAGCTATCCATTAAAAGGCAACAGAAATGCCTTGGGTAAAGGTATAGACATAATCAGGTACAAATTGGGTGAGCTGACCTTTATCAAGCTGCATATAGTAGCGGGTAATGAGGGAAATGTAGCGGGATATGCGGTAAGAGAACGATAGGTCGGCTGTTACGCGCGGGAATTTTTTCTTGGGGTAGGGATAGAATGGGATATCGGGTAGTCCCTCGAAGGGGGCACGGAAGGGTTGTTGCAATCCGAGGAAGAGGTTCAGCGAGAGGGAGCGGTGTTCGAACCAGAGGTTACTGTAGAAGTTCATGCGCCAGTTGTCGCGAATGAGGTGTCCGCGGGTATCGAGGCCGAGGATGGTGCGCACCAATTCTTTGAAGGCAGGGGGAAGTGTGTCGAAAATGAGTTGTTTCTCCCGCGAGAATACGCGCCAGTCTTCTTGTTCATAGACTACGCCGGCTCCCAGGTTCCATTTCAGGTTACCCGAGTCGGAGCGGAAGGCATATACGGCGTTGGTACCTATTTGCCAGCGTTGGGAGATGCCTCTTTTTTCGTCCCATTGGAAGAATACAAAGGGTTCGGCGAAGAGGCGCTTTTTTTTCAGCAGGTTGCTATTGGCTTCATGGTTATTGCGAAAGAGGCCGGCGCGCAGCATGGAGTGGAAGCGGTTGGTGGAAGCGACTTCGTCGGTGCTGTTATAGTTCAGGCTGGAGAGCCATTCGAAGGTGTGTTTTTTGGTCGCATAGAGGAAGGAGGCGTCGGCGAGGGCGAAGAGTTCTGCTTGTCCGTCGTTGTTATAGAGGAAGCTGAGTCCGCCTACGCCGTAGAGGCGGCGTTCTTGTAGTGAGTCGAGGACGGATTTTTTAAATAGGGTGACTTGAGCGTTGAGGGGTTGGTAATGCATCGACAGCATAACCAGGAGGGGTAGCAGCGATATTTTTTTCAAGGTTGACATGGGGTGGCATAAAAATAACAAAATTAGGCAAGGTGGGTGGCGGGGTAATTAGTCGCTTTTAGTTATTTTTGTTGTTCGGCGGTAGCGATTTGTTACTGGCCCGGGCCTATAGCTCAGTTGGTTAGAGCACCTGACTCATAATCAGGGGGTCTTTGTTACAGTGTGGGTGTGGGCGGGAGTGTGGAGGAAGAAAATGTCCTCGGACTCAGACTCAAACTCACACTGGCTTGTCACACTCGGTCTCAAACTCACGCTGGTTTTACCTAAATGTAGCAGGTCCAAGGACCTGTGCGCCAAAGGCGTACCACGAGGGGCAGAGTGAGGGTGAGCGGGAGTGTGGAGGAAGAAAATGTCCACGGACTCAATCTCACACTCACACTGGCTTTTCACTCTCACTCTGGTTTTACCTAAAAGTAGCAGGTCCACGGACCTGTGCGCCAAAGGCGTACCACGAGGGGCAG
>JBEIUM010000176.1:0-5744 GCA_040374385.1 Sediminibacterium sp. | reverse complement strand
CGCTGTCAGTAGCAGGTGGCTGGATAGGTTTTCCTGCCTGGATGATTGCTGACGCACACCGGCTGGAACATTTCCTCTCACCCATCTTCGCTCAGTCACACGAATTAGCGAAAGAACATGCGCATCTCTCTGTTGCCCAGGAATGGGGGATGGTAGTAGGTGCTACAGTAGCCATCTCACTTACGATTCTATTCGCCATCCGCACCGCCGGAAAAGAAAAAAAAGGGGATGAGCCCGCTACCGGATTGCTCGCCAATAAATGGTATGTAGATGAAATCTATGACTATGTGATTGTACATCCACTTCGTGCTTTTGCCGACCTATTGAAGAATGTGATAGAAAAAAATGTGATTGATGGCAGCATCAACGGACTGGGAAAACTGGTACACTATAGCAGCCGTCAATTCAGGCTTATTCAAAGTGGTCAGGTGGGGAATTATCTTCTCATCATGGTACTCTCTATGGTGGTGTTTTTCTTAATCTGGTTCAACGATAATACCCTGATGGCCTGGCTACACAAGATTTTTTAAAACGAAGCAGCTACGACTGATAAAGTAAAAATATGATTTCAGCATTACTCATTTTAATACCACTGGTTGCTGGTGCTGCCAGCTTCGCCTTACGGACTTCCGATGCGGCCCGGCGGTTCACTTTGTTATCTGCTATAGCAACACTGGGTGTTGCCATTGCAGCTTTGATGCCTGCCTTTGCAGCTTCCTTGTCGATGGATCTTCCCTGGCTGCCGGTTATGGGTTCACGCTTTACGCTGACCATGGATGGCATGAGTAAAATGCTTTGTCTGCTGACAGCTATTTCTTTCCCACTGATTTTTATTTCTATCTATCAGCAAAACTTTCGTTCACCCGGTGCTTTTTATGGCTGGATGTTATTGAGCCAGGCCGGACTCATGGGTGTGTTTTTAGCGGCCGATGCCCTGCTGTTCTACTTTTTCTGGGAACTGGCATTGATACCGGTATATTTTCTTTGTTCCACTTGGGGTGGCGAACGTAGAATCGCTGTGACCCTGAAATTTTTCCTATACACTTTTGTTGGCTCACTGCTCATGCTGGCAGGCATTATCTATCTTTCTTTTCAGCAGCCGGCTGGAAGTTTCGCCATCAGCGATATCACCCAGGCAGCAATGCGTGCGCCGCACCGGGAATGGCTCTTTTGGTTGTTTTTTGTGGCTTTTGCTATCAAAATGCCTGTCTTTCCTTTACACACCTGGCAACCCGATGCCTACGATGAATCGCCTGCACCGGTAACCATGGTCATGAGTGGCATCATGGTGAAGATGGGTATTTATGCGGTTGTTCGTTGGCTGTTGCCGCTTTTCCCGCAGCAGGGAAAAGAGTTTGCTGATATTATTATCGGGTTTTCCGTTGCCGGTATGCTCTATGCTTCTTTCATTGCCATGCAGCAAAACAACCTGCGTCGTATGATTGCATTTTCTTCCATCGCACACATTGGTTTAATGAGTGCTGCACTCTTTACTTACCATGCAGGTGCAACACAAGGTGTGATGCTTCAAATGTTCAGTCATGGTATCAACGTGATCGGCTTATGGATACTGGCCGATGCCATTGAAAAACAAACCGGTACCCGTCAGCTCAGTGAAATGGGTGGACTTGCTCGACAAGCTCCGCACCTGGCTATTTTATTGGTGATCATGGGATTGGCCAATATTGCATTACCACTCACCAATGCATTCATTGGCGAATTCATGATGTTCAACGGTCTGTTTAGTTATAATTGGGTGTTGGCAGCAACAGCAGGTATCAGCATTATTCTGGCTGCTGTCTACACACTCCGCATGATTGAAAAAGTATTATATGGAACACCGGCATTTCCCGAGCGTGCTGTTGTTGACTTGTCACCAAATGTAAAATGGGTGCTGGTGGTATTGGTTGTGTTGGTGCTGATAGGCGGTGTATTCCCTCAACCACTCATCGATCTGACAAAAGATACAGTGGAGGTTTTGATTAAAAATAAATAACTGTAGATACCGGAGTAGATCCGGAAGAAATATAGAATCGTATGAATGCAATTATATTTTCAGCCATCTGGGGTGTTGTGATGATGTTCAGCGGATTATTCGCCAAGAACAAGCAGACCATTACTTTTATGGCTATTGCCGGTTTATTGTTACTGACCGGTGCCAATTTCCTGCATGCCTGTGGCACCTGGGTCATTAAAATCGACACCCATGAAATGCTTCATTTTGATTCGATGGGACTCTTCTTCAATACGGTGGCTTTCTTTTCAGCTCTTTTGTATGTGATACTCAGTGGAAAAGACATCGAACGGACCGGGGTGCATGTGGCAGAATATTATGCGCTCATCTTCTTTGTGCTTTGCGGCGTAAGCATCCTTACTTCCTTCAATGGTTTGCTGATGTTGTTCTTGGGTGTTGAAATCATGACCATCCCCCTGTATATTCTAACAGGTGCCGATAAGAAAAATCTCAAGAGCAATGAGGCCTCGTTGAAATACTTTCTAATGGGATCGTTTTCTACCGGTATCATGTTGATGGGTATTGCGCTGATTTATGGTGCTACCGGCAGATTTGGTCTTTCCATCGGTACAGTATCGACCTCTACCACGGGTTTGGGCATGCGCCCCTCTTTTCTTGAAATAGGCGGTTTGATCTTACTTTTTGTAGCGATGTGCTTTAAGGTATCCGCTGCCCCCTTCCATTTCTGGACGCCAGATGTATATGATGGTGCGCCCTCTGTGTTCACCTCTTTCATGGCAACCATTGTTAAGTCTGCCGGATTCTTTGCCTTCATCAAATTAATGGAGCCAAGAACAGCTATTTTGGGAGACACCTGGTCTATCATTTTGCCTTTGGTAATTTTATCAACCTTACTGGTCGGAAATGTCACAGCGGTATTTCAGCAAAGCGTGAAGCGAATGCTGGCCTATTCCAGTATCGCACAAGCCGGATTTATGCTGTTCGCATTATATGGTACCAGTGTTATGTCGAAAGAAGGACTTGTCTTATATGCTTTTTCCTATAGCATTGCTACCATTGGATTGTTCGCTGTACTGATTCGTTTAAAAGATTATTCGCTTGATGGGTTCAATGGGTTAGCTGCACAACAGCCTATGATCGCTTTCGCTGCCGCTGTCTTTTTACTCTCCTTGGCAGGCATTCCGCTCACAGCCGGCTTCTTTGCAAAATATTATATGCTTGCTGCCGCAGTACAAGCAGGGGGTATTTTCTGGCTGGTTATTGTTGCGGTGCTATTGGCAGCTGTCAGTGTTTACTATTATTTCCGGGTGATACAGTCCATGTACTTCAAATCAGGGCAGCCAGAATGGGCTTCTCCCGTGAGTCGTTCTTTCGCCTGGGCACTGATTGTACTGGCTGCGTTGCTCCTTTATACCGGGCTCTTCCCGACTGCCGTGCTCAAATTCATCTATTTTTAACCGCTCTTCACATTTTTAGGGTGGTTTACCCGCTTTGCGGTCAAGGGAGCGTAATTTTGTAGTCTGCACGAAATTCAGCAGCCGCAATGAAGATTACTGATACTTTTTCACTGGCCTGGCGTACCGTACGCGGCAATAAATTACGGTCTTCCATTACCATTGCTATTATTGCCTTTGGTATAATGGCTTTGATTGGAATCATAACTGCAATCGAGGCGATGAATCAAAGTTTGAAAGAAAGCTTTTCATCCATGGGTGCCAATGCATTCAGCATTCGCTTTCGGGAAGCACGGATGGGGTTCAATGGAGGGAACAATGAGGTAAAGAAGACGAATCGTAGGTACAAGGAGAAAAAGTCAAATATGGGAAAGCCCATCTTGAAAGATGAGGCAGAGCGGTTCAAGAACAATTTTAATTTTCCCGGCTCTATCGTGAGTGTTTATCGCAGGGGACCCGGCGCCCAGGAATTACATTATCTGGAAAAAAAGACCAATCCGCAAATCACCGTTTGGGGTGGCGACGAAAATTACCTCGCTGTCAATGGCTATAATATAGCTGCCGGTCGTAACCTGAATGAGCTTGATATTCAGAGCGGCAGGAACGTTTGTATTTTGGGTAGTAATGTTGCCACCAAGTTATTTGGAAATAGTCCCGAGCGTTGCATTGATAAGATCATTCGGGTGGGAAGTATGCCTTATCGTGTCATCGGATTACTCAAGAGCAAGGGCTCGAGTGCCATGCTGCGACAAGACGATATGGTATTCACTTCTTATACCAATATTCGTCGGTTCCAAAATATTTCTTCCTCTTATATTTTAGGTGTTATGGTGGGGAATGTGCGGGAATTGGATGTCGCATCTGATGAGGCTACAGCTGTTTTCAGGGCTGTTCGAAAGATGGAGCCCATAGAGGAAGTGAATTTTGTTGTAGAGCGGAGCGATAAGTTTGCCGAGTTATTCATTGGATTTCTCGGAAGTATTACCGGTGCTGCCGGTGCCATCGGATTCATTACATTGGTGGGTGCTGCCATCGGACTCATGAATATTATGTTGGTAGCTGTGAGTGAGCGCACGAGAGAAGTGGGACTTATCAAAGCCATTGGCGGAAAGAGCAGCAATATCCGTCAGCAATTTCTTTTTGAAAGCATCTTCATTAGTCTGCTGGGTGCCTTGTTCGGAATCATTCTCGGTATCCTGGTAGGCAATCTTTTTTCATTCATCTTGAAAACCGGATTCGTAGTACCCTGGAATTGGGTGATGATTGGGGTATTGCTCTGTTCGCTGGTCGGTCTCATAGCAGGCATTTATCCAGCTATAAAAGCGTCCCGCCTAAATCCGATCGAAGCGCTGCGATTTGAATAGATCAAATTTTTATTTGGCAGGCGGGTATTTTTTCAATTGTTCGTTGATGTAGTATGCCATATCTGTTTCAGTAGGATGCTTGCGCAGCCATTCCCAGGAGGGTCGGCTTTTACCCATGAATACCTCCAGTTTTTCATCTTTGAGCCCCGTATACTTCATCACCAGTTCAGGGGTATATCGGTAATTGATATAGGCTTCCATTTCATTATCATTGAAGAAGCTGATGGCATTTCTTTTTCTTTTCTCTCGCTTAGAAAAGCGATCGATGTTCAGGGCTATACCGGCACCTGAGTTAGCCTGTGACAGGGTCGGGAGGGGGGATGCGCCCATCGCTTGAAAAAAATCTTTGTGTCGTTGGATGCTATCAAGTTGATAGCGCGATAAACCACGGGTACTCACGGTAACATTACCGAGGCTGGTCACCACGAGGGAAGATAATTCCAGCTGCAGGGTGTCTTTTAACAACCAGGTGCCCGTATAAAAAACCGTATCAAAATGATATCCTACGGCTGCGAATGAGATGAGTTGTCCGGGTGCTACCGGTAAGGAGAAGATTCCTTTACTATTCGTCATTACTGTTACTCCGGATACATTGTTTTTCACGCTGGCCATCACGATCGGTTCCCTTGTAGCACTGTCTTTCAATTGTCCGCGCACAGTACGATAGGTTTGAGCTGTCAGCGATAGGGAAAGTAGGCAACACAGCAATAGGAGGGATGGTTTCATGCCTTTTTTTTACAAAGATAATGAATCGATATTGCGGTGTAGGGGATAAAAAAAGAGCCGGAATTGATTCCGGCTCTTTCAAAAAATACGGTCAGGTTTATTGAGGTTCCAGTGCAGATTTAATACGATCGGCAACATCCTGTAAATGATATGTACTCATTTTGTCGGAAGTAGTGCCGGCCGCTGCCGTTACCTCACGCAGAATCGTTTTCAACTCTCCGCGGG
>JBEIUM010000147.1:0-6602 GCA_040374385.1 Sediminibacterium sp. | reverse complement strand
TTATATCTTTTGATGCCAATGTAGGCAAAGCTCCTTCTGTACTTTTATAGTCTCTCAGCTTATCTTTTATTTCGGCAAGCCAGTTATTACTCTCTTGCTCAAACTTCGCAGGATTCAACAAAGAGGTGAGATATAAGCGATTCAACTGGTCTCGTTCTAAAGCACTGTCCAATACATCAGAGGTTTTGTCGATACCCAATTCATTCATGATTTGGGTGAGTTTGGTTTCAACCACTTCATACACTCGTTTATCCACCGAGTTATCAAGCATCATATTTAAGGCCAACACTTCATGACTTTGACCAATACGATCCACACGACCTATTCTTTGCTCCAGCACCATTGGGTTCCAGGGCATGTCGTAATTAATTACGATGTGTGCAAACTGCATATTGAGTGATTCACCGGCAGCATCTGTACAAATAAGTATCTGAGCACCTTCCTTAAATAGCTTAAGTGCATTCACCCGTTGGTCAAAGTCCATGGAGCCATTGATGGCTTCACAGATATAGCCGCCCTTTTGTTCCAGCACCTTTTTCAGCATATACTGGGTACTGGTGAACTCAGTAAAAATCAGGAATTTGGAATCTGGATTCTGTTCAATTCGTTTCAACTCTGTGAGTTTGCTTATTAGAAACTCAACTTTTGCATCAACCTCTGTATCTAGGCAGTCTTTTGCATCCCTGATTAAACCCTGCAGATTGCTTAATTCTGTATCGTAATTTGCCTGTGCTTCTTCTACCAAAGAAAACACCTTCTGCTCAAAATCCAATTCCATCTGGCCTTCAAAGCCAAATTCCTCCATGTTGTTAATGATGTTCTCCTTATTCACTTCCTGTCTTTCGCCTGAAAGCCTATATGCCCGCTTTTGCATGGCATCCAAAATTGCCTGAGTAGAACTGCTCATCATACGCTGGAAGAGAATCATCACAAAACCATAGGAAGTATTCTTCGTTTGCTGAGCCAAGTTGAACCCACTGACTACATATTCAGTTACCGCATCGTACAAGGCCTTTTGCTTGCGGTGGATTACCTCATTGTAAACAACTTCGATTTTCTTGGTATGCCGTTTATTGAAAAGTGTTTTGCCATTATAGTCAATCGCCTGTCTCTTTTCTGTGCGCACAACATAAGGCTCTAATTCCGGTATGGTTGGCATGCCTTCCCCTGCGAATGCATCCGCATTCAGCAATTGCAGTATCCTGCGGAAGTGGTCACTCTTGCCTCTGTGAGGTGTTGCTGAAAGCAACAGCACATTGGGTATGGCGTTGCACAACACATCGGCCATTTGAAAGCGACCTACCTGTGTACTGCTGCCACCTACTTTGTGGCACTCGTCAATTACCAGTAAATCAAATTCCGCTTCCAGAACGCTTTGTATTCTGTATCGGTTGTATTCTTCTACCTTTTGCTTGCTCCATCCTTGGCGTGTTTCAATGGGTTTTAAGGCATCCATCGAAACGATTATCTGATTGTGCTGGGTGAAGAGATTAATCTCATTGTCCACTTCGAGCCTGGCAAATGTCCGACTGACAGTGTTGATGTAATCAGTATCGTAAATGTGAAACAGCTCATTGAAATGCTTTTTCATTTCCTGCTGCCATTGACCCATTGCTGATTTCGGGACTACAATCAAGGTTCGTTTGGCAATGCCTCGCAACTTCAATTCTTTTAGCACCAGACCGGTTTCTATGGTTTTACCCATACCCACTTCATCTGCTATCAGGAAACGCAGAAACTGACCAGCCATCACCTTTTCCAAAGCCAGAATCTGATGCGGTAGCGGTACAATATTGCTCTCAATGGGTGCAAGCATGGCTTGCTTAAATACTTCGCTTTTGATTTTGGCTGCTATGGCTTTGAAAGCGATCTCTGCATCGGTGGGAACTTTCTTTTCATCTGACAACTCAGAATAAGGAACAGACTTTACCTCTCCAGTGGACAATATTTTCACTTCGGCTATTTGTTTTCCAAACACCGATTTTCTGGATAGTATTTCTATTTCTTTGCCCTGGTAGTTCATTTAATCTGGAATCTTTTAATCTGGAATTACGAATCACAGCTATCGTAAGCGATGCATTCTTTCCGTTAAAATGGTTTTATACTGTTCTTTAAATGCAGCACTCATAAAACTGCGGTCTATCAGCTCCTGCCATTTGGGCAATGCCTTCGCCATCTTGTTAAAGATGTTTTCCTGCTGCTTTTCTTCCACCTTCAATGTATTCATCGCTGCCACAAAATCCTGCTTTTTAAGCTTCTTCTTCCGGCCATTGAGGGTTAATGCCATTTCTTCTTCATCGGCAGGATTAACCAAAGCTGTATTCACTAAATCGTAAGCCGGTGACAAAGTCATGCCCAAGCCCGGCTGCTCCAGTAAGGAGAAATTCTTCAAATGCATATCGGCATTGCCTGTAAGGAAAGAGAAGAGCACCAGTTCAAAAAAATTCACCACATCCAAGCCCGGAGTTACTGAGTGCTTTTGAATGGCTTTACCAATCTGCTCATAGCTGCCATGGTATTTGTCTTCGGTTAGCCTTTCGGTAAGTTGACACATATCTTCCATGGCCAATTTACCCTTTTTAGTACGGTCTACCCGCTTGGTTATATACGCCAGGTTGCCAGATTGCAATCGAATTAAACTATGTGGCGCTGTTTTTATTTTGGCTAATTGTGCCAAATGCATGGTAACATCCTCCACTTCAGGCAATTGCGGATACAAAGCCGTAGGCGGTTTCAAAATATACCCACCCCATAAGCCCACAATGGTAAATCTTCGTTCGGTACCATCTTTAGTGTTGCCGGTGATGTGCAGGGACAGTTTGGCCTGCACTCCTGTTACTGCTGTTTGGCTCTGTATTACTTCTTTGGCCAATTGCTCCAGGTCTTCCTCTGAATAGGGCAAAGCCGGTGGAGTGGGCAGCCCAAAAATCATCTTTGAGCAAGAGGCATGAAAATCTTGCTCACCCATTCCTAATTCCTTATAGCAATACAAACAGTTCATCAATTATAAATCGTTTAATCTGGAATCTATAATCTGGATGCATTCCCGATTTCCGATTCCTGATTCTCAGGTTCCTGATTCTTAATTTCCATCACGCTCACTGCACCGATGCAATCTTTACAGCAGGCCAGCAATAATCCCATCCGATCTCTAGGATTCAGTTTCCAGTTCTTTTCAGCTATATCCAGCAACCACCCTTCCGGTATCAGACCATCAAAAAAAGGGAACAGTACTTTTGATGTGTAAGGTTCTTCACGCAGCGCCAAGGTTAAACTTACCGGTCGGGCACCGGGCTGTGCCGCATACGCCCGGTCGTATACAAAATGATATCCCTTCTCATCTTGGATGAGCCATCCGGCTAATTGCTCTTCTATTTTTATGGCTGCTTTACGCACTTGGTTGAATCTGGAATTTTTTAATCAGGAATCAGGAATTATTGAATTAGGAATCGGTTGTGGTGGTTTTGGGTACGGCCCCAACCTCGTAGCCGAAAAGTTGCAGTACCTGGTTTACCTTATCCAGCCGCAAGGTTTCCTTGCCTTGTTCCAGTTCACGGATGAAACGCAAGCCTACACCGGCTTTTTCGGCCAGTTCGGGCTGGGTGAGCTTCACCGATTTACGTTTGTCTTTTACAAAGTCTGCAAGGTTCATTTTATACCCTTTTGGGTACAAAAATAATATTTATTATCACATTTGCACCCATTCGGGTGTATTTATTTTAAAAAAGAAATAATCATACCTTATCGGGTGTAATATTTGCACATAAGACGCAAAGAAAACCCTATCGGGTATAAATGGGGATTATAACGCCCAATATTGCTTAGCCCATTCAGCAATCTTTTCTGCCCTTGCTTCAATGTCGGGTTTTTTCCAATCGTTTTTCGGGGCGGCAGTTATACGGGCAATGGACCAATCCTTTAAATGCTCCTGGTAAAAACTCTTCTTTACACTGTATTCAAAATTCTTTACCTCATTGTTGGTGGTTGGGTCAATTACAAAGAGATTCCCGATGTTATTGACCAACGCATTGTAAGCATCGGTATCAATTTCACCGGCATCATCCACTACGCCTGCTTCTGCATACCAAAAATCGGTACCGGTTTGCGGCATCAGGTGCTCTAACTGATAATCCAGAATGCTTCTGTTTCCACGTTCACCTTCTTCATGATGCCTCAGAATAATACGGGCCGGGTAGTTACCATGGTAACCGGCAATTTTTACCAGCGTTTCAAAAGTGGCATCGTCAGGAGCATCGGCCCTGAGTGTCCTTGCAATAAGTGCATTGGCCCGTTGCTTGCGAATCTTCAACGCTTCTATTTCATTTTCAGGATCACCTTCTTGCGGTTTGCTAAAATCAACACCACTAAACCAGCCTACAAACTTTCTTTCCCTTGAACGCTTTCTTGAAATGGCCATCCTAATTTGATAGGCTGCCAACATTCGCAAAAACGCCTCTTCAAAAATGGCTTTCTTACCAAAGGCGGCTGCATATTGAAAGAGCAGGGATGTGAAATCTCTACGACCTAAATCTCTCAACACTCTTAACGCCTTTCTTGCATCGGAAGTAATGGTTAAACCATCGGAGAAATGCCTGGGTATGCTATCAATATCTACATGCCAGAACCAATGGAATATCTCGCTGCTATCAGCAATATCAAGAGTAGAAATGGTAGTGGGATAGAGCTTGGTAATTTCCTTAAACAAGGCATTCTCGGTAACAAACTTTTTCGCTTTGTAGCGGGCAAGGAACAACAGGTAAGCTGTGGAGTCAGCTTTTAATGGCAATATTTTTTCTTCCCAAATCTGACCTGCCTGTTCGCCAATATCCGAACGGCCGCACACATAGGCTTTCACCAGATCGGTAGGGTTTAGTGGTTCCCCTTTTCCGTTCAAGCCAATAAACAAATCCCAAGCTTTTCCATAATCGTCTGCCACAATCACTATGAACTGAGTGTACTCTCTTAGGAAAGCTGAAAATGAATGGGGGTTTTCTAATTCATTTACTTTGATGCGGAAGTAATTGGCACTTTCTACCATCCGGGAATTGCCTTCAATAGCATCTGTGACTTTGCTTTCCCTGATTTTCAGATAGGTGGCAGCATCTTTTGCGGACACTTTTAGCTTTGATTCCTTTCCTAAGAATGTAAGAATGTTATGAATACGGGCTTGCTCTGTTTCATCTGATAAACGCTTATGCAAATACCAGAGCAGAATATGAAATGTGGTTGTTCGCTGTTGTCCATCAATAATATCGAAGCTACGTTTGCCGCTGTTTTTAACGAATACTACCGGTCCTAAGAAATAATAATCCGGTGTGCGGCTTTCTGCCAATGCTTTGAGATACTCTACATACGCATCGGTCAGGTCTTCCCACAGCACCTCGTAATTTTCTATACTCCAGGTATAAGGACGTTGATACTGCGGGATGGTATATACATCCACCTCCGAACTGTTTAAGGTAGCCGCAAGGCTTAAGGCATCTGCTTTCATATTTTTTAAACTCTATCTTTCGCAATATCGTAATACATCAACAACTGCTCATCTTCCAACAAAATATTTTGTGGAATCATATCTCCAAGTGTTACGATGGTTTTAAAATCTTTTTGTTCCCAACTGTTTTTGAAACCTGCACGCAGGGCTTCTACTCGAACTTCTTTGAGTTTTTTTGCTTTGGGTTGATTGATTGCTGTAACATAAGCAGCAAACTCTTTTAGTAATACCTTAGAACGCAATGCTTCTCTGTCTTTTGCTTCATTAGGGTCTGGTGTACGCCACTTGCCATCAGCTTCTTGAATAAAGCTTTCATTGAGTATGTCCTGCAGCTCCGGTAGTGTATCTCCCTTGCGAAGCGATTGGGTAGCAATACGAAAATCCGGCATGATGTCCTGATACTTCTGTGCCTGTTTGCGCAGCCGATCTTTAAGCCATTCAATGGCATCAGACTCATTAGTTACAATAAGAGACAACTGCACAAACTGCGGTGCCTTGGCTTTTTTCTCATCATACTCCGCTGCTTGTTCGGCTGTAAAGTACATTCCATCCCTTTCTACAAAGCGCTGCTTTAGTCCTTCTTGGAAATCTTTGGCATCCATCGGAACGGGTAAACCACGCATTAAATAAAATGTAATGAGGCGGTCATATAGAATCTTTGAGCTACGTTCAACGATGGCAGTTGTACTATTATCTTTCCTTATATGTGCAGGTAAATGATGTAAATGTTGAGATACAAAATCCCAAACAGCCACTTCGCCATGTTGAGTTTTAAACTGGTTTTCAAACTCTGAATTAGGTTTATAACAGCTGATTACCAAATCCTGTTTTACAGCTGTTGGAGTATTTACGGCTTTGAAACTACCCTGCTTTTTATCTAAACCTGAAACATTGGCGATAACAAACCCAGCTCGCTGAAGTGCAGTTTGAATACCATTCCAAACTGCAGCACTGGTATTGCTAAACTCCACGGTCATCCATTTCCCAGGCTTCAGTACTCTGTAGTATTCTTCAAAACACTTCGTCATTAAGCCCTGGTATTCTAATATTGACTTTCCTTGGAAATTATTTTCAATAGCTTCATCCTTACTATTGGTAATAACCTTAATCC
>JBEIUM010000025.1:0-19843 GCA_040374385.1 Sediminibacterium sp. | reverse complement strand
CCGTTTGTCGGATAGCGGCATAGATCGGATTGCTGGTATCAGATGCTGCAGTAAAAGCTACACTCACAGAGATTTTACCACTGCCGCCAATGAATCCGAATACAAGGATAAAAATCAGGGGGAAGGCAATGCTGAATAAGACGGCTGAGGGACTCCGGAAGATGGCACGCAAACTACCCCGCGTGATGGCAAGCATGGCTTTGAACTGGCTGTATCTGGATTCCATAAGCGGCAAGTTCGGCTATATTATCGAACCTCGAAAGAAAAAGGCATTTTGGTTTGTGGTACACCAGCCATTTGCTTGATCTTTTTACATTCATCCAGCCAGCGCCAGGCGACTTCATCTAATTCTTGTTTCAACATTTTCTGCCTTATGGACTTTTCAAAACTACCGGTCAGCTTATCAAAGAAAGATTTCTTTTCAGGATATTCTCTGACCGTGTAGGAACTGAGTTTCCCCAAGCGGGCGGCACAATTCACTGCATCTTGCAGTGTTCCGGTTCTATCCACCAAACCTACCGTTAGTGCTCGCTTACCGGTCCAGACACGCCCCTGAGCGATGGTATCTACACTCTCTATGGTTTTCTTTCTGCCATCGGCCACCCTGATTTTGAAAGTGTGGTAAATGGAATCAACAGAGGACTGGAAAAATCTCTTTTCCGGCTCGGTCAGTGCGCGGTCTATACCACCCAAATCGGCGAAGGGACCTGTCTTTACACGATCGAAGCTCACACCGATCTTATTTTGAAAAAATTTCTCCATGTTGGGAACAACACTGAATACACCGATCGAACCGGTGATGGTATTTTCATTGGCGAAGATGGAGTCGGCATTGCAGGAGATATAATAACCGCCGGAAGCAGCCACATCACCCATGCTCACGATAACGGGTTTATCTTTTTTTATCAATTCCAGTTCACGCCAGATCACATCGCTGGCAAGTGCAGATCCACAGGGAGAATTCACCCGAATGACTACAGCTTTGATGCTATTATCTAACCGAATTTTTCGCAATAAAGTGCGATAGGCATCACTTCCAATCTGACCCTCCGACTCATTGCTGCCATCAATGTCACCATCGGCAAAAACCAAGGCTATGCGGCTGCTACCTGTTTGTCTGAAATCGGCTGAGCGGGCATAGTCGTTGAAAGTGACAAAATTGGTTTTTTCATTGGTGGTATTACCCAGCTTCTTATTCAACATGGCCTTGAATTGATCGTCATAGAGCAGCTCATCGATCAGTTGTTTATTTTTCGCATCGGCCGCCGTTTGAATAGCACCTGTAACAGCCAGCTGACGCAGGGCTGCTGTATCCAGTTGGCGGGAAGATCCGATGGAAGTTAACATGTGTCGGTAAAGGTCTTCCAGCCATACGCTGGTCTGGAGACGATTGGCATCGGTCATTTTATATTCCCGCAGCGGCTCAGTAGCACTCTTGAACTTACCGGCATAAAAAATCTGTGGCTGAATATCGAGCTTCTCCAACATGCCTTTCAGGAAAAATAAATTCGAAGACATACCGAAAAATTCCAGTCCACCTTGCGGATGTACTGCCACAAAATCACTCACACTGGTTACATAGTAGGCTTTTTGAGACATGGTTTCAGCATAGGACCAGATGAATTTTTTACTGGTTTTAAAATCTGCCAATGCTTTTCTAATTTCTTCACTCGCACCAAAGCCATTGCTGTTGTCGGACCCCTGTATGTAAATACCCTTCACCAGCGTATCGGTTTTGGCATACTTAATCAAACGAACCAGGTCATAGAGTGAGGGTATTTCATTATCAGACTTATTCATCAGGGCATTGAAGGGATCATCCTTGCTTTGCTCAGGGTAGGACTGAGAGAGATTGAGCACCAAAACAGATTTCGATTCTATTTTGGGGGCATCAGAAGAAGAGGCAGAAGCGATCAAGCCAATGATGCCGATAAAAACGAAGAATGCCAGCATCGTAAATACGATCAAGGCAAGCAATGAGGCGAAGAAAATTTTAAAAAAGTTTTTCATGATCCTTTACATTAATTCAATTACATAAATGATAGCGACACTGCCATCAGCCTAAAGGTACCACAACCCAAACAACTACCGCAAGAAAATCAGTATTTTCGGCGGCCCGGTATCAATGGACTGATATCAATGTAACCAAAAAACAAAGTTGCGTAAATATATGGCGGAACAGACACCCAATTACATCAGAAGGGCCTATTTGCTGATGGGAGGTAATTTGGGCAACCCTGCTCAGCAGCTGCTGCATGCCCGGGAGATGATTTACCGGCGCTGCGGTCAAGTATTGCTCTCGAGCAGCTTTTATCGTTCTGCCGCCTGGGGGCCGATCGAACAGCCGCCCTTCCTGAACCAGGCATTGATCATAGCCCCGCATTTATCCCCACAACAACTCATTCAAACACTGCTACAAATAGAACTTGACATGGGCAGGGAAAGGAATGAAAAAATGGGACCCCGAACCATCGATATAGATATTTTATTGTTGGATGACCAGATCATTGACGAACCGAACCTGACTGTACCACATCCCCTGCTGACAGAGCGGCGATTTGCCCTTGCACCGCTGGAAGAGATAGCCCCGTTCTTGTTGCATCCGATTACCGGAAAAACCATCAGGGAACACCTGCAGCTCTGTGCTGATGTAGGTGATGTGCAAAAAAAACCCGGTTGGCTTGGCTGAGGAAAACTAATTTTACAGCCCGGCATGAAACATCACTTTATTACTGTTGAAGGGAATATTGGAGCAGGAAAAACTACCCTGAGTCATTTACTGGCCAAACATTACAATGCGAGACTGGTGCTGGAAGAATTTGCCGACAATCCCTTTCTCGCGAAGTTCTATGAGCAGCCCCAGCAATATGCGTTCCCAGTTGAATTATTCTTCATGGCTGAAAGGTATAAACAGCTGAAGGAGATGGTTCACAGCAAAGACCTGTTTCAAAGTGTCACCATATCCGACTACCTATTCACCAAATGCCTCTTATTTGCGAAAGTGAATTTACCGGAAGAAGAGTTCAGGTTATACCAAAAACTATTCGACATCATTCACCAACAACTCTTGTTCCCGGATATTGTAATTTATTTGCACGCACCGGTGCAGCGGCTACAGCAAAACATTCGCAAACGCAACCGCTCCTATGAGTTGAACATACCCGATGAATATCTGTTCAATTTACAGGAAACCTATACCAGCTATATCAAACAACACAACATCACCACCATTTTCATTGATGCGGCCAATGCCGATTTCATCGGCAACCCCGCTCACCTGCAAGTGGTGACGGATGCATTGGAGAAAGACTTCGAACAGGGACAACATTATTTCAGTTTGCCGGGATAATCTCCGCCACTATAATTAAAAACTATGCCAATCAATACCCGCGGAAATGATCCCTATGCGGCCCTGCGGGTGACTGAATTTAGGCACTTGATGACCGGCAGGTTTTTGTTTATCATGGGATTGCGCATGATGGGCACGCTCGTAGGCTGGTGGGTTTATGAACTGACCAATGATCCCTTTGCTATCGGATTAATCGGACTCGCAGAAGTGATTCCGGCAGTATCACTTTCGCTGTATGCAGGACACGTCATTGACATCAGTGAAAAAAGGAAACTCTTGCTCAGGGGTGTCTTTGCCTATGTATGCTGTGCCATTGCGCTGATGCTGCTGTCCGGATTTGGACCAGGCAACCTCTCGACTGCCCTCATTGCCTTCTGCATCTATGCAGCGATTTTTCTAACAGGAATATTCAGGGCTTTTACCGGACCTACTTTCGGCACCCTGATTGGATATATTATCCCGCGTGAACTCCTGGCCAATGCCACTACCTGGAACCAGGGCATCTGGCTGGCAGCTTCTGTGTTGGGACATGCCATCGTTGGATTTTTAATTGTCGGTCTCGGCAATACCGGTGCCCTGGTCGTTATTTGTATGTTGGTAGCAGTCGGTTTTATGTACCTGCGCTTCCTGCATCCCAAACCACCACTCAATGAAAAAGGAGAAAAGAAAACACTGGATAGCGTGAAAGAAGGTCTCCGCTTTGTTTTTTCAACCAAAGAAGTATTGGGCGCACTTTCACTCGACCTGTTCGCTGTACTTTTTGGCGGTGCTGTCGCCATGATACCTGTTTTTGCCCGCGACATTTTAAAGACCGGTCCCGTTGGCTTTGGTTGGCTGAATGCTGCTGCGGATATCGGTTCCATCATCGTTGTTATCCTGCTTACGATCTTCCCGCTTCGCGGACAACAAGGTAAAAAATTGATGTATGCCGTAGGTGGTTTTGGACTCTGTATTATCGTTTTTGGCTTATCCAGAAACTACTGGCTCTCTTTCGCCGTATTGGTTTTGAGCGGCATACTCGACGGTGTTAGTATGATCATCCGGGGCACCATTGTTCAAATCAAAACGCCTGACCACATGCGGGGAAGAGTGATGAGTGTGAACTCGATGTTCATCAACAGCAGCAATGAATTGGGACAATTTGAAAGTGGGGTTGCTTCTAAATTGATGGGGGTAGTACCCTCGGTTATTTTTGGTGGAACCATGACATTGCTGGTTGTTGTGGTCACCTGGTTCAAAGCCCCCAGCCTACGAAAAATGGAATATTAGGACTTTTGTAATGTCAGGCGCATACGCTCCAGAACATAAAAGACGGCAGGACAAAAATCAGCGTTTTTCAATGTGATGGCGGGCCGCTTGAATAATACATCTTCATCCGTATAGGGAAAACGGCGACAATCAGAAGGTCGTTCCTCATAAATGGTGCAAGCATTGCCTTCCCCCAGAAAAGGACAGGGTAAAGACTGCAACACATAATCCCCCTCTGTATCCAATTCCAGGTATTGCTCAATAAACGCCCCCTCCTTCATGCGAAGGTGACGACTGATCCGCTTGATATCGGGGGTTTTAAACCGGGGCGAATAGCCGCTGCAGCAGCCGGCACAATCGAGGCAGGAAATCTTACTAAATGCTTCCTCATGCAGCTCGGGCAGCAGGGACAACATGGCCTTACGGTCGCCCCGCTCCAGCAAACGCTTATAATCGCGTCGGTGGTCCTCACTTTTTTTCTTCCAGTTCTCCAGATTTAGCTCCTGTTCCATGAACTTTTGTGTAAGATATGGGTGGAAAAATAAGCATTAATCGGCACAGGTGCCGGTCGGTGTCCAAAACGTGGATGTTCCACATGCACAAACTATCCCCAAGCACAACAAAACAGCTAAATCATATCGCTGTTGGTGTAACTTTGCGCTGCCGGAAGAAAAATCCGAAAAAAAGCCTCTTTTCAACCTTTTTATATTTCATCCATGAGTCAAAAGAATGTATCCCCAACCGGTGAATTTGAAAGCAGACACATCGGCCCCCGTGGTGAGGAAACCAGTGAAATGTTGCAGCAAATCGGCGTACCCGATCTGGAAACGTTGATCCATCAAACCATTCCTGCCCGTATACGGTTGGAAAAGCAACCTGAGATACCGGCGCCGCTCACAGAATTTGAGTACCTGCAATGGATGAAGCAAATTGCTGCCCGCAATAAGGTTTGTAAAAATTTCATTGGTCAGGGTTATTACGGAACAATCACTCCCAGTGTGATCCTGCGCAATATTTTCGAAAACCCGGGATGGTATACACAGTACACCCCCTATCAAGCGGAAATTTCTCAGGGACGTTTGGAGAGTTTGCTCAACTTCCAAACGATGGTAGCCGATATGACGGGATTACCCATTGCGAATGCTTCACTGTTGGATGAAGCGACGGCCGCCGCAGAAGCGATGTCGATGATTTTCCATCACCTCAATAAAAGTGATGTGCCCGAAAAGCCGCGCTTATTCATCGACGCTGAAGTATTTCCCCAGACCCGTGATGTATTGTACACAAGGGCTGCACCGCTCGGAATTGAAATAGTTATTGGCGATGTTGCTACTGCACAATTAGACAACAGTTATTTTGGTGCCCTGGTACAATATCCCAACAACCGCGGATCTATTCAATCACTCGCAGCTTTTACCGAGCAGGTACATCAGGTGGGTGGTTTGGTGATTGCTGCCACCGATCTGC
Organism: Sediminibacterium sp.; assembly: GCA_040374385.1. GTDB lineage: Bacteria > Bacteroidota > Bacteroidia > Chitinophagales > Chitinophagaceae > Sediminibacterium. Next base: position 13,779 of record JBEIUM010000025.1, on the reverse strand, counting down.
TGGCACTCACCTTATTGGTTCCGCCCGGAGAATGGGGTGCTGATGTAGCCATCGGCTCTGCACAACGTTTCGGCGTACCCATGGGCTATGGCGGACCACATGCAGCGTTCTTTGCAACCCGCGATATTTTCAAGCGGGGTATGCCCGGTCGCTTGATCGGTATCAGTATTGACGCTGCCGGCAATCGTGCCCTGCGTATGGCCCTGCAAACGCGTGAGCAACACATCAAACGCGAAAAAGCTACTTCCAATATTTGTACTGCACAAGCGCTCTTGGCCAATATGGCTGCCATGTATGCCGTGTTTCATGGTCCTGAAGGATTGAAAAACATAGCTACCCGCCTACACCGCCAGGCGCAGTCATTGGATCAAACACTGCGTCAGCTGGGGATACAACAACTCAATACATCTTTTTTTGATACCCTCTGCATCGATGGAAGCGGATTATCAAATATTCGTTCACGGGCAGAAGAGAAAAATATCAACCTGCGCTATTTCGATAACGGACTGATTGGTATCAGCATCGATGAAACGACTACCGATGCTGATGTTCAGCTATTGACAGATCTTTTTGCAGCAGCAGTTGGCCATGCTGGCATACAGCCGGTTCAAGCCCCTGCTGCCCTGAATGTGCCAGATGCATTAGTAAGAAAATCGAGCTACCTCATACATCCGGTATTCCATGCACACCGCAGTGAAAGCCAGATGATGCGTTACATCAAGCAATTGGAGAACAAAGACCTGTCGCTGAATACCAGTATGATCAGCTTAGGTAGTTGCACCATGAAACTGAATGCGGCAACAGAGATGATGCCGGTTAGCTGGCCGGAATTTGGCGGACTGCATCCTTTTGCACCTGCAGATCAGTGTCAGGGCTATGCACAAATCATTGAAGAATTGCGTCAATACCTTTGCTCCATTACCGGCTTTACTGCTTGCAGCCTGCAACCCAATAGCGGTGCGCAGGGAGAATATGCCGGATTACTTACGATTCGCGATTATCATCGTCACCAGGGTGCTCCTCACCGCAATGTGGTGCTGATTCCCATCAGTGCGCATGGCACGAATCCGGCCAGTGCCGTGATGGCGGGCTTCAAAGTAGTGGTCGTAAAATGCGATGAGGCAGGTAACATCGATATGCTTGATCTCACCCAAAAAGCTGAGCAAAACAGTGAAAACCTGGGTGGACTGATGGTCACTTATCCTTCCACACATGGTGTGTTTGAAGAAACCATTCGGGAAGTGTGTGATTTGATACACCAGCATGGTGGATTGGTTTATATGGATGGTGCCAACATGAATGCGCAGGTGGGACTTACCAGTCCGGGTATGATTGGGGCAGATGTTTGCCACCTCAATCTGCATAAGACCTTTGCTAGTCCGCATGGTGGTGGTGGTCCCGGCATGGGTCCTATTTGTGTCAATGATAAACTGGCACCATTCCTGCCCGGACATACCGTGTTATCGCAAGCTGACAATACGCCCGGTGCGGTAAGTGCTGCTCCCTATGGTTCTGCGAGCATCTTACTGATCAGTTACGGCTATATCCGCATGTTGGGGGCAGATGGTATTCGCAGGTCAACGGAATATGCGATTCTCAACGCCAACTATATGAAAGCGCGGTTAGCTCCCTACTATTCGATTTTATATACCGGAAAACATGGCACTTGTGCACACGAGTTCATTGTTGATTTACGCCCATTCAAAGCTTCGGCTGGTATTGAAGCGGAAGATGTTGCCAAGCGTTTAATCGATTATGGCTTCCATGCCCCAACGATGAGTTTCCCGGTGGCTGGAACCATTATGATTGAGCCAACAGAGAGTGAAGACAAGGCAGAACTGGATCGTTTCTGTGATGCGATGATTGCCATACACGCTGAGATCAAATCGATTGAATCAGGTGTGGCAGATCCTGCAGATAACCCATTGAAGAATGCACCCCATACGATGGCATCGGTATGTGCTGATAGCTGGGCTCATCCTTATAGTAGACAGGAAGCAGCATTCCCGCTGAGCTATGTCAGCAGGAATAAATTCTGGCCTTCTGTTGCTCGGGTCAATAATACCCATGGCGATCGGAACCTGGTTTGCACCTGCGAGCCAACAGAAGCATATGCATAGTTGATTGTGTAGTTAATAGATGTTGTTATCTGCGCAAGGGTTGTCTGTTTTCCAGCAAGCGTATGATTTTATCTTTTTCTGCTAAGGCGGACTGGTATTGCTCGATTTGTTTTTTCAATACGGCGATCACATCATCTTTCGCAGTGTAAAAGAGTGCCTGCTCTTCCCGCAATTCTATGCTGATGTTTTCCAAGCCTGTTGCTTGGGGTGCCAACTGCATTTGTCCCTTACCCGTGAACAACCAAACGATGCTTAGCTCAGGGTAGTTATACTTAATCTTTTCGATGATGTCGGAGCCCACGGATCCTCTGCCCCGTAATTGTTTCGCCAGATAGCCATTGGATAAGCCACAGGTATGCTCAAATGCATAGGCAGTAACCCGATTAGCACGTAAAAACTTCTCTAGTCTGTCGATCAATCGCATAAGTATTATTTCATTAGAAAAAAGGTGATTTCCGGAACAGGAGTACATAGACTCCGGCCTAATATTGTATCGCTGTTCCGATAGCTAAATAAGTTGTTCCGGAAAAAACCGGCAACCGCATTTATACTTACCGGAAATAGTATTTAACGTAAGCACATTAAATCAATACCTATGAACATCGATCCGACGAAAACTGAAACAGGTGAGTTTCCAGCCCACATTCCTCCTCAACTGATGGAAAAATGGCTACAACTCATCCACCGGGCTTGTGCAGCGCGCATCATTAGTTATCGCGAACGGATGCAGCTATTATGGTTATATTTGCAGGTAGAAAAAAGATGTTCAGCGGGAACGGAAGACAATACTGCTGCATCCTGACCTAATTAAACTAAAAAATCTGAACACATGGGTATAGCTGATTTTCTCTCACAGAAAAAAGCTGCAGCTGCAGCGGCTAATTTACAGGCGGGACAAGCCTTCCTTGCCACGAATGCACAAAAAGAAGGTGTCGTAACCTTACCGAGCGGACTACAATACGAAATAATAAGAACCGGTACCGGCGAAAAACCGGGATTACCCAACCGAGTAACCTGCCACTATCATGGTACGCTGATTGATGGAACTGTTTTCGATAGTTCAGAGCAGCGGGGTCAGCCGGCGACATTTCCGGTATCGGCTGTCATCAAAGGATGGACCGAGGCACTGCAGCTGATGTCGGTTGGTAGTAGATGGCGATTATACATTCCGCCGCAACTTGGCTATGGAGACAGACAGGTGGGGTCACATATTGGTCCGAACAGCACGCTTATTTTTGAAGTTGAGCTGCTCAGTTTTGTATAGCCAATCAACCCGCAGGCAACAATTCGCTTAACTCGAGCCAGCGCATTTCTGCTTGGTCAATGGATGCTTGTATCGTGGCCATTTGATTACCCATCGATTCCAGTTCACTGAATGGCAGGTTGCCCCCACTCATTTTCAAAATGAGTTCTTCTTTATCCTTTGTAAGTGTGGCAAGGTCTTGCTCGAGCTGTTCCCATTCCCTTTTTTCCTTATAGCTCATTTTGCGCCTGGCAGTTGCGGGCACATCGGCGGGCTTAGCAGAAGTTGCTGTCGGTGCGCTTACTTCTTTTTTCTCAGGCTCTTTCTTTTCCTGCTCTTTCAACCAGAACCTATATTGGGTATAGTTACCGGGGAAATCCCGAATCACCCCCCCACCTTCCAACACCAACAAATGATCTACCAGCCGATCCATAAAATATCGGTCATGCGAGACAATCAATACACAGCCGGCAAATTCATACAAGAAATTTTCCAGCACGGCGAGCGTTGGTAGATCGAGATCATTGGTCGGTTCATCCAGTATTAAGAAATTAGGATTGGCAAACAATACGGTCAACAGCTGTAATCTTTTTTTCTCACCACCACTCAGCGACTCTAACATGGTGTACTGCTTGGCGGGGGGGAATAAAAACAACTCCAGGAACTGGGCAGCACTGAGACTGCCGCCGGATGCCAGCGGGAAATTTTCAGCGATGGACCGCACATATTCGATTACCCGCATATTTTCACGAATGATGAGTCCCTGTTGTGAAAAATGTCCGAACACAACAGTCTCACCAATATTCACTTTGCCACTGTCTGCCGGCACAAGTTGCTGCAGCACTTGTAGAAAAGTAGATTTACCAACACCATTTCTTCCGATGATGCCCACTCTTTCTCCCGGACTAAATGTATAATCAAACCCAGCTAATATTGCGTGGTCGCCATAGCGCTTGTACACTTTTTTCATCTCCACCACTTTACCTCCCAGGCGACTCATTTTTACTTGTAGCTGCAGAGCAGCTTCCGCAGGCTTTTTTGCTGCCTGAACTTCCAGCTCATAGAATTTATCCTGCCGACTTTTGCTCTTAGTGGTTCGGGCTCGCGGCTGTTTGCGCATCCATTCCAGTTCCTTCCGATAAAGGTTCCGTGCTTTCTCCCAGCCGGCCTGCTCACTCTCCAGTCTTGCGGCTTTGGTTTCCATATAATGGGCATAGTCCCCTTTATATACGTATAAGTTTTCCCTCTCCAGTTCCCAGATCTCCTCCGTTACCGCATCGAGAAAATAGCGGTCGTGCGTTACCAACAAGAGGGTGACCCTTTCCTGACTTAAATAATGCTCGAGCCACTCGATCATTTCTACATCGAGGTGGTTGGTAGGTTCATCCATCATCAGCAGGGTGTGACGGTGCTCAAATCCAATATCGATCAATGTACGGGCCAATGCCAATCGCTTTCTTTGTCCCCCACTCAATTCTTTCACTTTTCGCTGCAGGAGATTTATCTCCAGGCGGGTAACAATTTGCTTCACCTTCACCTCAAAATCCCAGGCCTGCAGGGTATCCATTTGGTCGAGTAAGGCGGGTAAGGCTACTTCATCACCTGTTTCAACCGCTGTTTCATAATCCCGTATCAGTCGCACCACCGGGTGGTCTGCATGAAATAGTTGATCAAGTACCGTGGCATTTTCATCAAAAACCGGGTCTTGCTCAAAAAGGGCAACGGTAAGTTCCTTGTGGATGAACAATTTACCCGCATCCGGTTGTTCTTGTCCGCTCAGGATCTTCAATAGGGTTGACTTACCCACGCCATTTCGTGCAATGAGTCCGATTTTATCACCTTCGCTGATGTGAAAAGAGATGTCCCGGAAAAGGGGTTCTGCGCCATAACTTTTGGTCAGGCCTTCCGCAGATACATAATGCATATGGCAAAAATACGGCTTAATGCTGACGCGGGGGCAAAGGATTCCTTCCAGTTGTACTTTTAGAATCCGCCAATTTCAAGTATTTTTGTCTGACAGATGAGAAAGATAGAACTTGAAATTGTTGCCCTTTCGCACAGCGTAACGCAATCCACCTCGTACGCGATCGTATTGGCAGAAGTAAATGGTACGCAGCGCCTGCCCATTGTTATCGGTCCCATGGAAGCACAATCGATTGCCGTGGTGTTGGAAAACATGCAGATCAGCCGCCCCCTGACACATGATCTGATGAAAAACTTTATGAAGGCAGTGAATGTAGACCTGCAGGAGATTATCATCAGCGATGTGCAGGAAGGTATCTTCTTCTCCAAATTGATCTGCCATACGGAAAATGATATTCTCGAGATCGATAGCCGCACCAGTGATGCGCTGGCCCTGGCAGTTCGATTTGGTTGTCCGATCTATATCTATGAAGATGTGCTGAAAAAACTGGAAAAAGAAGATAAGAAGATGAGTGAGCCCAGTTCAATGCCCGAACCGGAGGACCCGGAGAAAGCCGCCCCGCTGACAGAAGGTAATTTATCTCGCATGACCCTGGAAGAACTGGAGCAACTGTTGCAGGAGGTGCTGGATCAGGAAGATTATATTCGTGCCATCGCCATACGCGATGAAATCAATAAGAGAAAATAACCGGCTTGCTACAACCGGTCACTCAATCCATTGCTGATGGTCGCCTTCCCGCTCGCTAAGATTAATCTGGGCCTATATATTACGGAGAAAAGATCCGACGGCTACCACAATCTATCTACCATTTTCTTACCCGTTCTGTTGCGGGATGCCATCGAATGTATTATTGCGCCACCCACGCAGATGGAAGACGTTTTATTCAGTTCCAGCGGACTGCCCATTGCGGGCGCTATAGAAGACAATTTGTGCGTGCGTGCCTGGCACCTGCTAAAAGAACAGGATCCATCATTGCCCCGGGTGCAGATGCACTTACATAAGAATATACCCATGGGTGCAGGTATGGGCGGGGGTAGTGCCGACGGCAGTTACATGTTGTTGTTGCTGCAACAATGCTGCCGCCTCAACCTGTCAGCAGCTACGCTTGCATCCCTGGCACTCCAACTGGGCAGCGATTGCCCTTTCTTCCTTCATCCTGTTCCATCGCTGGCAGGTGGCAGGGGAGAATTACTGGAACCCATTGAGGTTCCGTTGCGGGGTTATAAAATCTGGTTGCTGCATCCCGGTGTGCATGTATCTACTGCCGCCGCGTTTGCGCAGATTCAACCCAAGCCTTTAACCGTTTCATTGGCTGAATTGATACAAGCACCCATTTCCACTTGGCAAAAAAATATCCACAATCAATTTGAGGAGGCAGTATTTAATCTACATCCCTCATTGGCTGCTGTGAAACAAGCTATTTATGATGCCGGCGCAGTCTATGCTGCCATGACCGGCAGTGGCAGTACACTTTATGGCATCTTCCCGCCCGATGCTACCTGTCCGACAACCACCCCAGCCGGCTGCACCAGCCATTGGGTAGATGTGGTGATTTAGCTATATTTTTTGAATACATGATCTATTTTATTTGATTTATTTGAATATTTTTCAATAAAACAAAAACTATGTTGATAATTATTCACAATTATTGGCATTTTGTTTAGTATCTTCCACTTACGATCGCTGCCAAAGCATTTTTCAGCCTTTTAACTGACCGGTATGTCATTTTCTACAACAGGCGAAGGCCTGTATCATCCCCGCTTTGAGCATGATGCCTGTGGTATTGGTTTTGTCGCCAGCATACGCGGGCATAAGTCGCACCAACACATTAGTGATGCACTCACCGTGCTGGAAAACATGGAACACCGAGGTGCCTGTGGTTGCGAGAACAATACCGGCGATGGAGCCGGCATCATGATACAAGTACCCCATGAGTTTTTCTTTGATGAATGTCTGAAAGCCGGCATCCATCTACCCGCCTATGGCCGCTATGGTGTGGGTTGTATCTTCTTCCCCCAAGACATCCGCCTACGCGAAGCTTGTCGTGACCTCTTCAACCGAACGGCAGAAAAACTGGGACTGCCCATTCTCAATTATCGCAAAGTACCCGTCAACAAAGAAGGTATTGGTGCTTCCGCCCTCTCCGTGGTTCCCTGCATGGAACAGGTTTTTATTGGTTGCCCGGACCAACTGCAACACCCCGATGAACTGGAACGAAAACTATTTGTACTGCGTAACCATGTTACCCACCTGATACAGGATACGGTCAAACAAGATGAGATAGGATTTTATATTGCTTCTCTCTCTTGTAAGACCATCGTTTACAAAGGACAACTCACCAGTATGCAGGTCAGGAATTATTTCCCGGACCTCAGTGACAAACGCATGGTGTCGGCCTTCGGTCTCGTACATTCCCGCTTTGCTACCAATACATTTCCCTCCTGGAAACTGGCACAACCCTTTCGCTTCATCGCCCACAATGGCGAAATCAATACACTCCAAGGCAACCTCAACTGGCTACGCACGGGTGAGCAGGGATTTACCACCCCCTACTTCAGTAAGGAAGAGATGGACATGTTACTCCCCATCATCAACCCCCATCAATCGGACTCAGCTTGCCTCGACAACATGATCGAATTGCTCACTTTAACCGGCAGACCGCTCGAGCAGGTGATGATGATGCTGATACCGGAAGCATGGGATGGCAACGACCAGATGGATCCGGTAAAAAAAGCATTCTATGAATACCACGCCTGCCTGATGGAGCCTTGGGACGGACCTGCATCGATCTCATTTACCGATGGTAAAATGATTGGTGCCACCCTCGACAGAAATGGTCTTCGCCCTTCCCGCTACATCGTTACCCACGATGAACGTGTGATCATGGCATCGGAAACCGGTGTGCTACCCATAGCCCCGGAACTGGTAAAAGAAAAAGGAAGGTTGCAGCCCGGTAAAATGTTTGTGGTAGATATGGAACAGGGTCGCATCATCAGCGACGAAGAAGTGAAACAACGTATCTGCAGTAAGAAACCTTATGCAGAGTGGCTTAACAAATACAAGATCAAACTGGAAGAATTGCCCGAGCCGCGTGTCATGTTCACCCACCTGGAAAATGACCAGATACTCAAATACCAGAAGGCCTTTGGCTATAGTACCGAAGACCTCGACACCATCATTGCGCCCATGGCACTCGATGGTAAAGAACCCATCGGTTCTATGGGAACGGATATCCCACTGGCCATTTTAAGTGACCAGCCCCAACACCTCAGCAATTATTTCAAACAACTCTTCGCACAGGTCACCAATCCGCCGATTGATCCCATTCGCGAGCGTATGGTCATGTCACTGGCGGTTTTCGCTGGCAGCAATGGCAATCTCCTGGTGGAAGACCCCCTCTCCTGCCACTGCGTGGCTTTACAACACCCGGTGCTTAATAACCATGAACTCGAAAAAATTCGCAGCATCGACACGGGCATTTTCCAGGCAAAAACATTGCAAACCTATTTCAGGGCAGATGGTGCAACCGGCTCACTGAAGAAGGGGCTGGACAGACTTTGCCGCTATGCCGTTGATGCCGTGGAAGACGGATTTGAAGTGATCATTCTCACCGATCGCGCCATCGATTCGGAACATGCCCCCATACCTTCCTTGTTGGCCACCAGTGCCGTTCACCATCATCTGATTCGCAAAGGCTATCGCGGCAAAGTGGGCATCATTGTGGAAGCCGGCGATATTTGGGAAGTGCATCATTTCGCCTGCCTGCTCGCCTTCGGTGCCACCGCCATCAATCCTTACCTCGCCCTTTCCAGCATACGCGACATGAAACTCAGTGGTAACATCAACACAGCACTGGAGCCCGATCAATTGAAGAAAAACTATGTGAAGGCAGTCAATGAAGGACTGCTCAAAGTCTTCTCTAAGATGGGTATCTCTACCCTGCAATCTTACCAGGGTGCACAAATATTTGAGATCATCGGACTCGATACCAAAGTAGTAGATCATTACTTTACCGGCGCCACCTCCCGTATTGGTGGTATGGGACTTGATGAAATAGCACGCGAAACACTGGCCAAACATTTCTTCGCTTTCAGCCGAAAAGAAATTCCCGTCAACCGACTGCCGGTAGGTGGTATTTATCAATGGAAGCGCAAAGGCGAATTTCATCTTTTCAATCCGCAGACCATACACCTGTTGCAATACAGTACCCGCAACAACGACTATGAAACATTCAAAAAATATGCGCGGCTGATCAATGAACAAAGTGAAAAAGCCTGCACTTTGCGTAGTTTATTTCAACTGAAAAGAACCAGACCATCCATTGCCATCGATGAGGTAGAGCCGGCAGAAAATATTTATAAACGTTTTGCCACAGGTGCCATGTCATTCGGCTCCATTTCCTGGGAAGCACATACCACCCTTGCCATCGCCATGAATCGCCTGGGTGGAAAAAGCAATACCGGTGAAGGCGGTGAAGATGAAGTAAGATACCTGCCCATGGAAAACGGCGATTCCATGCGTTCTGCCATCAAACAGGTAGCATCTGCCCGGTTTGGTGTTACCAGCTATTATCTCACGGAAGCAGATGAACTACAAATTAAAATGGCACAAGGTGCCAAACCGGGAGAAGGTGGTCAGCTACCCGGACATAAAGTAGATGAATGGATTGGAAAGACAAGACATGCCACACCCGGCGTAGGATTGATCTCACCACCGCCACACCATGATATTTATTCAATAGAAGACCTGGCGCAATTAATTTTCGATCTGAAAAATGCCAACCGGACTGCCCGCATTAATGTAAAACTAGTTTCCAAAGCCGGTGTTGGCACCATCGCAGCCGGTGTTGCCAAAGCAAAAGCGGATGTCATATTGATCTCCGGGCACGATGGTGGCACCGGTGCATCACCCGTAAGTTCCATTCGGCATGCCGGACTACCCTGGGAACTCGGATTGGCTGAAACACACCAGACGCTGGTAAAAAATAAATTGCGCAGTCGCGTCGTAGTGCAGGCAGACGGACAAATGAAAACGGCGCGGGATATTGTTATCGCCACATTATTGGGTGCGGAAGAATGGGGTGTAGCCACTGCCGCACTTGTAGTAGAAGGCTGCATCCTCATGCGTAAATGTCATCTCAATACTTGTCCGGTGGGCGTAGCTACCCAAGACCCCGAACTACGCAAACGCTTTACAGGTAATGCAGATCATGTGGTGAATTTTTTCCGTATGCTCACGCAGGAACTAAGAGAACTGATGGCTGAATTGGGCTATCGTACCATTGAAGAAATGGTCGGACAGGTGGATGGCTTGGAGATGCGCGAATCGATTCAACACTGGAAATATAGTCGACTGGATCTATCTGCCATCTTATACAAAGAACCGGCCGATGCTACGACCGGATTATACCACCAGGAAGAGCAGGACCATGGATTAACACATGTACTCGACTGGCAATTGCTGGAAGCAGCTCAACCTGCATTAACGGCAGGAAAAAAAGTACAGGCTGTTTTTCCCATCAAAAATACCGACCGAACTACCGGCACGTTGTTGTCAAATGAGATCAGCAAAAAATATGGGGCAAGCGGATTACCCGAAGCAACCATACATTTTAGTTTCAAAGGCACTGCAGGACAGAGCTTTGGGGCATTCAATACACGTGGGGTCACTTTGGAATTAGAAGGTGATGCCAATGACTATTTTGGTAAAGGCCTCAGCGGAGCGCGCCTCATTGTTTATCCTTCTCGCCAGGCGAGTTTTGTTCCGGAAGAAAATATCATCATTGGCAATGTTGCCTTTTACGGAGCTACTTCCGGTGAGGCATTTATTCGCGGTAAAGCGGGAGAACGTTTTGCTGTACGGAATTCAGGTGCCAGGGTGGTAGTCGAAGGTGTGGGTGACCACGGCTGCGAATACATGACCGGCGGTATCGCTGTGATCTTAGGTACAACCGGCAGAAACTTTGCGGCAGGTATGAGTGGCGGTATTGCCTATGTTTACGATGCAGCCGATCAGTTCAAGGGCAACTGCAATCAGGAGATGGTTGATCTGGATCCGCTCAACAGTGCTGATGCTGATCTGTTACAGGAGTTGCTCCGCCAACATTATCGCTATACAGAAAGTAGTATCGCAGGATTTATTTTATCAGACCTCACACAACAACTCAAAAACTTTATCAAAGTCTTTCCCCGCGATTACAAAAAAGTTATATCGGCAGAACTTATCAAGGATGTTAATCAGGCAATAAAAAATCCAACCAACTAATTTCAGTCAGTATATGGGAAAACCTACGGGATTCATAGAGTTCACCAGGGAGGCGCCGGAAAAAACAGCACCTGCAGAGCGAATACAACATTTCAAAGAGTTTGTATCTAGTTATACCGAGAATGGTTTAAACCAACAATCAGCACGCTGCATGAATTGTGGCGTTCCTTTCTGTCATGCTGGCTGTCCGTTGGGTAACATCATTCCCGAATTCAATGATGCGGTATATAGAAAGAATTGGCAGGAGGCCTATGAAATTCTTTCCTCCACCAATAATTTTCCTGAATTCACCGGCCGTATTTGTCCGGCACCCTGCGAATCGGCCTGCGTACTGGGCATCAATCAGCCGCCTGTGAGTATTGAGGAAATTGAAAAGCACATCATTGAGATTGCTTTTGAAAAAGGACTTGTCATACCCCGTCAACCTGCCATCAGAACCGGTAAGAAGATTGCCATCATTGGCTCCGGACCGGCGGGATTAGCAGCTGCGGCTCAACTGAACTATGCCGGTCATCAGGTGACTGTTTTTGAACGCGACCCATATCCCGGTGGGTTACTGCGGTATGGCATTCCTGATTTTAAATTGGAAAAATGGGTCGTGGAGCGGCGCATTCGAGTGATGGAGCAGGAAGGTGTCGTATTTCGGTGTGGGGTTGAAGTGGGCAAAGATACCAGCATCAATGATCTTTTAAGAGAGTACCATGCATTGGTATTAGCGGGAGGATCTACGATTGCGCGTGATCTTGCTATTCCGGGCCGGACACTGGAGGGGGTACATTTTGCGATGGACTTCCTCAAGCAACAAAACCAGCGGATCGGAGGAGAATCGGTTACTGTAGCGGATATCGATGCAAAAAATAAGCGGGTAGTCGTGATAGGCGGGGGTGATACCGGCAGTGATTGTGTGGGCACTTCCAACCGCCAGGGTGCTGTATCGGTAACGCAGTTCGAATTGTTACCTCAGCCACCACAATTGCGCACAGACAATATGCCCTGGCCTACTTATCCGATGTTATTAAAGACGACTTCTTCACATGAGGAGGGCGTCAATCGACTTTGGGCGGTTGCTACCCAAGCCTTTTTAGGAGATAGCAATGGGAAGCTGCGGGCCTTGCGCGTAGTAGATGTTAGCTGGACGAAAAGAGCTGATGGCAGTTGGGAAGGGTTTCAAGAGGTTGCCGGATCGGAGCGCGAAATACCATGTGAACTGGCATTGCTGGCCATGGGATTTTTATACCCACAACGAGATGGTTTATTAAAACAATTGGACATCGATCTTGATGAGAGGGGCAATGTAAAAGCAAAAGAAGGGAAGTATCAAACGAATATTCCGAAGATTTTTGCTGCCGGTGATATGCGAAGGGGGCAATCTTTGGTCGTATGGGCCATGAGTGAAGGCAGGGACTGTGCTCGCCGGGTAGATGAGTACTTAATGGGGCATTCTGTTCTTGAGACCAAGGACAGTAATTTTCTGATCGGAGAAAAAAGCTGATTACTCGCCTGCTCGTTGGTCTAGGAAGTAAACACGGTTGAAAATGGCGTTTCCATCGCCGTATACCATACCCATATTGGTTTTTAACTGATACGCCCCGAATGGTGTTTTAGCATAGTATTCAAAGTCGATGTCCATCGATTCGAACTTTTTTATTTGCTGGTATCCTTTTTTATAAATGCAGGGGTTGTGTCGGAATTGAAAGTTACGCATGATGATGGTCGTATCACCGCTGGTTTGAATGAATTGGATATTAGCAATTTTCAAACAGCCATTTTCATCTTCGGCACGTTGCCAAATAATATCCATGGGTACTTCTAGTCCACGGTATCCTACTATGAGTGATTTGCGAATGGTATCATTCACCAATCGCCAATTTGGGTGCTCTACCAGAAAGTTTTTAGCGAAAAGTGTCTTTTGCACGGGTCGCATGGGCTTATCACATGAAAGCATCCAACTCAGTAGAAAAGTGGCCAGCAGACAATTTTTCATGCAGAAAAGATACAAAAAAGCCGGCAAATGGGAAGAAAATCAGCCGGAAAATAAGGTGAGGCGTTGCCGATATTAGAGTGGTCTCTGTTCGATTGTATAGCTTTTCTGTTAAGGCAGATTAAATCCGTAAGATAGATTTTCCCGGCAGGATCGAACTGAGGGGAGAGCTCCAATGCTAAAGGTTCAAGGGATTACGTGAAAAGAACCGGTATGAGATTGAGCGCGAGTGCCTCAGTAGCGGGGG
>JBEIUM010000022.1:0-21454 GCA_040374385.1 Sediminibacterium sp. | reverse complement strand
TGTTCCAGCGAAAAAAGCCGCACCGGCCAAAAAGCCTGCTCCAGCGAAAAAGGCAGCACCGGCTAAGAAGCCTGCTCCTGCTCCGGCAAAAAAGCCTGTTCCGGTAAAGAAAGCTACTCCGGTAAAAAAAGTGGAACCGCCTAAAAAAGCAGCTCCTGCCCCTAAGGCGGCACCTGTTAAAAAAGTGGTTGCCCCCGCAGCACCGGCCAAAAAGCCAGCTGCACCGGTTGCTCCAGCAAAGCCGGCTATGGTTATGCCACGTAGGATTGAAGTGAGATTACCACCACCTCCTCCTGTAAGGCCCGTAAAAAAACAGCCGGAGCCGATGAAAGAGGTGAAAGTGCCAAAATTAACCACCAAGGCAAGCGTTCCTTATAAGCCCGGTTATACCCAGCTTGAAAAAAGAGCTGAGATTACTTACACCGGTGCTGAGCCACTGGTTAGATACAGTGATTCAGATCTGAATGAATTCCGTGAGTTGATTGCCCGTAAACTTGAGGCAGCCCGTAAGGAACTGAATTACCTGCAAGGACTGATAACCCGCAAAGATGAAATGGGCGGCGACAACGACGATGCCCGTTACATGACGATGGAAGATGGCAGTGTCAGCATGGAAAGAGAACAACTCGGACAAATGGCCAGCCGCCAGATCACTTATATCGATCATCTTGAGAAGGCAGCCATGCGGATTGAAAATAAAACCTATGGTATTTGTCGCGTTACTGGTAAGCTCATCGATAAAGCCCGCTTACGTGCAGTACCACACGCTACACTTTCTTTAGAAGCCAAGCTTGGTTTGGTGAAGCCCGCGTCTGAATAGTAGCTGCGACAAGCTGCTATTTTTCTTCTGTTGTTCTTCAGGAAAAGGCCTGTAGGTCTACCAATTTTTTGTAGTGGCCATTCAGTTGCATCAGTTGATCGTGTGTTCCCCGCTCTGCTATTTCGCCCTGGTGCAGCACAATGATTTCATCAGCATGGCGAATGGTGCTGAGGCGGTGTGCAATCACCAATGAGGTTCTGTTCACCATCATATGATTGATGGCATCTTGCACGCTTCGCTCACTTTCTGTATCGAGGGAAGAAGTGGCTTCATCGAGTATCAGGATAGGTGGATTTTTAAGAACGGCGCGCGCAATCGTGAGCCTTTGTTTCTCTCCCCCACTTAATTTATTTCCTCTGTCACCAATATTGTCTTCTAAGCCATGTTCCTTTTGCTCAATGAAATGCCAGGCATTGGCAATACGGGCTGCTTTTTCAATCTCTTTTTCATCTGTAACATTCGTTCCCAATGTGATATTGGCTGCAATGGTATCATTGAATAAAATTGGCTCCTGTGTAACAATACCCATCATGCGACGCACCGATTCCTGGGTGTATCTTTTTATGTTGACGCCATCAATCAATATCTCACCGGCAGTAACATCATGAAACCGGCATACAAGATCTGCCAAAGAACTTTTTCCCGAGCCTGACGAGCCAACGAGGGCAATGGTTTTCCCCTTTTCAATATGCAGGTTGATGTGCCTGAGCACGGCCTGATCATCATAGCCAAAATAAACATCATTGAATGTGATGCTTTTTTCAAAACCCGTGAGGGTGATGGCATCGGGGGCATCGGTAACTACTGCTTTGGTTTGAAGAATTTCTTCAATTCTCTGAATGGCGGCACTGCCCCTCTGAGCGTTATAAAAGGCAGTAGATAATGCCTTTGCAGGATTGATGATTTGGGTAAAAATAACAATGTAAGTAGTAAAACTAGCTGGTGATAACCCTGTCTGCTTTCCCAAAACCAATTGTCCCCCAAACCAAAGAATGCAGGAGAGTACAGCTACGCCTAAAAACTCTGAAAGCGGAGAAGCAAGATCTTTTCTGAAATTCATGTGATTCCTCACATGGTTAAGCTTGTTGTTCGTTTCAAAAAATTTTGCACGCATGATTGACTCTGCGTTAAAAGCCTTGATGACACGCAATCCACCAAGCGTCTCATCGAGAATTGACAGTAGTCGTCCCTGCGTCTCCTGCGAAATGGTCGATTGCTTTTTTAATGACCTACTGATGCGACCAATGATGAAACCTGTCACAGGTAATAGCACCAACAAGAAAAGTGACAATGTCGGACTTATAAACACCAATACAGTCAACATGATGATAATCGTAAGGGGCTCTCTGATTAGACCTTCCAAAGTACTCATCACACTCCATTCAATTTCATTGGCATCATTGCTCATTCTGCTGATGATGTCTCCCTTTCTCTTCTCGGAAAAATATCCAATGGGTAATTCAAGCAACTTGGCATAAAGGTCTGCCCTGAGTTTTGTCATTACAAAATTTCTCATAGGGGCAAGCACCCTGAAAGAAAGATAGGTAAACAAGTTTTTAAAAAATACAGCCGTTATTATCATCAAACAAATAACACCCAGAGAATAAATTTTTCCTTTTTTGACAATTAATAACCCCATTGCATAATCGAGCCAATCCTTTATTCCACTGATACCTGTTAAAGTAAAGGCAAATTCCGGCTTCACAGGTTTTGGTAACTGCGCGTCGAAAAGCATTTGCAAAAAGGGAGCCAGCATGGCAAGGGAAAACAGGGAGAAAATAACCGACAGCAGGGTACAAATAACATACAGAACAATGTTCCGGCGCTGTGACCTCAGATAAAACAATATGCGGGAAAACCGTTTCATGGGATGATTCGGGCAGCTTTTACCCCCGAAAGTAAGTACTTTTGTATGGAATCAATCAGGTGAATATGACGGAAGGTAAAAGACAAAGACAGGTGGCCGGGGTATTGCAGGAGGCGCTGAACGATATTTTCCAGCGATTATCACTTGGCATGATGCAGGGTGGCATGGTGTCTATCTCATCGGTGAAAGTCACTCCCGACCTGCTGGAGGCACGCATTTATATCAGCTTATTCCAGGTAGCAGATCCGGAGCAGGCCATGAAGACCATTGAATCCAGGGCCTGGGAAATCAAAAAGGAATTGTCGCAGCGCGTGAAACACCAACTCCGTCGCATGCCGGTATTGCACTTTTACAGAGACGATACCCTCGATTATGTATTTAAGATGGAAGAAATATTCAAAAAAATGACTACTCAGGATAATACAAAGGAAGATAAGTCCTGATCCATACCAACCCCTCTTTTTTCATTCAATTTTGTTCACGTGAACCTGTTATTTGCCTGGCGATATTTCAGAACCGGACAAAAAGCCAGTGTTATCAATTTGATGTCACGTATCAGTCTGCTGGCCATAGGTGTGGGAGCTACTGCCCTGATCATCGTATTGAGTGTGGTCAATGGTTTTGAAGACCTGGTGAAGGGATTGTACAATGATTTTTATGCCGATATGCGGGTAGTACCTGCCCGGGGAAAAATCATGCGGATTCCGACCGATCGTTTGCAGCAGATTAAAAAGGTACCGGGTGTATTGGCTTTGAGTTGTGTGGCGGAGGAAAAAGCCGTATTGAACGGTGCTTTTCAAACCGTTATTACAATGAAAGGAGTCGACAGTCAATATACTGCCGTCACCAATATTCATACCCCGCAACACCTCATGCGTGGTTCTTTTTCACTGGGTGATGTCGATCACCCGGCTATCGTGGTAGGTACGGGTATTGAAAATGCGGCTGGACTGGAGGTCGAGAAATTTCGCTACCCTGCTGTGGTCTACTTACCCAATAAGCAGGCTGACCGACTTAGCTCTGAAGAAGGGCTGCATTCTTTTTCCGTCGTTCCGGTTGGCACTTTTGCCGTGCAGCAGGAGTTTGACAACAAATATGTGTTTACGAACCTGCCTTTTTTACAATACATGCTTTCGATGCAGCCGGATGAATATAATGCGCTGGAAATGCGCATCAGTGGCGATGGGGCTGCAGTTCAGCAATCGCTGCAGCAACTGTTGGGAAAAGATTTTCGGGTGGAGACCCGTTATCAGCAGAATGTCGGACTATACCGCGTGATGAAAACGGAGAAGTGGTTCATCTTTATCGTACTTACCTTGATCTTGGTGGTGGCAGCCTTCAATATTATTGGATCCCAAACCATGCTGGTATTGGAGAAGAAAAAAGACATCGCCATCTTACAGGCCATGGGTGCCTCTGAAGAACGCATTCGCTCTATCTTTTTGCTGGAAGGCCTGTTACTTGGGGTGATTGGCGGTGGCTGCGGCATGTTGCTGGCAGCTTTTATTTGCTGGCTACAAATTCAGTTCAAACTGATCGGTTTTCCGGGTAATTCTTTTATCATCAATTATTATCCCGTAACGATGCACGCAGGTGATTTTCTATTGGTGGGAGTAACTTTACTCGCCATCACGCTTGGGGCCGCCTGGATTCCCGCACAGCGGGCAGGTAGACAGGGGTATTCTCTGAAGAGTTTCTAAACCAAGTAAGAAGCGACTTAATAGTCGCCGAGTGTTTCGGGCAACTCAGACAGGGCCGTAGCCAGTTGTGCATCGTTTGGAGCTATTCCATGCCATTCGTGACTGCCTT
Source organism: Sediminibacterium sp. (assembly GCA_040374385.1). Taxonomy (GTDB): domain Bacteria; phylum Bacteroidota; class Bacteroidia; order Chitinophagales; family Chitinophagaceae; genus Sediminibacterium. The sequence continues at coordinate 16,958 of JBEIUM010000022.1, read as the reverse complement.
CCATAAAAGAAACGCCTTTACCCATTTCTGTTTTCATCAGTATGGCAATAGGCTGGTGCTGGAATGCGGCAGACTTTGCTTCTGACAGCGTTTGCAGTATTGTATCCATTTCATGGCCATTCATTTCCAATACCTTCCAGCCGAAGGCTACGAGTTTACCGTGTAAATCACCAAGATCCATCACCTTATTAGTAGGGCCGTCAATTTGTTGTCCATTCCAGTCAATGGTTACGATCAGGTTGTCGGCTTTGTGGTGGGCGGCTGCCATCAGGGCTTCCCAGTTCTGTCCTTCATTCAGTTCACCATCTCCGGTTAGGCAGTAAACGAGGTGATTATCTTTATTGAGTTTTTTCGCCAGTGCTGCCCCCAAAGCCACGCTTAAACCCTGTCCCAGTGAGCCGCTTGCAATACGAATACCTGGCAGGTGTTCATGGGTAGCGGGGTGGCCTTGCAGGCGAGAATTGATTTTTCGGAAAGTGGCCAGTTCTTTCACATCAAAATAACCGGCTCGCGCCAGCACGGAATACATCAGGGGTGAAATATGTCCGTTAGAGAGGAAAAAGATATCTTCCCCCTTGCCATCCATAGAGAACCCCGGCTTTCTGTCCATCACCTGAAAAAACAAGGCAGTCAGGAAATCGGTACAACCCAGCGATCCGCCTGGGTGACCGCTTTGTACGGCGTGTACCATTCTGACAATATCGCGTCTGATTTGCGTCGCTGTTTGGTTCAGTTCCTGTGTAGTCATAATTCCGGGTTGTTATGCAAATATAGGTGAGAGAATTCAGTTGATTGCCCGCCTGAGGAGTATTGTCACTTACTACCAACATTTTTTTTACTTTTGACCTCTGAAATAAAATGATATGTCTGAAGAACTGATACTGATAACCGGGACGGCTGAGGAAAGTATGCGTAAGGGGATTAGCCACCTGGAAACAGAACTCACAAAAATACGTGCCGGCAAAGCCAGTCCTTCCATGCTGGAGGGGATCATGGTAGAATATTATGGTTCTCCCACCCCGATTGCCCAGGTAGCCAATATTTCTGTGTTGGATGTAAGAACCATTAGCATTCAGCCCTGGGAGAAACCCATGCTGGCAGCGATAGAAAAAGCCATTATGCAGGCCAATATCGGCGTTACCCCGCAGAATGATGGTAACCAGATTCGTTTGTTTCTGCCGCCGCTAACGGAAGAAAGGAGAAAGGAGCTGTTCAAAAAGGCGAGTGCGGAGGGCGAACAGTCAAAAATTGCCATCCGTAATATTCGCCGGGATGCTATTGAGCAGGTGAAGAAGTTACAAAAAGATGGATTGAGTGAAGATGCCGCTAAAGATGCAGAAAAAGAAATTCAGGAGTTAACCGATAAATTCATTCAATTGGTTGACAAACATCTGGCAGCGAAAGAAAAAGAAATGATGGCGGTATAATGTCTATGTACCCGCAACATCTTCCAATTATAAGCCGGACGCATCTATGTCCGGCTTCTTTTTTTCGGGTCGGTTCACCAGATAAACGCCTACCAGGATAATGAGCAGGCTAAGTACCTGCTTTTCTCCAATGTACTCATGGCGTAATAGTCCCCACCCGATGGCAACGACGGGAATTCCATAGGTAACCATGGAGGCAAAAACGGGTCCGGCTCTTTTCACCAGAATATAGAATAAGATGGAGGCGATGGCGGTGCCCAAAATACCGAGAATGCCCGCTGCCAATGTTGACTGTAGGTAGTCACTTTGCCAGATGGGAAGCTTTCCATATCCTGTCATCAGCAAAATGATCAGGGAGGGTATGATCAGCATGACAAAAGCCAGGGCGGCAATATCGATGGCCCTGAAACCACGCATATACCTGCCTACCATATTCACATTAAACCCATACATCAGCGTCGCTGCCATCACCAGAAAAGAGTAACTGAGGTTCGAAAGATGTAATTCACTGCCAGTGGTAATCAGCAACACAAGTCCTAAAAAACCAATGGAGGTTCCTACAACCTGAATCTTCCGTGCCTTGAGTTGAAAGAAAAGGATGCCCACCAGCAGGGTAAAGAGTGGGGTCAGTGCATTTAAAATACCTGCCATCGCACTGTCTATTTTCGTTTCTGCCAGGCAAAACAGGTAAGCTGGAAAAAAGCTTCCCAGCAGTCCCGACCCCATTACCAAACCGACCCGGTTGCGGGGTATCGATTGCCAGGCTTTTTTTACAAATGGAACAAGTACCAATCCGGCTGTCAGCATGCGCAGCGAAGCTACCTGGTAGGCCGACAATTTATCCATGCCTACTTTCATCAGATAAAATGAGCTTCCCCAGATCAGGCAAAGAATAACAAACAGCACCCAGCTGAACCAGGTATTTCGCATGGAATAGTTTTCGCAAAGGTGCTCATTTATTGCAACAATTAGATATTTTTAAGGAAACAAACCCCATGGCAACTATAGATTTATCGCGCATCAGTACCCGCGCACCCAAAGGACTGAACAAAGAAAAAATAAAAGCGGAAACAGCCCGCCTACTGGATGAATTGGATGAGTTGCAGAATCTCTTATTTGCAGAATGTAAACATTCGGTGCTGGTTGTAATTCAGGGTATGGATGCCAGTGGAAAAGATGGGGTGATCAGAAATGTTTTTGGTCGGCTGAATCCACAAGGTGTGCGGGCTTATTCTTTCAAGGTGCCTACTGCACTGGAGTTATCGCACGACTTCCTATGGCGGGTGCATCAACAGGCTCCACCTAAGGGAATGATTCAGCTTTTCAATCGCTCGCATTATGAAGATATTCTCGTTACCCGGGTTCATAAATGGTGCGACGATCAACTCGCCAAAGCACGCATGAAAGCCATCAATGATTTTGAGCACTTGCTCGAGCGACACAGCAACACACACATCCTGAAGTTTTATTTGCACGTATCCCCCGATGAACAGCGGCAGCGCTTGGAAGAGCGTATTAAAAATCCGGAGAAGCAATGGAAATACAATGAGCGTGATTTTGAGGAGGCTAAACTTTGGAAGGTTTATATGCGCATGTATCAGGAATGCTTCCGGTATTGCAACAAAGTGCCCTGGACAATCGTACCGTCGGATCAGAACTGGTACAAGGAATATATCATTGCCACCAAATTGCATCAGTTGCTTCGTTCATTGAAAATGCAATATCCCGGGTTGAAAAAGTGATTTATTGACCTTATTTTATTATTTTTCACCTTAAAATCAATTGTATGGGCTTACTGAAAGAATTCAAAGAATTTGCTGTCAAAGGCAACCTGGTCGATATTGCTGTCGGTTTTGTCATGGGTGCTACTTTCACCAAAATTGTTACCTCCTTTGTAGATGGTATGGTGATGCCATTGGTGGGTATGCTAACCGGCGGGGTAGATTTTTCACATAAAGTATTCGTTCTCAAGGAGGCAACCGCTGAAGTAAAGGATGCTGCCGGACAAGTCGTGACAGCGGCCAGTGAGGCTGTTGAAGTAAAATATGGGGCATTTATTACCAATCTGATTGATTTTTTGATCATTGCCTTTGTGGTGTTCATGATCATCAAGGCCATCAACCGGCTTAAATTGGCTGCCCCGCCCCCGCCACCTCCAGGTCCTTCCACTACAGACCAGTTGCTGACAGAGATTCGGGATGCCCTGAAGAAATAGTCAGAAATGCCCATATTTCCCTTCATTAGTGGATAACTGAAGTATCCGCCACACCACATATTGCCTTAAATCTGTTTTCTTTGTGCCTAAATTAATGGATGGTGAATCAGTCGAATTATCAAATCAAGCTGGAGCAGTTTGAAGGTCCCTTTGACCTGCTGTTATTCTTTATAGAACGTGATGAACTGGATATTTATAATATCCCGATTACTCGTATCATCAATGACTTCCTCGATTTTATTCATCAGAGTGAAAAGCTGAACATAGAGCTTAGCAGCGAGTTTATTCTCTTTGTATCAACATTGATGCGTATCAAGGCCAGGCTGTTGCTGCCACGCAAAGAATTGGATGCATCCGGTAATGAAATTGACCCACGCCAGGAGCTGATAGATAAGATTCTTGAGTATAAAAAATTCAAGGAGGCAGCGGTTAAGATGGCGGAGATGGAGGCGGAGCGTATGTTGATGATTAAGCGGGGCAATCTTCAAAAGGAACTTTCCCTGTTGGGCGAAGAAGCTGCCGAAGGAACCGAGATCCAAAACATTACACTTTTCAAGTTGATGAAATCATTTGAAAAAGTGATGCAACGGGTGCAGGATCGACAGAATCGACCTGTACACACGGTGGTGCCTTACAATTATACCATGGAAGGTAGTCGTGATTACATCCTCGACTTGCTTTCCCGCGAGAAAATGGTTTCTTTTGAAAAGATCTTCGAAGTCTGTGATAATAAGATCCATGCCATCTTCCTTTTTCTTTCCATTCTGGAATTGGCTCAACAGAAATACATGCGCCTGAGTGTAGGTTCAGGTATGAATAATTTCATCGTTGAGTGGAACGAGAACAGGGAAGCAGACCTGGAGGCTGAAGCCATAGCCAGGTTGGAAGACGCAGCAGCAGATGCCAGCTCCACAGAAGAAATGACAGCAGAGTAATATCTTACCCCAGTACGGTTACTTTTTCTTTCAGTAAGGCCAGAACGGCTTCTTCAATCGCTTGTGCATCGTAGTTGCATTCGCGGTGCAGTTCACGGGGTGTGCCATGTTCTACCAGTCGGTCGGGGATACCCAAAATGGTTACTTCAGCTTGGTAGCGATGGGCACTCATAAATTCTAACACGGCGGAACCGAAACCACCCACTACCGTACCATCTTCTACGGTAACCACTTTTGTGTAGTTGGAGAATACTTCGTGCAGCATTTCCTCGTCGATTGGTTTTACGAAACGCATGTCATAGTGAGCCGGGTCGATGCCCTGGGTTCTCAGTTGCCGAATGGCTGCCTGTGCAAAGTTGCCGGGGTGACCTAAAGACAAGATGGCTACATCTGTTCCTTTTTTCAAGCGACGACCCTGACCAACCTCAACAGCTTCCAACGGCGTTTTCCATTCGGGCATTACACCTTCCCCCCTGGGGTAACGAATAACAAAGGGTAATTCATTGCTATCGAGTTGGGCAGTATACATCAGGTTACGTAATTCCTGCTCATTCATCGGCGCACTGATGATCATATTGGGTATGCACCTGAAGAAGGCGATATCGTAGCAGCCATGGTGCGTTGGACCATCCTCACCAACAAGACCGGCCCTGTCGAGGCAGAAGATCACGGGCAATTTTTGAATGGCCACATCATGGACTACCTGGTCATAACCACGTTGTATAAAGGAAGAATAAATATTGCAGAATACTTTCATACCCTGGGTAGCCAGTCCGGCGCTAACGGTTACCGCATGTTGCTCGCAGATGCCAACATCAAAGGCACGGTTAGGCATTTTTTCCATCATGATTTTGAGGGAGGAGCCGCTTGGCATGGCTGGGGTAATACCCATTACAGCCGGATTTTTTTCCGCCAGTTCGACAATGGTATGACCAAATACATCTTGGTATTTTGGGGGCTGGGGAGAGGTGATCGTCTTACGATAAATTTCACCGGTCAGCTTATCAAATAAGCCGGGGGCATGCCACTTGGTCTGGTCTTTTTCCGCCAATGCATAACCCTTTCCTTTCGTGGTTATGATGTGTAACAACTTCGGCCCCGGAATTTCCCGAAGATCTTTTAGGGTGTCTACCAGTTTGGTGATATTATGTCCATCAATGGGTCCGAAATAACGCAATTTCAGAGCTTCGAATAAGTTGCTGCTGTTGCTTACCAATCCCTTCAGGCTTGCTTCCAGTTTACTGGCCATCGATTTGCTGAAATGTTCGCCAACTGGAAGTTTACCCATCAGGTTCCAGATCTCATCCCGCACTTTGTTGTAAGTAGGGGAGGTGCTGATATCGGTCAGGTATTCTTTTAATGCCCCTACGTTGGGGTCAATGCTCATACAGTTGTCATTCAATATAATCAGGAGGTCGCTATCGGCAACGCCTGCATGGTTCATGGCTTCAAAAGCCATACCGGCTGTCATAGATCCATCGCCGATTACTGCCACTGATTTTCGGTTTTCTCCCTTGTATTTTGCAGCCATCGACATACCCAGTGCTGCTGAGATGGAGGTAGAAGAGTGTCCTACACCAAATGTGTCATATTCGCTCTCACTTCTTTTAGGAAATCCACTGAGTCCCTTATACTTCCGGTTTGATATGAAATTATCCCTTCTTCCTGTTAAGATTTTATGTCCATAAGCCTGATGACCTACGTCCCATACCAGCTGATCGTAGGGCGTTTGGTAGATATAATGGAGGGCTACGGTCAATTCTACCACGCCCAGGCTGGCAGCAAAATGGCCGCCATGAACGCTCACCACATCAATGATGTATTGGCGCAATTCCTGACATACCTGGAACAGTTGTTCCCGGGGGAGCTTTTTCAGATCATCCGGATGATTGATTTGCTGCAGCAGGGGGCCGGGGGTGATGGTCATGAAAAAAGGTTTAAGGAGCAAATTTAGTTATAATATTTTAAGCAGCCTGCAGCAGGTAAACCCTGGCATTCGCAGGTTATTAGTAAACAACCCTATTTCCATAAAGTTTAGCCCATGGGAGGGTTGTTTTCTGCCAAATAGCCGCTTTTTTGACCATTAGTCCCTTATTGCGACCAATTAGGGCTGTATCTGGGTTAAATTTGTAGGTATGCGTAAAAGAAACACATTGTATTGGTTGTGTCAGGTGACCGGCTGGACCTTATATGGTCTTACACTGGTTTTCTTTGCCTTCATTTTCAATAATAGGAACAACGATGTGCTTTTTCCCCGCATTGCGGTTACCATCATTATTGGATTGCTTTCTACCCATTTATTACGTGAGCTAATTATTCGGCTGGGTTTACGGCCCCCGATTGCCTCCCGTAATTGGTGGCAGTTGGTTGTAACCATTGCTGCGGTGATCTTACTTTTCAACCTGACTAACAGTACTGTCGTTGAATGGATGGGTTTATATGACCCTGCGAATAAGGTATCAATGAATACCCGTTTTCTTTACAACCTCTTATTTGATTCGCCTTTGATCATCTTTTGGGTGTCTATTTACTTCATATGGCACTACATCGAACTTGCCTCACAAAATGAAATTCAGCGCATACGTTTGCAAACCTTAGTGAAGGAGCTTGAATTAAAAACCATCAAGTCACATATCAATCCACACTTTATTTTCAATGCCCTAAACAGTATTCGTGCATTGGTAGATGAAAATCCTGCCCGGGCCAGAACGGCCATCACCGAACTCAGTAATATATTGCGCAGCAGTATGCAAACTGACAAGTCGGAAACCATATCGCTGGAAAAGGAACTGGATATAGTAAAAGATTATCTGGCCCTGGAGCAAATTAGGTTTGAAGACCGATTAACCGTGGAATATGACATAGATGAAGATACACTGGATCAGCCCGTTCCACCGATGATGTTGCAAACCTTGGTGGAGAATGCCATTAAGCACGGCATCAGCCAGGAGAAGTGTGGGGGTTTAATTCGCATTGTTTCTGATAACCGTGTCGGTAACCATGTACTCATTGTTGAGAATACGGGTAAGCTCTCCAATAGCGGTATCACTGCTGTGCCGGCAGTAAATGGTTCGAATGAGAATGGACAGGGATTCGGCATTGATAGTACCCTACATCGATTGCAACTCATGTATGGAAATAAGGCCAGTTTCGATATCAAAAATACCGATACGCACTTGGTACACGCTGAGATCAGCTTGCCTTTGAATGAAATTTCTGTAGTTAGATAATATGAAAAACCTTCTCTTATGGCCATCAAAACTATCATCATTGACGATGAACGACTTGCCCGCAATGAGCTTAAAAAACTTTTGCTGACACATGCAGAAATAGAAGTGTTAGATGAGGCAACCAATGCTGACGAGGGAATAGAAAAAATTGATGCCCTCCATCCCGACCTGATTTTTTTAGACATACAGATGCCGGGTAAGAATGGATTTGATATGTTGTCTGAACTGGAGAAGCCGCCCCGTGTGATTTTTACCACTGCCTACGATGAATATGCCATCAAGGCTTTTGAAGTCAATGCACTCGACTATTTGCTCAAACCCATTGAACCCAGGAGGTTAGGTGAGTCGCTGCAAAAGTTGCAGGCGGAGATGATAAAAGATAATCCTGCACTGGCTGGCAACAACCGAGGTCCGTTAACTGAGCTGGACCAGGTCTTCGTAAAAGACGGTGAGCGTTGCTGGTTTGTTAAGTTAGGGGAGATACGCCTTTTTGAAAGTGTCGGCAATTATGCCAAAGTGTATTTTGGCAACAATAAGCCACTGATATTAAAATCACTCAATGCGTTGGAAGAGCGTCTCGATGACCGCATGTTCTTCAGGGCCAACCGCAAACACATCATCAACCTGCGTTGGATCGAAAAGATTGAGCCCTATTTCAATGGCGGATTGCTGGTTGAACTCAAGGGAGGCGAGAAAGTGGAAGTGAGCCGTCGTCAAACAGTTAAGTTCAAAGAGATGATGAGCTTATAGTCGTTTGTTCCGCATTTAATTTATTCCTACCTTCCCTTCATGCGAAATCTTATACTTGCAGTCTTCTGCCTGCTTTACATCGGAAATGCATCGGCGCAGCCGATGGATCGTTTTTTTAGTGCTGCTGAAGTAGCCCGAATCGAAGGGGTATTGGCCTCAGATGAAATGCAGGGCAGACGGACATTTACCCCGGGTATAGAAAAAGCCGCTGCATATATCGCAGCTGAGTTTCGTTCGGCAGGCTTACTGCCTTATCCGGGAACCGACGGTTATCTGCAATCATTTGTCTTGCTGCGTCCTCGTTTATTGAGTTTACAGGCTCGATTCAATGGTGAGCCGGCAGATACCAAACAAGTAATCGTATTTACCAGTAAGGATACGCTACAAGTAACCGAGCAAAGCGGCTTTAAACAGGTAAATATAACCGGAGGTGATAACTTCCTGACAGCGGCCAGAAAATACCTAGCAGCCAACGATAATTTGGTTGTCATAGTCGACACCACCCACGCCAAAACTTTCGGCATGCTCATGAGGTTGAAGTCTCAACAATTTCAGTCTGCATATAGTACCGTTTTTATTTTAGCGCCTAGTACACCTGCGTCTTATTCAATTGAAGCCATACATGGTTTTATCCGTCAGTCGCTGTCGAATGTGGCTGCCATCATTCCCGGAAAAAGTCGGCCAGATGAGTTTGTCATTTTTTCTGCGCATTATGACCACCTCGGCATCATGAGTAAAGACCGTCAGGGGAATGTACTAACCGACTCTATCTTCAATGGTGCCAATGACGATGCTGCCGGAACGACAGCTGTTATTATGCTTTCCCGGTATTTCAAATCGTTGAATAACAATGCACGCTCGCTGATTTTTGTGGCATTTACCGCGGAAGAGGTAGGTGGATTCGGTGCTACCTATTTTTCGCGTCAGATACCGCCTGAAAAAGTGGTGGCCATGTTTAATATTGAAATGATCGGAACAGAAAGTAAGTGGGGCACCAATTCTGCCTATATCACCGGGTATGAAAAATCCAGCCTGGGTGCTATCCTGCAACAAAACCTCGCTGGCAGCGGATTTACCTTCCACCCCGATCCTTATACCGAGCAGAATCTTTTTTATCGCTCCGATAATGCTACCCTCGCACGACTTGGCGTTCCGGCACATACCATCAGCACCTCCAAGATGGATAATGAGCCGAATTATCACAAGGCAAGTGATGAAATTGGAACACTCGATCTGGAAAATATGGCACGCATCATTCGTTCCATTGCTATCAGCGCTGGCAGCATCATCAGCGGGAAAGACACGCCCTCCAGGGTAGATACCAGCCAACTGCGATAAAATGCATTGAATTAAACTGCCAGTGGCAGGCTATGGATAGCCGCGCTGATTTCTGCCATGACTGAGACGTCTTTTTCGATGGCATTACCCACGACAATAACATCTGCCCCCGCTTTGCAATTCAGATAGGCTTTCTCGGGGTCTGTAATTCCTCCCCCCACAATCAGGGGTATTGAAATCTGGCTGGCCACCTGTTCGATCATCGACTCGGTGATCGGTTTTCTGGCGCCACTGCCGGCATCCATATAAATCAGTTGTAAACCTAACATTTCACCCGCCATGGCAGTGCACATGGCAATATCATCTTTATCGGCCGGAATTGGGTTGGCATTGGAGATATAGGAGACGGTGGTTGGTGCGCCACCATCGATTACCATGTAGCCGGTAGGAATGATCTCTAAACCGCTTTTTTTAACAAAGGGGGCGCTGATTACGTGCTGGCCGATCAATAATTCGGCATTGCGGCCGGAAATCAGCGAGAGGTAGAGCAGGGCATCTGCATAGGAACTAATCTGGGAGGGCGAGCCGGGAAACAAGGTGACCGGAATAGAGCATTGTGTCTTGATCTGTTGAATGCAGCTGTCCAGCCGGTTCGAAATGACCAGGCTTCCACCCACAAAAAAGTGATCTACCTTACAGGCCAGCGCTTTTTCGATGAGACGATCGAGGATAGCTTCATCTGCTTTATCCGGATCGATCAACACAGCGAAAGACTTTTTCCCAGCCTGTTGTTGACTTTTCAGTAACTGGTAAATTCCCTTTTTCATGCTGCTGTAAGATAGGTGTTATTGCAAAAATGGACAAAAATTCGGAATACCGGATGCTCCGGGGGCTGTTTTTCGATACAGGGTGTGTTTTAATCTGATACATGTGTAATTTAGACACATACGGGGAAGAAAAAAAATGGCCTCGATGCTGTAAATTCTATACATTCATATCCGAAATTCTTGATAACTAATTCATTGTTGTATGGGTGATTTTCAAATCAAAAAAGAGGTAAAAAAATACGATGCGGTCATCGTTGGTTCCGGCGCAGGTGGTGGTATGGCAGCCTATGTGCTTGCCAAGGCCGGCTTAAAGGTTTGCTTAATTGAGGCAGGTCCTAATTATGACCCGGCGATTCATTCGTCTCAAATGAAGAATCCCTGGGAATCACCGCGTCGCGGGGCCAGTACCAAGTTTCGTCCCTTTGGAGATTTTGATGGCTGTTTCTGGGGCTGGCAGATTGATGGGGAACCTTATACCATGAAAGAGGGGAGTGATAAATTTGACTGGTGGCGTGCCCGCATGGTGGGTGGTCGTACCAATCACTGGGGAAGAATATCTTTAAGGTTTGGTCCCAAAGATTTCAAGCGTCGCAGCATTGATGGTTTGGGTGATGATTGGCCCATTGGATATGAAGATGTAAAGCCCTACTATGATAAAATTGATCAACTGATCGGTGTTTTTGGTTCCAATGAGGGCTTGCCCAATGATCCGGATGGTATTTTTCTGCCGCCACCGAAGCCGCGATTGCATGAGTTAATGATCAAGAAAACGGCTACCGGCATGGGTATACCTGTAATTCCTTCGCGCTTATCGATTTTAACCAAACCGATCAACAATGAGCGCGGCGCCTGTTTCTATTGTGCGCAGTGTAATAGAAGTTGCAAGGTGTATGGTGACTTTTCATCTTCTTCCGTACTGGTCAAGCCGGCTGTTATGACCGGCAACATAGATTTGATCACAGATGCCATGGCGAGGGAAGTAATCACCAACAGTGAAGGGTTGGCAACAGGTGTCTCTTTCATCAAAAAAACCGATGGAGTAGAATACCAGGTTTCCGGCAGGGTGGTGATACTAGCCGCCAGTACCTGTGAGACAGCCCGTTTATTATTGAATTCTAAATCTGCACGTCATCCCAACGGATTAGCCAATGATAGCAATGTGGTGGGAAAATACCTGCATGACTCTACCGGTGCCGCGATCGGTGGTGTGCTGCCCCAGTTGTTTGGTCGGAAGCGCTACAATGAAGATGGTGTAGGTGGCATGCATGTGTATACACCCTGGTGGCTCGATAACAAGAAACTGGATTTCCCCCGTGGCTATCACATTGAGTATTGGGGCGGTATGTCTCAGCCAGCTTATGGCTTTGGATTTGGCATGCAGGGACTGAACGGGAAGTACCAGATCAATGGTAAAACCAAGCCTGCAGGTGGTTATGGGGCATCCCTGAAGGAAGATGTTCGTTTCTTTTATGGCGCAGGTGTAGGTATGGCAGGAAGAGGGGAAGCCGTTCCGGATGTTAAAAACTATTGTGAAATCGATCCCAATGTGGTTGATAAATATGGTATTCCGGTGCTGCGGTTTCATACCAAAAATTCCGACTATGAGATCAAGCAGGCGAAACACATGAAGGAGACCTTTAAGGAAATTTTGCATAACATGGGTGCAGTAATTACCTGGGGAGGCGATGATAATGCCGATAACAATTACGGACTCAGCAATCCGGGTAATATTATCCATGAAGCCGGTACAGTTCGGATGGGCGCTGACCGCAAAACATCTGCCTTGAATAAATGGAGTCAGGCGCACGATTGTAAAACGCTGTTCTGTGTAGATGGCAGTCAGTTTGTTTCACAGGCGGATAAGAATATTACCTGGACGATCCTGGCACTTTCCATGAGAACTTCCGAGTACATCATCGATGAAATGAAAAAACAAAATCTCTGATCTTTATTAATAGCTCATTATGGACAGAAGGAAATCGATCAAGACCTTATTGATAGGCGCAGCCGGTACAGGTGTTCTCGTGGAAGCCTGTAAGGAAACCGGCAAAAAAGAAACCGGCGCACTCCCCGATGTGGCGGCCGTAGCCGATCGTATGCAGGAAGAAAAAGACTACCTGACAAAGATGGGTGCCGGTGAAACATTTTTCACGCCACATGAAATGAAGGTAATTACTTTGTTAAGTGACATCATTATTCCGGCAGATGCAGTAAGTGGCAGTGCTTCACAAGCGAAAGTGCCCGAATTCATTGAGTTCATTGTAAAAGATATGCCCGAGCACCAAACGCCTTTGCGCGGAGGCTTACGTTGGCTAGACATGTTGAGTGCGAAGCGTCATGAAAAATCTTTTGCCGATATCACCGATCAAGAACGGCTGGCATTGGTCGATCTGATTGCTTATCCGGAGAAAGCATCGCCCGAAATGAAGCAGGGGGTATCTTTCTTTAATTTGATGCGCGATCTGGTGACAACAGGTTTTTATACCTCAGAAATGGGCGTAAAAGATCTGGACTACAAGGGCAATGTACCCAATCAATGGAATGGTGTGCCCGATGATGTATTGAAGCAATATGGATACGCGTATTCTGAAAAGGAATTGAAGGAATGTATAAGCTACGAAAAGACTGCGGGATAGAGTTGCTGTAGGTTATTACAATCCGAACCTGGCTTTTTGGGCATTGAAGATTTGAGAAATTTCAGCTGCAGAGAGTGCCCGGTTATAGATGGATAAGGATGCAACCTTGCCAGAAAAATATCTTGTATTATCAAATCCATTGCCAATTGTAATCGCCGGAAGTGTGCTTGGCCATATAGAATGCGAAGAATTAAATTTTTGCATATTATTCTGATATCCGGTAACATTATTTGATGTTGTATTCCAAACCAAAACAATGTGATACCAGGTATTGGAATTAAAATTGGATGACGCATAAGTAAAACCTCCATAGGATCCGGGTGCATTTCCTACTACTACCACAAATACTCCAGTACTTTGTTCAAATCTTATTCCATTATTACTCCCCAAGTAATTAGTGGTGAAAGGATTTCTATAATTCTCCACAACAGAAGAATTCATCCAGAAGCTTATAGTTCCTTGGGGGTAAAATGATCCAAGATTACCGGCATTCACATAATCGTTTACCCCATCAAATACAATACTTCCCCCATCACTATTGTTGTAGGTTGGTCCGTTGGTGAGTGTTCCATTATTTCCATTCCCGCTAATATCTGTCCAAGTAGTTCCTGAACCTCCATATGAGGGTGCAATTCCTGCATCCAGCCAGAGCACTAATCCGTCAGTAACGATGCCTGATGAAATGGTTTTTACCCCTCTTCCTCCTGCATTAGCAACGCGACTATTGTTGCCATTACTGGCAAGGGTCCTTCTGGAAGCGATGGCAGTACTGTCGGGAAGATCATATGCTCCCCCTCTCCATCCGGTTCCTGCTGCATCCGGCCATCCTACTACGTCGGCATCACCATTTGAGTGGAGGGTGCCATTTCCATGGTTACCGGAGAAAGCTCTTCCTGCATTGTTTCCAAGGGTCACGACTCTTTCCCAGAGATTGCCACCGAGGTCCATATTGCCATAATAACCCGCTCCACTACCACTTCGACCAGAGGAGCCTGTTGCAAAGATGCCGGTTCTTACCGGACCGATGCTGCTGATATCAAAAGCAATGTTAGCAGTACTATTTGAAGCAATCTCACTGGCATTGCCTGCATTGGTAATATTGGTGGGTTTAACGGCTGTAGCTGTTCCCCAGGGATATTCACCAGAGGTGGGTGTTGTGTTTCCGCGACAAGATTTTTCAAATTCCAGTTCTGTCATGGGTCGCAAACCTGCCCAATCGAGATAGGCATCGATGTCATCCCAGGAGAGATAGTTACAGGCGATGTGTTGTCCGTCATCGACATCATTGTAACCATTAGATGCATTGAGATTACAGGCATAGACAGCAGGGACAGTAGAAGCTGTACCGGGAGTTTGAATATCGATGCCATTGCGGTTGTCATTTGGATTGATGAGGGCACCGGTTCCTGCGGTGCTATTAGGAGCTGTAGCCGTTCGGGTAGCTTGTTGTGTATAGGTAAGTGTATTGAGGAAGTCAACATATTGTTGCTGACTGATCTCGTACTTCATGGAGTAGAAGGCATTGAAGCCGGTGGGATAGCCAGTGGCGAGGGAAGCAGTGGTTGTTCCGCTAATATCGTTCGAGCCATTAAAACGGGCAGCGATATTGGTGGGTGAAGAGGAGCTACTGTTGCCTTGAACTGTGGGCAGTGATCCGGTGATGGTAAAAGTAGAGGCGGTTCCTGAGGCAAGAACATCATTGGCTCTTCTGAATTCACCGGTGGTATGTCCGCCACTACCTGCCTGGAAACCGCCGACCTGGTTGTAGACCATCTCGATGGCGAAGACGCGGACAAAGATCCGGGCTTCATTGGATACGCCATCACTGCCATAGTTCCATTGCAGTTGAATACCGGTTGGATTGAAGGTGGCTGGACTTCCAACTGCAGCACTGCGATAGATAAAGATACCGGTGGCATCGGTTTGGGTAGCGACAGCGATACCGGGAAGGGTATGTCCGGTATTGGCGAGGGTAGCATGTTTCCATTCGCCGGTTGTTCCGACTCTATACTTGACAAATACCCAGGCCGCATCCCAGTTAAAAGGCGCGGAAGTAGTTCTCCAGGAATTGTCCCAACTGAGGTCGAAGTTAACCCGCACTGTTAGGGTGGAAGTATTACGATTGGTAAGGGAGATAGCAGAGACAGTAATGTTGTTGGCCAGTCCATGAAAGGTCAGGCACACTAAAAGAGATAGCAGTAAGCTTTTTATAGCAATACCGGATTTCATAGATAACCAAAAATAATAAAAAGAAAGAATAAGTATTTCATCTTATGTTTTGAAACCCTTGATAGTCCTGCAATTAATTGATAATCAGTTTTTTAAATCGAAATAAGCACCCCTTAAAACAATAGAGAAATAGCTTAAAAAATTAGCTAATGGACGAACCCGGCGCAATTTCCTGCTCAGGATGAATAAAGTGTAATTTCCCCTGTGGATCTTCAGCCATTAAAATCATACCATTGCTCTCAATACCCCGCATTTTTCTGGGTAGCAGATTGGCTACGACAGTTACTTGTTTACCCACTATGGCTTCCGGATTAAAATGTTGGGCAATACCCGATACAATGGTGCGGGTTTCAAAGCCGAGATCTACTGTCAGCTTCAATAGTTTATCTGCTTTTTCTACTTTTTCAGCCGCAATGATTTTTCCATTACGCAGGTCTAATTTGGCGAAGTCATCGTAAACAATACTTTCCTTTACGGGAGCGGGTGTTGCTGGTATAGATGTTTCAGCAGCTCCGGGTACCGGATTCTCTGTCATGGCAGTATGTAATTTATTCAACTGGGTTGCTATTTCTTCATCTTCAATTTTTCGGAACAATAGTTCAGGTGCTCTCAATGAGTAGCCGGTACTCAGCAATTTTGTTTTACCGGCATTTTCCCATGAAAGCATTCTGTCTACCACCTTCAACAAGTAACATATTTTTTTCGCTGTAAATGGCAGAAAGGGATGTATAAAAATGGCTAGGTTGGCACACACCTGTAAGGCAATGTGTAAGGTATTATCAATACTAGCTTGTGCTGCTGCTACAACGTCTCCGTTGGTATCAATCTGTTTTGAAAAAATCCAGGGTTCTTTTTTCTGCAAGAACTGATTGCCACTTCTGGCAAAAGCAATAATCTGAAACAGGGCTTCCCTGAATTTGAATTGCTCGAGGTTTTCCTCTATCGTTGCGCGGGTGGCATCAAACGCAGCTAACATCTCCCGGTCTGCATCAGTTAACTGGTCCGGATGAAGTGGTGGAACCTTACCCTTGCACAACTTGTGCATGAGCACCAGACTCCTGTTGACAAAATTTCCCAGTATAGCCACCAACTCACTGTTGTTGGCATCCTGAAATCCTTTCCAGGTAAATTCACTGTCCTTCGTTTCAGGTGCAATTTGTGTGAGATAATACCGCAATACATCCGCCATGATTTCATTGCCCCCAGGCGCCTTGATGAAATCATTGATATAATCTTCCATATCGAGCTTCCAGTTGCGACTGGTACTCATTTTATCTCCTTCCAGATACAGAAATTCGTTTGCGGGTACATTGTCGGGTAAAATATTTCCATGCAGTTGCAGCATCACGGGGAAGATAATACAGTTGAATACAATGTTATCCTTTCCAATAACATGAATCAAGCGCGTTTCCTTATCTTCCCAATAAGGTC
>JBEIUM010000293.1:0-2585 GCA_040374385.1 Sediminibacterium sp. | reverse complement strand
GCAACTTTCCGCATTAATCTCCCAACCTAATAATGTGTGTGGTACCTTTCTGCTTTTGGCACTCACTTCTGATGCCCCGAGGTAAGGAATAAATGCATTGCTACGTACCGTTACAGAAAAATAATTCTGAAAGCCTATAAAATCTAGATCGCACTTATACGAATCCGTGTACCTCCATGTTCGATTGAATAAATGAAATTTTTCAATCCCCGGAAATTGGTCCATCATCGGAAATCCCAAGCCCAGTGCCGGTTCAAGAAAAAACCTATTCAAGAGCAAATCTGCTTTTTGTGACGCCAACAAATCAGAATGATTCGTCGTATAAGGGTGTGTCTCGCTAAAAGAAAAACTGCTGCCAATGATCGCAGCAGAATCAGCCACCCTGATAACACGTGCAGCTTCAGCAGTAGCCAATGCAGCATGATGGGCTGCCAGATAAAATGAACGAGGACCCATTTTACCGGGTGCATGAAAACCCATCATGTAACCCAAAGCTGTGAAAGCAAAAGGCTCATTCATGATGATCCAGTATTTGACTTTACTACTGAACTCCTGCATACATAACTTAACGTATTTGCCAAACCACTTAATAACCTGGTGATTGGTCCAGCCACCCTCCCGTTGCAATACCTGGGGAAGGTCCCAATGATACAAAGTAACAACCGGCGTCAATCCCAATGACAAACACTCATCGATCAGTGCATGATAAAAAAGAAGTCCGGCTTGATTTATTTTACCTGTCCCCTGTGGTAATATCCGACTCCATGAAATAGAAAAGCGGAAAGTAGTAAATCCCAGCGCTTTCACAAGCAACAAATCATCTTTATAACGATGGTAAAAAAGGGTGGCATCTGTAGGACGGGCACCACCGCGAATGGCTGTTACCCTTCTGGAGAAAACATCCCAGACTGAAAGTCCACGTCCATCCTCATTGGCAGCCCCTTCATTTTGTGGCGCAGAAATACCAACTCCCCATAAAAAGTCACTTCCAAAATCACTTACACCGATCATATTGTCTATTTAAGGAAAAGGAATGTGTAAAACGCAAGATTTATTATGTCAGGAACAATCATTTACAATTTGGTAATAAAAAAATCACAGCCGCTTAATTATCGCATAAGATCTAGTTAACACAGGGGTTTGACCTTCGATAAACCTCCTTTATGAAAAGAAGATCAGTTGAGCTGGTCGTAATTAGTGATGTGCACCTCGGCACTTTCGGCTGCCATGCTAACGAACTTGTTCAGTATCTGCGCAGTATTCAGCCTGCAACCCTTGTTTTAAATGGTGACATCGTTGACATCTGGCAATTTAGTAAACGATACTTCCCCCAATCGCACATGCAGGTGATCAAAGAAATTTTCAGTCTGCTATCCTTGGGTACAAGGGTCGTCTATATCACAGGTAATCATGACGAGATCATGCGGCGATATAGCGACCTGACCATTGGTCAACTGGAACTCACAGACAAATTGATACTGGAACTAGATGGTAAAATTACATGGATTTTTCACGGTGATGTATTCGATAGAACTACCCGAGGTTCGGCCAAAATCATTGCAAAATTGGGTGGTTATGGCTATGATTTGCTGATTCTCATTAATCGGGCAATCAATTACCTTATGAGCATGGCTGGCCGAGAAAAAATGAGCCTTAGTAAGCAGGTAAAAAATGGCGTAAAGAAAGCCGTAGCCTGGATCAATAATTTTGAACAAACTGCAGCAGAACTCGCCATAGAAAATCAATACGATTATGTGATCTGCGGTCACATTCATCAACCGCAACAGCGGGAAATAAAAACAGATAAAGGGTCTGTTACCTACCTCAATAGTGGCGACTGGATTGAAAACCTGACCTCACTGGAATATGATCAGAGACAATGTACCATCTATCAGCACGATGAAAATGCCATGCCAATGGCAGAAAAAAAGACCAAAGTCGTTCCGCTGAGTAAAGTATTATCTGTTGAAAGCCTGTTATCACATCAAGTAGCATTCAGCGCAGCATCCAAAAAATAAATCTACCCCAATGAAAATTTTATACGCCGTTCAGGCCACCGGTAACGGACACATTGCACGGGCCATAGAAATTCTCCCTTACCTGAAAAAATACGGAGAAGTCGATATCTTTCTCAGCGGCAGTAATAGCCATTTACAGGTAGACCTCCCCGTTCAGTACCGTAGTCGCGGACTTAGTCTTTTTTACAGCCCCCAGGGAAAACTTGATTACTGGAGAATCGGGAAGGAACTGCAAATCACGGGTGCGATCAAAGAAGCCATGGACCTGCCCGTTCAGAAATATGACCTAGTGATCAATGACTTTGAAAGCATTACTTCCTTGGCTTGCCGCCTTCGAAAAAAAGCCAGCATCGGCTTTGGACACCAAGCAAGTTTTCAAAGTAGATTAACTCCCCGACCCATAAAGAAAGATATCATGGGCGAGACCATTTTAAGGTATTATGGCTGGGCACAACAATATGTTGGACTCCATTTTGAATCATACGACGAGCACATCTTCAACCCAATCATCAAGGAAAAAATCTTACAAGCAACACCCCAAAATGATGGGCACATAACAGTATATCT
>JBEIUM010000348.1:0-1656 GCA_040374385.1 Sediminibacterium sp. | reverse complement strand
GGCTTGGGTATCATTGTAGACGATGCCATTGTGGTAATTGAAAACACCCACCGTATTTATGTGCAGGGGAAAGGAAGATTATCCACCAGTATGGCTGCACGGATGGCAGCAGGCGAAGTATTCATCCCGGTATTAGCAGGAACAGTCACCACACTGGCACCCTTCTTCCCACTTCTATTCTGGCCCGGTATCATCGGTAAATTCATGGTATACCTGCCAACGATGTTGATCTTTACACTGGCAGCCTCACTGATTGTAGCATTCATTATGAACCCGGTATTTGCCGTAGACTTCATGCAACATGAAGATGATAAGCCAGCGGCGAACAAATCTGCCATCTTCAAAAATAAATGGTTCTGGGCTGGTATATTCATCGGCATACTGCTCGATGTATTCGGCTACACATTTGCAGGCAACCTGCTACTACTGTTTATGATACTGTGGCTGCTGAACAGATATGTACTCACGGATGCAATCAATGCCTTCCAACAAAACCTGCTGCCCCGCATCATGAACAGGTATGAACAGCTACTTCGCTGGGCATTGAAAGGCTGGCGCCCCGTTCACTTGCTGCTGGGCACCATCGTACTATTATTTATTTCCATCGTCTTGATTGCTGTATCAGTTGGTGCTGGCCGAACCGGCGTTGTCTTCTTCCCGAAACCCGATCCCAATCAAATTTATATCTACCTGAAACTACCGGTAGGTATGGATGTAAAATACACCGATTCAGTTACGCAGGAATTAGAAAAGCGGGTTGCTAAGGTATTAGGTACCGATAAAGGAAAAAACAATCCGATCGTGGAAAGTGTGATCAGCAATGTGGCGGTTGGAGCCGGCGATCCTGTGTTGGGTGACCGCAGTACCCGCAGCGAATTGGGGCGTTTACAGATTTCCTTCGTGGAATATGAGAAGAGACATGGCGTATCTACCCAACCTTATCTCGACAGCATACGAAAAGTCATGAATGGCATTCCGGGTGCAGAGATCAGTGTCGATCAGGAAAGTTCTGGTCCGCCCACCGACCCGCCCATCAACATCGAAGTTGCCTGCGAAGATTTTAATTCCCTGATCAAAACTGCCAGCCGTCTGAAAATTTATTTAGACTCCATTCAGGTACCCGGTGTGGAAGAATTGAAAATGGATGTTGACCTGAACAATCCGGAACTAACCCTGGTAATCAATCGCCAGCGAGCCTTGATAGAAGGCGTTTCAACCGCACAGATTGGTCAGCAAATTCGAACAGCCCTGTTCGGAACAGAAGTTTCGAAAATAAAGGAAGGAAAAGAAGAATATAAAATTCAACTGCGTAACAACTCCGTTCAGCGCAAGAACCTTACCGACTTACTGAACATGCGTATTTCCTTCCGTGATATGGCAGCAGGCGGAGCAGTAAAGAATATACCGATCAGTTCGCTGGTTAGCATAGAGCCTACTTCCACCTTGGGTAGTGTGAAGAGAAAAGATCAGAAGCGACTAATCACCTTACGCTCAAATGTGTTAATGAATGAGGGATATAATCCTACCGGTGTAAACCAGGAACTGTCCAAACACATTGCAAAATTCAAAGACGTGCCTGAAGGTGTTACCATTCGTCAAACGGGCGAAGGGGAACAACAGGCAGAAACTGTTGCTTTCCTGAATAAAGCCCTGATG
>JBEIUM010000311.1:0-2146 GCA_040374385.1 Sediminibacterium sp. | reverse complement strand
TGCCGTCATTACATCGGCTGCTGTTTTCTTGGGTGATACTTGTTGTACAAACCAGGCAGCACCGAGGGCCTCATCATTTCTGCGCAGCGAAACAGTCTCTCCCTGTTGCATGGGCGGCAGGATGATGTAGCGGGCATTGAGCATATTCAGCACCGGACGACAATCGGGATAATTATATAATTGCTTTTCAATCAGATCCTGATAGATACTCAGCTTGGCTGGATGGTATCCACCAATGGACCGATGGAAATAAGCTGAGATGGCACCGCTGTTGAAAGCCCCCGACAAACCGGGCGAAAGATCCAATACGCGATAGTAGCCGGTATCTTTTAATATCTCCTGATCTATGGGCGTGGGTTCAAAAACAGAATTGTATTCATCACTGTCCTGAAAATTTTCTGCATTGAAATATTTTACGTCAATCATCATTACATCGACAAATGCGAAAAATCCCATCACACCTACGGCGATGGCAGACTTTAGCTTGTCTTTGATGATCAGCCAGCAGAGGGCTGCCGCGATTACGATGAATGCTAGACTGCGTAACAGCGAACCCATGAATAAATCTTTCCGATCTTCCCGCAGGGCATTGACAAAACTTTTTACGGGCGCCTCGATTTGCTCGCGTTGCTCAGCTTCTTTGATGCTGCTCACTTGCTTGAGCAGGAAGCCGTCACTGGATTCGCTGGAGAAATCGCCGGTGAAATAGATCAGCAGGGCTGCGAAGAAAACCACAGCTGTGAGCAGCATTCCTTTTTTCCATTGCTGCATCAGCCATTTTTTATCGGTATGGGTAGTGAGTGCGTTCAACGCCATCACTGCCATCATGCAGAGCAGGAGCGTAGGTATGACAAGTATCATACTGGGTGCCCTAAACTTGTTGTAGAAAGGCAGGTAGTCGAGCAGCGCACCTGTAAATCCTTCAAAATATTTACCCCAGCTCATAGCAGTGGTAAGCAAGATCGCCGCCAGCAACCAACCCCGGTGCTGCTTGTCTATCAGGAAGAAACCTAAGAGCGCCAGGAAACAAATAATGGCGCCTGCATAGGGCGGACCGGAAGTGCCTTCGTTGATACCACCCCAATAATAAGGGAAGCTGGCTAATTGTTGTGCCAGCTGTTGTGGCATCTGTTGTAATGCTTCAAAGGCTTTGGAGCTTTCTTCCGGCACCTGGCGATTGTCACTGCTGCCACCATACAAATTGGGGAACATCATCACCAGTGACTCGGAAGGAAAAATACTATAGCTGAGGGCATAGTCTTTGCTGAGGCCTGTTTTGGTTACCTGGCCTTTTTTCTCTGCCAGTTCACTGCCCCCGCGAATGGTGGCTTTAGAATAACTGTAGGTGGTGAAGAGCGTGACTGCATTCACCATCACACCCAACAAGGCTCCAACGACTACCAGTCCCGCCGCACGGCTAAGGTGTGAAAAATCTTTTTGACGGATCCAGTTGATGCCGAAACCGATGCTCATGATGAGCGCCAGTATAAGCGCATAGTAAGTGATCTGCAGGTGGTTGGATGCTACGAGCAGGGCAGTGAAAACAGCTATCAGTGCGGTTCCGATGAGGTAAGATCGTTTCTCATACAATACCCATAGTGCGGCGATAAAGGCGGGCAGGTAAGCGATGGTCTGCATCTTGGTATCATGTCCAACACCTACAATGATGGGATTATAAGTTGCATAGGCATATGATAATGCTCCCGCAATACCGATGACCAAACGTGCGCCCATCACCTGCGTTAAAAAGTAAAAGCATAGGCAGGCAAGAAAGAACAGACTGACGGGCTTGGGTAGAAATAAGGTGAACACCTGGTGCAGGTAGCCCACCGATACCGGATTACTGCCTACGCTGGTAATTTGAAAAGCGGGCATACCGCTGAATATACCATTGGTCCATAAGGGAAACTCACCATGCTTTTGCTTGTAGACAAAAGAGTTCTGTGCCATACCCTTCCACTGGGTGACATCCATTTGTTGTAAAACCTTTCCTTCAAGTACAGGCTTACAGTAGATCAATGCTACTACCAGGAATATTGCTATGGCCAGGAGGTGCGGGGCCACATTTTGCCAAATCGCTTTTTTCATTTTTACTTGCTTAGTTCCGGCAAATTAAAGTTATTTTGACTCATATTTTATGAAATGG
>JBEIUM010000108.1:0-8128 GCA_040374385.1 Sediminibacterium sp. | reverse complement strand
TCCAATTATAAAAAAATTTGCCCCCTTTGTTGTCCTTTTTCTTATCGCCATCGGAGCCCTATTTATACCGAGTTCGGCCCCCTTTGCTGATACGACCCAATATAATGCGGCCGACATCACCTGGATCATGATCGCCACCGCCCTGGTATTCCTGATGACACCAGGACTCGCCTTCTTCTACGGCGGTATGGTACACAGAAAAAACATCATCTCTACCATGATTAAAAGCATGGTGGCCACCGGCGTAGTGAGCATACTCTGGATCGTCGTAGGCTACTCCCTCTGCTTCGGCGAATCCATCGGCGGATTCATTGGCAACCCTTCCACTCACCTATTTTTCAAAGACGTTCTTTCCGGCGCTCCCTGGAGCCTGGCACCCACCATACCCCTCACCCTCTTCGCCCTCTTCCAACTGATGTTCGCCGTGATCACCCCCGGTCTCGTAGTGGGTGCCGTGGCTGAAAGAATCCGCTTCACCGCCTACACCCTCTTCATCGCACTCTTTAGCATCCTCGTGTATGCACCCATCGCCCACTGGAGCTGGCATCCCAAAGGATTCCTATTCCAAATGGGGGCGCTGGACTTCGCCGGTGGTACCGTAGTGCATATATCTGCCGGATGTGCAGCCCTCGCCGGAGCACTCGTATTAAAACGTAGAAAAGCACACATCGAAAACAAAGAGATACCGCCCGCAAATATCCCCTATGTGCTCATCGGTACCGGACTGCTCTGGTTTGGCTGGTTCGGATTTAATGCCGGGTCTGCCCTGGGTGCCAATGCCCTCGCAGTGAGTGCCTTCGCTACCACCAATACCGCAGCTGCCGCTGCCGGACTCTCCTGGATGTTCTTCGATGTTGTTCGTGGTAAAAAACCCTCCGTGCTCGGCTTCTGCATCGGTGCAGTGGTCGGCCTGGTAGCCATTACACCATCAGCAGGTTTCGTGGCAATTCCCTCCAGTATTTTTATCGGCGCCGTTGCAGCCCTGATTTCCAACCTGGCCGTTTATTATAAAAGCAAATCCAAACTCGATGATACCCTCGACGTTTTCCCCTGCCATGGCCTGGGAGGTATGGTAGGCATGGTTCTCACCGGCATCTTCGCCACCACAACAGTGAACAGTGCCGGTAATGACGGTCTGTTTTATGGAAATTATACTTTCCTGTTTACACAGTTGAAGGCCCTCTTCATCGTAGTGTCTTACAGCTTCATCATGTCACTCGCCATCTTTAAATTCATTGACCTGATCCTGCCATTGCGCGTAAGTGAAGAAGAAGAAGAAATGGGACTGGATTTCACACAGCACGCTGAAAAATACGGAAGGGCTCCCTTGCAAGCATAATTACTGGCGGACGGGTCTGACCACCCCCCTGGTAACCAAAAAGGTACAGCCTTATATGAACTTCTGACCAAGTTCAACGGCTGTACCCCTTATTAATCATAAAACCACTACAATGTTAAAGAATTTTTTAGCAGGTGTGCCGCATTTTTATCTACCTACACCTGCCTCGCTCAAGGAGTTTCGCTTCCTCAACCAGCTACCACATTTACCTCATCGCTGAAGGCCTACTTTCGCTATAATTTTTCTGGTCGCGAAGCCGGAAAAATTAATAACCTGACCAGCTTTACCCATTCGATCAACTCACTTGAACTCGGCATGGCATCGCTGAAAGCAGATCACTCCTATGGAAAAATCTCTGCTACTGCAGACATAGGAACAGGCCGACGTGCCATTGTCATCACCTAAACATCATCCCTAAAATACGGCTGGACTGTGACTCTGATCCCATGTTCAGCAAAAAAGGGTTCAGCAATAAAAAAAGTACCACCAGTTTTATATTGGCAGCTGTGTATAAATTCTAACTACCACCAAGCCACTAGCCAAATAGCTATGATTGGTCCGGTATGTCTCCAGCTGGCTTTTTTGACTGAGTATTACTAACTTAGCCGTCATTCCACACTGGTTAAGTTAAATATATGGCTTTGCTGAATTGGTTGATTCGGATGATCTATTGCCTGTATGCATTCCTCTTATTTGCAATGCTTACACTCATTGCATTCCCCCTGGTGATGCTATCGCTCTTATTTGGTTATCACAAGGGAGGCAATATGATCTATGCCATCTGTCGGTATTGGGCAGCCACTTGGTTTATACTGATCGGCGTTAAGCACATCGTCGCTTACGAACATCCACATGATACTTCGCGGCAGTGGGTTTTCGTAGCTAATCACATCTCATACATGGATATTCCCCCCATTGTAATGATGGCGCCGCAACCCATTCGCATCTTAGGAAAATTCGAAAGTAGCCGTATACCCATATTCGGCTGGATCTATCGCGCTGCTGTTATCATGGTTGATAGAAGTAATCCGGAAACACGTGCCCAAAGCTTTCGTGCTTTAAAGACGGCATTGAATAAGGGTCTTTCGATCTTTTTATTTCCAGAAGGCACTTTCAACATGCGGGAGGACCAGCCCCTGAAATCATTTTTTGATGGCGCTTTCCGTTTGGCCATTGAAACGAACACACCCATTAAGCCGATGATCTTTCCGGATACCATCGACCGACTGCATTTCAAAAGCTTGTTCACCCTTACCCCCGGGCGCTGCCGAGTCATTTTTCTGGAAGAAGTGCCGGTAGATGGTTTACAACCGGCTGATATTCCCTTCCTGCGGGAAAAAGTTTATCAGATCATGGACCAGGCCCTGCGACGCTATCGCTACTACCCTCCTGCATAATCAGTACATTTGATCAAATTATGTAATGGTGTTGGTGGAAGTGATCATACCACTCGCTTTGCGAAAAAATTATACCTGGTCGGTTCCTGCCGATTTAGCAGATAAAATCATGCCGGGCATGCGTGTGGAGGTAATGTTGGGTAAAACCAAACACTATGCAGGCATAGTAAAAAAAATTGTCCCCGCAACACCAGAGAACTTTACGCCGAAGGATATTATTCAAGTACTCGATGAAGCGCCCATTCTGCAACCACTGCAATTACAACTCTGGGAATGGATGGCAGACTATTATCTCTGTACAGAAGGGGATGTGATGCAAGCAGCTGTGCCAGCCAACCTGAAACTTAGCAGTGAAAGCATACTCTGCTGGAATGAAATGGCTCCACCCCCTGACACCGGCCTGAGTGAACAGGAATATTTATTGGCAGAAGCCCTGGAGCTGAGAAAATCGTTGAAGATCGCAGAGATACAGACATTGCTGGATATCTCCGATGTATATCGGGTGATCCGAAAGCTGATAGAAAAAGACTATGCTTTTATCTGGGAAGAGTTGAAAGAAAAATACCAGCCTAAACAGATTGCTTACCTGTTGTTGCATCCGAATTATAGAACAGAAGAAGCCTTAGAAAAACTATTAAATGGTTGGGGGAAAGCCGGACAGAAACAACTGGAAATGCTGTTATCGTTCCTCCACTTGCAACAAACCGAAGGGGAAGTAACGCGTGCCGCCCTATTGGAAAAATCAGGCGCCTCAGCAGCGCAATTAAAGGCTTTACTGGATAAGGGTATTTTACAGCAAGAAAAGAGAACGGCCGATAGACTTCCTGCCGGACCCAAGCGAATTGCTTTACCTTTTACCTTAACCAACCCTCAGCAAGCTGCCTTGGAGCAAATACAGGCTGCCTGGCTGGAGCAGGCTGTATGTCTTTTACATGGAGTTACTTCCAGCGGAAAAACAGAGATCTATACCTCATTGATCCCACCCATATTAGAGCAGGGCAAACAGGTATTATATATGTTACCCGAGATCGCACTGACAGCGCAGATCATTCGCAGGCTGCAGCAATCACTCGGGGGATATGTATGTGTTTATCACTCTCGTTTCAACGCCAATGAACGGGTAGAAATCTGGAACCGTGTGAAATCGGGGGAGCCCATAGTCGTGCTCGGCGCCCGCTCAGCATTGCTATTGCCCTTTCAAAACTTAGACCTGATCATTTGTGATGAGGAGCACGATGCCTCCTATAAACAACAGGATCCGGCACCCCGTTATCACGCCCGTGATGCAGCTGTATATCTGGGGCACATCTGCGGTGCACGTGTATTGCTGGGCAGTGCCACGCCCTCGCTGGAAAGTTATACCAATGCACTGCAAAAAAAATATGGATTGGTTACTTTGTCTGAGCGGTACAATCAGTTGGAACTTCCGCCGATTCAAATCATTGACAACCGAAAGCTGGATAAAAAATCAGGCGAGGACCGCATGATTACGCCTGCCTTGCAGGAAGCCATAGCAACTTCGCTTTCACAGAAACAACAGGTTATTCTTTTCCAGAACCGCAGGGGATATGACCCGTATCAGATCTGCCAGACATGTGGTTGGATACCCAGTTGTCAGGACTGTAATGTGAGTCTCACCTTTCACAAATTCAGACACCAACTGGTCTGTCATTATTGCGGACAACATTATCCGCCGGTCACCACATGTGCAGCTTGTGGCATGAGTGATTTCTCAAAAAGAAATTTTGGAACAGAAAAAGCGGAAGAACGTGTGGTAACTTTATTCCCCGAAGCACGGATCGCCCGAATGGATCATGATGCGGTGAAAGGAAAGCATCAGCACGATATACTCATCCAACAGTTTGAGCAGCACCAACTGGATATTCTAATTGGTACGCAAATGGTGGTGAAAGGACTGCATTTCGACAAAGTGAATCTGGTGGGCATATTAGATGCCGATGCCTTGTTGCAGTTTGCCGACTTTCGGGTAAATGAGCGGG
The DNA here is from genome assembly GCA_040374385.1 of Sediminibacterium sp. Lineage (GTDB taxonomy): Bacteria > Bacteroidota > Bacteroidia > Chitinophagales > Chitinophagaceae > Sediminibacterium. The sequence goes on along the minus strand of JBEIUM010000108.1, from coordinate 3,392 downwards.
CTTTTCAACTTATTGAGCAGGTCAGTGGGCGGGCCGGGCGAACGGACGGTGGTGGTTTGGTTTTGGTTCAGGCCGGACAAATTCAGCACCCTGTTTTGCTCTATGCTCAACAGCATGACTTCAAAGGATTTTATGAAGATGAAATACACAAGCGAAAAGAATTTGGCTATCCGCCATTTAGCCGTTTGATCAGAATCTATTGCAAACACCGGGAAGATGCTATGGCTGGTGATGCGGCAAGGATGCTACATACTATGTTACAACCCATGAGGGGTTGTCAAGTATTGGAGCCGGCTCAACCTCCCGTTAACCGTGTCAGAAACCAATATATCTGGGAGCTGCTGTTAAAGATTCCTAGAGAAGGTGTTTCCCTGCCAGCTGTCAAGCAGTTCCTGACAAAGACTATTGTTGCTGTGCAAACCAACCAAAGCTTTGCCCGTGTTCGCATCTATGCGGATGTTGACCCGGTTTGATCAAGTAAGCATTCATTTTTTTATTGCTGCAACCCCCTTTCACTCACTGACAGTGAAAGCATGTGTTCTGTTGAATGTTAAGCATGGATTGATCTGCGCGTGGAATAAAAAAAGGCTGCCATTTGGCAGCCTTTTGAATATGTAAGTAGACCGGATTAGAAGCGAGGCAGTAATTCCACGCGTCTGTTCTCTTGTCTGCCTTTTGCAGTTTTGTTGGTAGCAACTGGCTTCTCAAGACCATAGCCGGTTGCAGTCAGACGATCTTTAGCAATACCCTTGCTTACGAGCCAAGTCTGGATCTTGTTGGCACGCTTCTGAGACAATGCTTTGTTCAATTTCGCGGATCCAGTATTGTCTGTATGACCTTCGATATCCAGCTTCAGTGTAGGATACTTATTCAGGGCATCCAGAACATATTGCAGTTTCTCAGGAACCAGTTTAGGTGCAGCAAACTTATCAGAACCGGTAACGAAGGTGATGGTTTTAGCAGCAATCTTCAGTTGAGGAGCGATATCAGGACAACCGAAGTTAGCAGCGATACCTTTTTCGTTCGGACACTTATCTTCTTCGTCGTTGATACCATCACCATCCGTATCAGGGATTGGACAACCCTGGTAGCGGGCTAAACCTGGAACGGTAGGACATTTGTCTTCTTCATCGTTGATACCATCTTTATCAGTATCAGGAATCGGACAACCTTGGTATTTAGCCAAACCTTTAACGGTTGGACACTTATCATTTTCATCGTTGATGCCGTCACCGTCAGTATCCGGAATAGGGCAGCCATTGTATTTAGCAATACCTGGAACTGTAGGGCATTTATCTTTGCTGTCTACGATACCATCACCATCTGTATCCTTCTCAGGTACAACCACAGGAGCTGGAGGCGGAGGAGGAGGAACAACCACAGGTTTCTTCTCCTTCAGCGGAGATACCAAAGCCATAGAATAAGTCAGGTGATTAACTGAATTATTAGAAACTTTAATGTTATATCCAAACATCGTGTTGATGAAAGTACCTTCTGTCAACTTGAACTGCAGACCAGCACCGGTGGGTGCATAAGCAGCAAAATAATTACCGGCATACATAGAAGCACCAACACCGAGGTGGATGTAAGGAACAATGGTATGCTTGTCAGTCAACAATTTAATGTTTGCGGCAGTGCTCAACTCCATTAAAAACTTATTCTGGGTTGAAGGAGCAACACCTGAGCTAAATGCGAACGGATACTTAGTAAAGGATCCACCCAAAGAACCCTGAAAATCGATATAATCAGTCAAACCATGGTAATAGTTAACACCAATACCTGGGGCCATATCGCCAATCTTGGTCCAAAGTTTGTTGTTCAACACATTCGACAAAGAAGTCTTATCAATCAAGTTGGCTGTGTTCATATCCTTCAAAAAAAAGCTGATCCCGAAAGAGGGCTCTTTTTTATAGGATTTCATGGGCTGTGAAAAAGCGACAGCTGTCGTGCACAACGCAACCATGAAAAGCATGATTTTCTTCATAATCAGTTTTTTAATTTAATGAGCAAAAATACAGGGAGTTATTGAATTTATAAAATTAATACAAAATGAAATTATTATTTATTTTTTAATGGGGAAAACAGGGGTAAAACCTCCACAGAATGGCGTTGTTGGGGGTTGAAACCGAGCATTTTAGCTGCCTGAACGCTCAATTGCACAATAACCGTGTGGTCGGCGGCAACCGGCAGGCGATCGTTGACAAGCACTTCTACCCAGCTGCCTGATTTCGGACAAGACACCTTTAATCGGGTACCGAGTGGCACCTGGTTACTGGCGGCAGTCATCAAGCCGGGTCGGTAGGGCACCCCAGACTTGGTTTTCCGACCATTGTAGGCGGCAGTATATACCGTAGCAAACCCCCTGGAGGAGGTGGCGATAAAGCTCAGGCTATCTTTGGCTACCGCCGAACTGTCAATTTTGGTAGGTGTTTTATGAGAAGATGAGTCAGCTTTCATTCGGACTGCCTTTGGCAGTACTTCTATTACCTCGACTTTTACTTTTGTGAGTCCCGCTTTTACAAAATCGAGGGTTCGGGCAGCCCTGAAACTAAGGTCCACCACCCTACCCTTTTTGGCCATGCGGGGGTGCATCCGGTCATTGATCCTGATAATCACTGTGTTACCATTGCGTAAATTGGTCACCATGACCCAGGTATTCAGGGGCAAATTGTTGCTGGCAGCGGTTAATTTTTCATTCCGAAACTTTTCACCTGTTGCCGTGAGTGTTCCATCCAGATTCAAACTGTAGAAACTGGCAATACCGTTCAATTTCTTTCCGGTTTTTTTAAAGGTATACCCGGATACCGGGTCTTTGATGGGTTCGATATCGGCAGGCTTTACCGATGTCGGATTATCTGACTGCCCATGAGGTCGAAGACCAATAGAATCAATTGACTGTACGCGTATCTGGTTAACCGTTTCTTTTTCAAAATGCAGGAGGGCAGCGGCTTCCGGCTCCAATAACAGCCGCATTCCCTTGGTTACCCGGTGTGGAGACGTGCGATGGGTAACGATGGCAGCAACCTTAAAATGATTGACAGGATTGGTAATAAGAAGCAAGGTGCCGATCTTAAATTCAGAACACCCGGCTTTATACCATTGGATACCATTTTCATGTACAAATGCATCCGGCAAGGCAGCACTGATTGAATCTGCTATCAGTCCCTGTCCCCTCATGACTGCACCCTTGAGGCGATACCGGAGGGTGTCTATGCTGAAACCTTCCGCTGTCTTTACCTTCACCAATACCCAGTCCCTGCCCGGACCGGTCAATCCCCAGGCGATCAACTTTGGCCATCAACTCACCCGGGTTGCCATGCAAGCCCAGCGCTGGGCCAACCAAGCCTTTCAAGTGCTGGCCAAGCAGCAAACACAGCAACCCCCGGCCAGCG
>JBEIUM010000027.1:0-19480 GCA_040374385.1 Sediminibacterium sp. | reverse complement strand
GACAGTATACTTTTTGATAAAACGGGAACTTTATCTACCGGCAAATTCAATGAGGTTTCTTATCACGGTGAGCCACTTACATTGTTACAGCGTAAATACCTGGCCAGCCTGGCGGCTCAGTCTACCCATCCACTCAGTAAGGCCATTGTTAAATGGGCGGGAGTACATCAGCTATTGCCAGTCAGGTCGTACAATGAGATTCCTGGCAGTGGTATTGAGGGTTTGGTAGGCGAAGAAATGCTAACCTTAGGCTCTGCAAGGTTTGTTTTGGGAGAGAATCATCCACGAACTTCATTTTCAGAAGTTTATTTCTCCTGGGAGCAGCAGGTATTGGGTAGGTTCACTTTCAGCAATGAGTACAGGGAGGGACTTAATAGCCTGATAGGCGATTTAAAGAAAAAGTATGATTTATCTGTAGTCAGTGGTGATCAGTCTACCGACCAGTCATTGTTACAGCATCTTTTTGGTCGTGAGGTGCCCCTGATGTTCGATCAGATGCCAATGGATAAGCAGGAAGTTGTAACCCAGTTACAGGAAAGAGGTAAGCGGGTAACCATGGTGGGTGACGGATTAAATGATGCCGGGGCTTTGCTGCAGGCTGATGTTGGTATAGCTGTAACGGATGACAACAATCGTTTTACCCCCGCCAGTGACTGCATCCTGGCAGCGGATGCATTGCCCCGTCTGGGTGACTTTCTGCGCGTAGCCCGCGCCAACAAAAAAATCGTTTTGATTGCTTTTGTGGTTTCGATTGTCTATAACCTGATTGGTCTCTTTTTTGCGGTACAGGGCGCCCTGCATCCGATGATTGCTGCCATATTAATGCCCTTGAGCAGCATGAGTATAATTTTGATTTCCTACGGATTGAGTAACTGGTATTGTAATCATCTTAGGTTAAAATAATTTTTACTGAAAATGACTTTTGTCATAATTCACCCCGAGCAAGGCTTTTAGTTTTGTTTTCAAAATCGGTGGTATGAGTGTGATTGTTTTATTATTGATCGTAAGCATCTCTATTGCTGCTCTCTTTTTGCTGGCTTTTATCTGGAATGTAAAAAATGGCCAGTATGATGACGAGACCGCTCCTGCTATCCGGATACTTTTTGACGATAAAAAACCTGCTGCCGGCAGTGCCAACAACAGGAGCGAGGGAGTAACGACAGCGAAAAAAACTGAAAACATTTAATCCTTTCACTGATATGCAAGTAGAAACATTTTATTATGACAACCGCATTGTAAAAAACTTTGCATTTGCCACCCTACTTTGGGGTGCTGTGGGTATGCTGGTCGGACTTTTGGCTGCTGTACAAATGTATTTACCCGCAGCTAATTTCGGGTTACCTATTACAACGTTTGGTAGGATTCGACCGCTCCATACCAATGCCGTCATTTTTGCTTTTGTTGGTAATGGCATTTTTATGGGGGTTTATTATTCTCTCCAGCGACTCTGTAAGGCGCCGATGTTCAGCAAAACACTTAGTGCGATACATTTTTGGGGCTGGCAGTTGATCATCGTCTCTGCCGCTATTACGCTGCTCGCAGGTTATACTACCGGTAAGGAGTATGCCGAGTTGGAATGGCCCATTGATATTGCCATTACGCTGGTATGGGTAGTCTTCGGTGTCAATATGTTTGGCACCATTTTACAGCGACGCGAGAAACACTTGTATGTTGCTATCTGGTTTTTTATTGCCACCTGGATTACTGTAGCGATGTTGCACATCGTTAACTCCTTTGAGATGCCTGTTAGCCTCTTCAAGAGTTATAGCTGGTATGCCGGTGTACAGGATGCGCTGGTACAATGGTGGTATGGACATAATGCCGTGGCTTTTTTCCTCACCACGCCCTACTTGGGTATCATGTATTATTTTCTGCCCAAGGCAGCCAATCGCCCTGTATATAGTTACCGCCTATCTATCATTCACTTTTGGGCATTGATATTTATTTATATCTGGGCCGGACCACACCACCTTTTATATACGGCCTTACCCGACTGGGCGCAAAGTCTGGGTGTTGTATTCAGTGTAATGCTCATAGCCCCTTCCTGGGGTGGTATGTTGAACGGATTGTTTACACTACGAGGTGCCTGGGACAAGGTAAGGGAGGATCCCGTATTGAAGTTCATGGTAGTTGCCATTACCTGTTATGGTATGGCAACATTTGAAGGACCACTTCTCAGTCTAAAGTCTGTCAATGCGATTTCACACTTTTCTGACTGGACCATAGCGCATGTGCACGTGGGTGCATTGGGATGGAATGGATTTTTGACTTTTAGTATTCTTTACTGGTTAATACCTCGTTTGTATCGTACGCCGCTTTATTCCATCCGACTGGCGAGTACGCATTTTTGGATTGGTACAATTGGCATTGTTTTATATGCCATACCCATGTATTGGGCGGGTTTTACGCAGGCGATGATGTGGAAACAGTTTACGGAGGAGGGTACACTTGCTTTTCAGTTCCTTGAGACGGTGACGCATATTTTACCCCTTTATGTAGTAAGAAGTGTTGGTGGTTTATTGTATGTGGTAGGAATGTTCATCATGGTTTACAACCTTGTAAAAACAGTGAAAGCCGGCAGTCTGCTGGCAGCAGAAGAGGCACAGGCAGCACCTTTAACAGATCATCAGGTTGTTTATGGGAAAGAATATTGGCACAAATGGATCGAAAGAAGGCCGGTGCAAATGTTGGTCTTCAGTTTTGTGCTGGTAGCCATCGGCGGATTATTGGAATTGATTCCTACATTTTTGATCAAAAGCAATATACCAACCATAGCAGCTGTAAAGCCTTATACGCCGCTTGAATTACAGGGCAGGGATTTGTATATATCCAATGGTTGTTATGTGTGTCACTCTCAGATGATTCGACCTTTCCGTGATGAAGTGGCCCGTTATGGGGAGTACAGCAAGGCAGGGGAGTTTGTTTATGATCATCCGTTTCAGTGGGGAAGCAAAAGAACGGGTCCTGACCTGGCTCGTATTGGTAACAAATATCCTGACAGCTGGCATTATAATCATATGCTGGAGCCGGCAAGTATGAGTCCGGGTAGCGTGATGCCGGCCTATTCCTGGATGCTGGATGATGCCATTGATACGGCCTCCACGCCTGCTAAGATTAGGGCCATGCAAAAATTAGGTGTGCCTTATCCGGAGGGGTATGATCGGATTGCCAATGCTGATTTGATGAAGCAGGCGGAAATGATCAGGGGTCATTTGGCAGCCGATAAGATAAAAACACCTGCCAATCGGGAGATCATTGCCATGATCGCCTATCTGCAACGAATGGGAACCGATATCAAGACCGTGCCTGCTACTGCGGCTGCACGATAAGAATTACTTAAACATCATCGTATGAAATTCATTCATTATCTCGAAAGCATTACCGGCGTAGGTATTTTGGGTATGATCTCATTTTTCATCTTCTTCCTGCTCTTTTGTTTGATGTTACTCTGGGCCTGGAAGGCAGATGAAAGGTTCATCGATGACCTGAAAAAAATTCCGCTTCAACCCTAATTCTCGACCAGAAAATTCAGTGTATATGAAAAAGGTTTTTAGAAAATGGTTCAAACATATTGTTTTTCTCCTGTTGGCTTTATGCCAGCTGATGCAGCAATCGGTGTATGCTGCGGGACCGCCTGTACCTTCAGAAATGAGTAATCCCATGGCGCAATTATTGGTGGGAATAATTGTCGCCCTGTTATTGGTCATTGTGCTGTTGGCTTTTGTAGTAACGGGTGCTGCTGAACTCTATCTTGAGCGCTTCAAGGAATCCGGGCAATCAAGTTCAGGCAACACAGCTTCACGCCTATTGTTACTTGTCTTTGCCTTGGTCGCAGCACCAGCTATGGCGCAAGGTGATACATCTGGTGCCGCTGTTGTGCCTGCCTTGTCAGACACTTCCCTCTATACATTAATAGCCGTAATGCTTGTTGAGTTGGGTGTCATCTTCTATATGCTGATCAATTTACGTTTCCTATTATCGAGAGAAAAGCAGGTAATTAAAACAATAAAACCGTCTTTTAGCTTTGCTGCCTGGTGGGAACAATTCAATCGGTTCCGTCCGGTGCAGGAAGAGGCGAATATTGATCTGGGGCATGATTATGATGGCATTCGTGAACTGGATAATCGTCTCCCGCCTTGGTGGTTATATGGTTTCTATGCCTGTATTCTATTTGCTGTAATTTATCTGTATAGATACCATGTGTCTCATTCAGGTGCACTTAGTGCCGAGGAGTATCAGATAGCAGTTGCCAAAGCTGCGGAAGAGAAGGATGCCTATCTGGCTAAGGCAGCCAACAAGGTAGATGAAAACACGGTGGTTTACCAGACTTCATCTGACTACCTTGCGGGGGGTAAAAAAATATTCATTGCCACCTGTGCGGCTTGTCATCTTTCCGATGGTGGTGGAAGCGTAGGGCCCAATCTGACCGATGATTATTTTATACATGGGAATGGCATCAAGGATATTTTCAAAACCATTAAATATGGGTATGCTGAAAAGGGCATGAAAAGTTGGAAGGATGATTACACACCTGCACAAATTGCCCAACTTGCCAGCTATGTTAAATCGCTGCATGGAACAAAACCGGCTAAGCCAAAAGAACCACAGGGAGTGCTGCTGGAGCATACAGATTCAGCAGCTGCGGATAGTACAAAAGTTCAAAGTGGTCTTTGATCTAATGTTGATACAAGTGTAGTTTCAATTGTCATCATAACTTAAAAGTAGCAGAAGGGTAATGAGTCAGATCGTGCATCATAATGAACCGCTCACAGAAAGTTTTCGCGACAGGATCGCTACCGTAAACGAAAAAGGAAAGCGAAACTGGATTTATGCCTATCAGCCTTCCGGAAAATTTTATTCCATCCGTTCCTGGTTGAGTATGCTGTATTTTCTGATTTTCTTTGGTCTTCCTTTTGTTCAGGTCAATGGAAGGCCATTATTTCAGTTTAATATACCAAAGGGAAAATTTATTCTTTTTGGGAAGATTTTTTGGCCGCAAGATTTTTTCATCTTCGGCATTACCATGATCACATTCGTGTTCTTTATCATTTTATTTACAGCAGCATTCGGTCGACTATTCTGTGGCTGGGCTTGTCCGCAAACAAACTTCATGGAGATGATGTTCCGCAAGGTGGAGTATTGGATATTAGGGGATGCACCTGCACAACGCCAATTAGCTAAAGCCCCCTGGACGAATCGGAAAATCATCAAGATGGCTGCCAAGCACCTGTCCTTTTTTATACTTGCTTTTATTATTGCCAACTTTTTTCTCTCCTACATCATTGGCATGAAAGAATTGGGTACAATCATTACTGAGCCGGTGCAGCAGCATGTGGTGGGATTGATGGCAATCTGTGTTTTTAGTTTGGTGTTCTATGCTGTATATGCCCATTTTCGGGAACAGGCGTGTACAGTTGTTTGTCCATACGGTCGACTGCAAAGTGTACTGCTTGATAAAAATTCAATGATTGTTGCCTATGACTACAAGCGCGGAGAGCCGCGTGGTCATCAGCATAAGGGCGCCACTGCAACTTTGGGTGACTGCATCGATTGTCATCAGTGCGTAAAAGTTTGTCCGACCGGGATCGATATCAGAAATGGTATTCAGATGGAATGTGTCGGTTGTACGGCCTGTATTGATGCCTGCGACCACATCATGGGGCAGCTCAATCGGCCGAAGGGACTTATAAGGTATGCTTCCGAGAATGCCATAGCACATAGTCAGCGCCTACGCTACACCACCCGAATGAAGTTCTATACCGGACTTTGCTGTCTTTTATTACTTATTCTCGGATTGCTGCTTTTTACCAGAAAAGATATTGACGTGACCATTATACGAACTGCAGGCATGCTTTATCAGGAAAGAGGGGAAGATAGTATCTCAAATTTGTACAACGTCAAGTTGATCAATAAGACCACCCGGGAAGAAAAAATAAAAATTGCGCTCGACGGAAGAGCCGGCAGAATACAGATGATCGGAAAAGAAGAGGTAACTATTCCTGCGGAGGGACAGGCAGCGGCTTCTTTTTTTGTTGTGCTGCCATTGGATGAAATTCATCAGCGAAAAACGAATGTCAAGTTAAGTATTGGTCAGGGTAGAGAAGTTGTTGCCAAGCCAAGCACTAGTTTTCTTGGTCCGCTTGGAGAGGAGCATACTGATAAATGATTTAAAAAAAAGTATATGAACTGGGGAAAATCTTTGTTATTGGTCTTTGCACTCTTTGCTGCCTTCATGGCTTATCTGGTCTATAGGGCATCCGGAACGCATTTCGATCTGGTGTCTAAGGAATATTATCGCGACGAACTAAACTATCAGGATAAAATTGATGGTATGCGCAGAGCTGCGGCCATTAGTCGGGTATTGGTCAATGTTAATGCAGCTAAACAATTGTCCATTCAATTCCCTGTCGAGTTAAGGGGACAAACCATTGAAGGAGAAGTGTGGTTTTATTACCGAACCAATGCAGCACTCGATTTGCACTTGCCCTTGGTTGGTGATACGGCTTTATTCAGGCAACTGGATGTAACCACACAGCCCTCAGGCAAGTACCAGGTCAAAATACACTGGAAGGCTGCACAACTTTCTTATGACATGGAACAGGAAATAATTATACCCTGATGCTACCTGCTACATTTTTATTGACAGCTTGGATGATGGGATCCGTCAGCAGCTTGCATTGCGTGGGTATGTGTGGTCCGCTTATTATAAGTTCGCCCTGGCTGCAACGTGTCGGGAATAGCAAATGGGCAGGCTGGACTGTCTATCATGGGGGTCGACTGACTACGTATTTGCTGATAGGTGTTTTATTGGGAATCGTGGGTAGGAGGATTTCACTTGCCGGCTGGCAGCAGGGGTTTTCTATAGCACTGGGCATCTTATTCATCTTGTCTTTTCTCCTGCGCCGTCAAAAACTGTCACAGGTTAGGGTACCCCTGCTGCCAACCATGCAACAGGGCCTCTATCGTTTTATTAGTAAAAACTTACGGCAACCGGGACTGCCAGCCGTTTGGTGGATAGGTATGGCTAATGGACTATTGCCCTGTAGCATGGTTTACATGGCCGCCACAGGCGCCATGGCAGCCGGCAGTGTTAGTGGAGGCATGCTTTTTATGGCAGCTTTCGGACTGGCAACCGTGCCGGCACTTTTGCTGCTCGCAGAATTAGGCATTCGTTTTCGCCTGAAAATCGGCGGAATTATAGGTGCTTTTACCCTCGTCGTAGGGATTTTATTGATAATCAGAGGCTTGAATTTAAACATCCCCTTTCTGAGCCCCTACCTTGTTACCGGCACAACCGGAACAGCTATTGATTGCGGACATTGATTTAACAAATAATTGCTGTCGGGATTGATGGAATCGCCTCAAAATTGCTGTAACTTGCTAGTACTACTTTTAGCGATATACCGGTGTTTTTTCAGCCGTATGTACCCTGAAAGGAAAGAACGTTTTTCTCATAAGCAGTTAGTTTTGGTTGAGGTCCCGATGTCTATCGGGACCGATTTTTTTACTGCAAGAGATACTTCTTTCCCAGCCAATAACCCAGCCAACAACCCATTCCATCTGCCAGTACATCGGCTATTTCGAACGCTCGACCGGTATTCATCCAGCGTTGAATGAATTCTATCGCAATCCCATAGGTCAAGCCTAGCAAAGCGATTAGAAGGAACCATCTTTTACGCTCCGTATTGGGAATGCTCGTGTATAAAAAGGGCCAGTAAAAAAGGCAACACCACAAGGCGAAAATCACCAGGTGTACAATTTTATCTGCATGTAGCTTCGCCAACCAGGGGAATGCAGGCACAGTTGTGCCGGGAAGCGTGAACAGCCATAGGGTAATGCCCCACCATAGCAGTCCGGGTATAAAATAGAGGAACTGTATCTGCCTGGATGTTTTCAATCCATTCATGATTAGCCTACCATCGCTGCATAAGTCTCGCTGTTCATCAGTTGATCAACACTTGCAAGATCTGCAACTGTCATTTTGATCATCCAGCCATCACCATAAGGATCTGAGTTGACGAGTTCGGGTTGCTTTTCCAGCAAAGGATTTACAGACAAGATGGTTCCGGCTACCGGTAAGAACAGGTCACTCACGGTTTTAACCGCTTCCACCGTACCAAATACTTCATCTGCTGCCAGGTTTTTCCCAACAGTAGCGATATCGACATACACAATATCACCTAATTGGTGCTGTGCAAAATCAGTGATGCCAATGGTGGCTTCCGATCCTTCCATGCGGATCCATTCGTGTTCTTTGGTGTAGCGGAGTTCTGCGGGATAATTCATGTTAACAGATTAATTGACTGCAAATATTGTAAAAAAATCATTCGGTTGACTTTTCTTGCCTAAGGCTGTTGCTCAAAGTACAATAAAATATGATCTCGGATAAAGTTTTCCTGTTCGGGTACCGATAAGGCCGGCAACTCCTTTAACTGGGTAAAATGGGGCCATCCTTCCTCATCTCGCCCATCTTCCCGATAATAGCCACTGCTTTTTAAAATCTGACACATGGCCACATGCATCAGGTCTTGTTTTTGCTCTTTGCTAATGTTTTGGGTGAGAAACCCTGTTTCCTGAATACCAATCAGAAACAGGATGGCCTCCAGATCGGGTTTTTTCCCAAACCGTTCTGTCAGCTCGCCCTCTAGCTTCCACCAGCGTTGTTGTATATCATCCTGCATGAAACTCATAACTCCGCAAAGGTAATCCGCCCTTCTTCCCCCGGCAAAAGTTATCTTTGCGAAAAATTCCTCCCATATGTTACAGGTGAGTGTACTGAAAAATGACCCGGGCCATGCCAAAGAGCGACTGCTGCTGAAGGGCTTTCAGGAGACCGGCTGGGTAGATACCATCCTTGACCTGGATGAACGCCGTAAAAAAACCCAACTGGAATTCGATCAGAACCAGTCGCAACTGAACCAGGCATCGAAGCAGATCGGGGTACTCATGGGTTCCGGAAAAAAAGAAGCGGCTGCCGCATTGAAGGAAGAGGTAGCACAATTGAAAACTACACTCGACCCCCTGAAAGAACAATTGCAGCAACTGGAAAAACAATTGCACGATGCACTGGTAATACTGCCCAACTTGCCAGCCCCCCAGGTGCCGGCAGGAAAGTCAGCTGAAGACAATGAAGTCGTACGTGCGGGAGGTACAACACCCGTATTGCCGGCTGATGCAAAACCTCATTGGGACCTGATACAAAATTACCGGCTGGTCGATTTTGAAACCGGCGCCAAAATTACCGGACGTGGCTTCCCCCTTTATATCAATAAGGGTGCCCGCTTACAACGTAGCCTCGTACAATACTTTCTTGATTTTAATACTGCAGCAGGTTATACGGAATACCTGCCCCCCTTCATGGTGAATGAAGCTTCTGCCTTTGCTACCGGACAGCTACCTGATAAAGAGGGACAGATGTATTTTATGGAAGCTGATAATTTTTATCTCATTCCGACCGCTGAAGTGCCGGTAACCAATATTTACCGTGATGTGATCGTGAAAGAAGAAGAGCTGCCCATTAAAATGACAGCCTATTCTCCCTGCTTCAGAAGAGAGGCGGGCAGTTTTGGTAAAGATGTTCGCGGACTAAACCGTGTTCATCAGTTTGAGAAAGTAGAGATCATTCAGATTGTTCAGCCTGCGCAGAGCTATGCAGTGTTGGAAGAAATGGTGGCACACGTGGAAAAGCTGGTGCAATCGCTTGAGCTGCCTTATCGCATCCTGCGTTTGTGTGGGGGTGACATGGGCTTTGCAAGTGCCCTGACCTATGATTTTGAGGTGTACAGTGCTGCACAAGATCGTTGGCTGGAAGTAAGCAGTGTCAGCAATTTCGAAAGTTTTCAGACCAACCGCATGAAGTGTCGCTTTAAAGATGCCCAGGGGAAAATGCAACTGACACACTCACTCAATGGCAGCGCCTTAGCATTGCCGCGCATCCTGGCCTGCTTACTCGAGAACAACCAGTCGGCAACAGGCATACAGATTCCAGCCGTATTGCAACCGTATTTCGGCAGTGAACAGATTACCTTACCCTAAAAACCAGGTGATGTTGAAACGATGGTTAAAAAGAGCCGGTTATTTTTTGCTCTTTGTTTTTCTAGTCCTTAATGTGATGGTAGCCAGTCATGCCTATCACCTGACACATTTTTTTGCTGATGCCCCACGCCCGGCACGCATGGAAACCTTAAGCCGGGGTGATAAAGCCAAAGCCATACTCTTGGGTGTGCGATATCCGAAAAGTAAAGTGGTGGACAGTTTTCAAGTGCCCCACCGCACCGTTCAGCTCACTACCGATGATGGAATTAGTTTGGAAAGCTGGATAGCACCGGCTGCTACTTCCATACCGCGCGGCACCATATTGCTTTTCCACGGACACGGCAGTAATAAAAGCGCCATCATTCGAGAAGCTACGGCCTTTCATGCGATGGGCTGGCAAGTGATGCTGACCGATTTCCGGGCACATGGCAACAGTGGCGGAGAAGTTTGTACCATTGGCGCCAATGAAGCCCTCGATGTAAAAGCTGTATATGAATATGCCCGTCGCGAACTGGGGGAGAAGAACCTCGTCATCTGGGGTATATCCCTGGGGGCATCAACTACCTTACATGCCATGGCATCGTATCAAATTCGTCCGGAACGACTTATGTTAGAAATGCCTTTTGCTACCTTACATGATGCCGTAAAAGGCAGACTGCGCACGATGCAATTACCGGCAGAGCCATTGGCAACCATGCTCACTTTCTGGGGTGGCATACAACATGGTTTCTGGGCATTTAACCTCCAGCCTGCTTACGACGCAAGTGCAGTGAGTTGTCCGGTTTTATTACAGTGGGGCTTTAAAGATCCACGGGTAACGGAGCAGGAAACACATACTATCTTCGCTCAATTGGGAACGAATCGCCGTACCCTGATGAAATATTTTCAGAGCGGACATGAAAGCCTGTTGAAAAAAGAGCCGGAAAAATGGCGCGCCGTCGTGGGTGATTTCCTTCGTTAAACGGTAAAAAAACACCCCCTGAAAAGGGGGCGTCAACCACAAGAGAAAAATTTTACTACCAGCTGCTCAAGCGAATGCCAATCGTATAAGGATACTGCTCCATCCGCGTATATTCTTTTTGTAAAGCGTTGAGGCTATATGATCCGTATAATCGAACGGGACCCAATCCGATCTCTCCGATGGCGGCCAGGCGCCAGGGCTGCAAAGCGTGATCACCCTTGTACTTCTGTTTGCCTCGTTCAGCACTGATCTGTTTATTCCTGCTCGCAACCAGATAGCCTGCACTGATTCCTGCACTCATGATTAACCCGCGGCCGGTAACAGGTCGGGTGTTGATATTGATCATCAAAGGCACCGTAATGTATTGTGCAAACAAGTTGTTTTTGGTGAATCCGATGGAATCTACGAAAGCCGTGGGTTGTGGAGAGGGACGAAAGCTGATGCGGCTGTCGTAACGGAAATTATACATCTCCCAGCCCAAACCGTATTTCAGGTTGAGCACCTGTTTGCTGATATTCAGACGCTGCATGAAGATCCAGATATTTACGTTACTGGATCTGCCTGTGTTGAGGCTAGTAGTGGTTTCGCTCACGCCGGGATCTCCGGGACGCGAAAAGGTCAGGTAGCTGCCTGCCCTCGCTTGCGGATAATTCGTCAGGTCTCTGTAGTTAGCAAACCCCAGGTCAAGAATCCACCAATTGGTAGAAATATTTTTATTCTTCTTCTTCGGATTCTTTCTGATATAAACAATCGAATTACCACTTTGATCGTCTTTTTTCTCCCCGCCTGTCGATGGCAGGTCACGGATAATCATAAAAGCGCCGACCATTATGGTGTCGGGTTGACGGGTAGTGCTATCTTGTTTGGATTGGCCAAAAGCCAGCTGACTAACACACAAGAGTCCGCTTAAAAGAATGATTCTGTTCATATCTATTATCACTTAATTGTTACAAAGGTTGTTCTGTTGAAATGTTATTATTACTTACTACATTATTTCGTTGTGTAGGCGTTTTCAATAACGCGCCCAGTTTTCTCCACGTACCACGTAATTTCCCTTCGCGTATCTCCATAGTACCAATGGTGATGGTCTGGCGTTCACTTTCAGTATCTAATTCACGGTAAATAACCTGTTTCACCTCTGGCGGAGCCGGCGTTGTTTCTGCAACCGGCAAAGCTTCTACGCTGGCGGTTGCTTCTACAGGTGGATTGACAATGGTTACTTCTCTGTTTACTGAAACGGATGGAGTTGTAACTGCCCCCGTCAAAACTTCTTTACCTGTCGTTATTAGTTCGTTGCTAATCGGTGAGCTAGGGACTGTTTGCTGTTCGATATTTTTCACATTCCTGATCGCCCTATCGCTTGTTGCAAATCCGGCGGATGGCACTTTTGATGCTTTTGATTGACTAACCCCGGATGATGGCAGAGGTTGAGATGAACTGCTTTCATTGCCAACAGTCGGAAGCACAGCTGGTGCAGGGTCCTTTGTAATTTTTGTTACTTGAAATGCCAACCACAGCAATACGGCAGCTGCAGCGAAGCGAACAATCCGCGGCATCCAGATGACTCTTTTTTCTTCTGTTTGTTTTAAGAGGAGATGCTTGTCGGGACAAGCAACAGCGGGTGCTTCCAGCACATAGCTGCGTAATTGGAGCACCAATTGAGCTGATGCCGGATCATCATTGATCAATGCAAGTGTCGATAGCCGGTTGTCGGCACTCATCTCTTCGTCAATGAATAACCATGCTTGTTCCTCTGTAAGTGCTGCCGGCTCCTGCTTCAATAGAGCTGTCTTATCTGGCATTACTTCATTTGAAGCCGACAATTTCAGTTGTTGCCAGCTCTCCCACTCCGCTTGTAGTTCCGGATATATGGCCATGTATGCTTGCAGAGCCTGCCATTCCGCCGGTGACAAATCACCGTCGGCGCTGCGCATGCAAAACATCTCAAAGTTATCGTGGTTGATCATGGCTTTTATCTGTCAAATAGCTGTTCTGAACTCACTAATATGGTACGTAATTTTTGCCGGGCGCGGTGCAGGTAAACTTTTACCTGACTTTCCTGCAATCCTGTTATTTGTCCGATCTCTTCATAACTATAGCCTTCATAATCTTTCAGCAATACCAGGCTTCTTTGTACTTCATTCAGCTGTGAAAGTGCTGCGTGTAATTGTTCCTGCAGTGCTTTATTAACATAGAGGGTGGCTGTCTCCTGCTCAGGTAACTGCTCCGAATAGTTCACTCTCCCACTCCTGCGATGATAATCAATCAGGGCATGATAAGCTACGGTGAAAAGCCAGGATTTTGCCCGAACCGGATCTATCTTCTCCCGGTTGACCCAAAGCTTTTCATAGGCTGTCTGTACAATGTCACGGGCATCTTCTGTGTGTCGAATGTTTTTTACAACAAATCGAAACACGTTGTCTGCGTGTAAATTTACCAGCTCATTGTAATGTTTCTCCGTCATCCCGGCAGCCGTTATTGGTTATCAGTAAAACGCACTTGGCCTCTATAAGTTACAGGTTGTAGTACAAATTTCGGACCTTCTTTTAACTGCAAGGGGTCCTCCGGTACAAACGGTTGTGGGCTGGGGTAAATGGAACAGCTATTTTCCGATCAGTATTCGATTACCTGTTCCTGAATTTGTTCAGGTATTTCCCGGAATTCATATTGCTGGTTCCGCAGGCGGGGAACAAAGCCCGCTTCGCGAATGGCTTCCTGAATGGATTTGTAGGTAAATCGGTGGGGAGCACCGGCCGCACTCACCACATTCTCTTCCAGCATGATGCTGCCAAAATCATTGGCGCCGGCATGAAGGCATACCTGGGCGGTTTGTTTTCCAACCGTCAGCCAGCTGGCCTGGATGTTCAGCACATTGGGCAGCATGATGCGGCTGATGGCGATCATGCGGATATATTCATCGGTGGTGGTGAGATTTTGTACCCCCCTGATCTTAGCGAGCAGGGTGTCTACATCCTGGAAAGTCCAGGGAATGAATGCCAGGAAACCCTTGGCATGCGCAGGTTTGCGGCTTTGTACTTCCCGAATACGTTCCAGGTGAATGAAGCGTTCTTCCAAAGTTTCTACGTGGCCGAACATCATGGTTGCGCTGGTGGTGATGTTTTGCTGGTGGGCTTCCGCCATGATTGCCAGCCATTCATCTGCCCCACATTTTCCATTCGATACCAATCTACGCACCCTGTCTACCAAAATTTCTGCGCCGGCACCCGGCAGCGAATCAAGTCCGGCAGCATGCAGTTCGCGCAAGGCATCGCGGTGACTAATTTTATCGATCTTACAGATGTGCGCCACTTCGGGCGGTCCCAATGCATGAAGTTTAATGGACGGGTACGCTTGTTTCAGTTGACGAAACAGATTGGTATAAAATTCCAGTCCCAACTCCGGGTGGTGACCGCCTTGCAACAAAAGCTGGTCGCCACCATAGCG
Source organism: Sediminibacterium sp. (assembly GCA_040374385.1). GTDB lineage: Bacteria > Bacteroidota > Bacteroidia > Chitinophagales > Chitinophagaceae > Sediminibacterium. Next base: position 5,040 of record JBEIUM010000027.1, on the reverse strand, counting down.
AATGGTTTCTTCGATTTTCTTGCGGTAAGTAGGCAGATCGGTGATATAGGATTCCGGATGCCCCGGGATGCGATAAAAATTACAAAATTTACAGTTCGCCACGCAAACATTGGTGGTATTCACATTGCGGTCGATCTGCCAGGTAACCTGACCATGCGGCACCTGTTTCTTTCTCAACTCATCAGCAACGTGCATTAACTCCGTCAGGGGTGCCTGTTCAAATAGGAACTGGCCTTCTTCCTTTGTAAGGAAATCAAAATCCAGGGCGCGTTGGTAGAGGTCGGCTAATTGCATGTTATAAGTATGGGCCGCAAAGTTAAGTAGCTGTAAGGAAAGCGGCCCTTTGAATTTGTTTTTTAACAGTCCGGTTCAGGTAATTGTTGTCTATATCCAGTATATTACACATATGAAGTGCAGATGGGCATTGTTGATGGCTTTTTCTTTCTTGTCAAGGTGGGTGCAGGCCCAGGAGGAATTTGTTCAGCCGCAGGCCACGCTCATCACCCGATTTCCCATTTTTCAGCTGAGTGGCGGTATAATTGTTGTGCAGGGCCTTTTGGTAGGGCATGCCGATACCCTCAACTTTGTGCTGGATACCGGTAGCGGGGGTATCTCACTCGACTCGGGTACCGTGCAAAAGCTGAAGTTGCCCCTCACCCCCTCCGGGCGCATCATTCGCGGACTTAACGGACTTCGGCAGGTATCTTTTGTGAACAGGCAAACCCTGCGACTACCCGGACTCGACGTAGAAAACCTCGATTTTCATGTCAATGATTATGACTTGCTCAGTCGTGTATATGGCATACGCATTGATGGAATCATTGGCTATAGTTTCCTCCGTCGCTACATTGTAAAAATTGATTACGAGGAAGATATAATGGAGGTTTATACCCCGGGTGGTTTGAAGTATCCACGGGGGGGCTATTTACTCAAGCCTCAGTTTACTACACTGCCTGTTCAGCCTGCCGTTATCAGTGATCATACACCTATTACCGGCCGCTTTATTTTTGATACCGGTGCAGGTCTCAATATGCTGCTATCGGAAGATTTTGTGTCAGATAGTTCTGTCTTCAGGAAGGGCAGGATTTTTTATCCTACACAGGCAGAGGGGTTGGGAGGAAAAAAGCAGATGTCAATTAGTTTACTGCGGGAACTGCGCTTGGGTGCATACAAGTTTCGGAATGTGCCGGTTCATGTTTTTGCTGATGATTACAATGTAACGGCATACCCACAGATGGGCGGATTGATTGGGAATGACCTCATGCGACGTTTCAACATCATCATCAACTACCCCGATCAGATCATTCATATTCGTCCTAACAAACATTTCACCGAACCTTTTGATTATTCCTATACCGGACTTGCTTTTTATTTGTTTAACGGACAGGTGCGGGTCGAAGATATTATGCCGGGGTCGCCCGCTGAGAAAGCCGGTTTTAAATCGGGGGATTACATTTTCTCGGTCGACAGAACCATCACCCGGGATATCCGCACCTACCGGAACATGTTCCAAAATAGCCTCGGGCGGGTGCCTGTGATGGTGATTCGCGACGGGAAACCACTTTTATTAACGTTAGATGTAAAAGACATCCGAAAACATCGGCGCAGGTAAAAAAGGTTTTTCAGCTGAAAAGCCGGTACTTTGCAGCCGTTGGGATAAATGTAAGCAGATCGTATGATTCATTTTGACAGGTTCATGCTCGATAATGGGTTGCGTGTGTTGGTTCATGAAGACCATGATACCCCCATGGCAGTAGTCAACGTAATGTACGATGTAGGTGCCCGGGATGAGCAGCCCGAAAAGACCGGTTTTGCTCATTTGTTTGAGCACCTCATGTTCGGCGGCAGCAAAAACATACCCGATTTCGATGAGCCGCTACAGCGTGCCGGTGGCGAAAACAACGCCTACACGACAAACGACCTCACCAACTATTATTGTCAGTTGCCCGCAGAGAATATTGAGACGGCATTCTGGTTAGAAAGTGATCGCATGATGGAACTGGCATTTACCAAGAAGAGCCTGAACGTGCAGCGAAAAGTAGTTTGTGAGGAATTCAAAGAGCACTACCTTAATAAACCCTATGGCGATATCTGGCACCGCATGCGTACACTTTGTTATCAGGTGCACCCTTATCGTTGGATGACCATCGGTCAAGAATTGAGTCATGTAGAAAAAGCATCGATGGAAGATGTGCGGGCATTCTTTTACAAGCATTATCGTCCGGCCAATGCGATACTGGTTGTTGCGGGTGCGGTAAAGACAGAGCAAATTAAGGTGTTGGCCAATAAATGGTTCGGCGGTATTCCATCGGGTGAGAAATACATACGTTCTTTGCCCGTTGAGCCCAGGCAAACAGCGGCAAGACACGTGGATGTATATGCCGACGTGCCTGCCAATGCCATGATCATGGCCTGGCACATGGATGCTCGTCTCGAGCCCGGCTATTATGCCGCCGACCTGATCACGGAGATACTGGGTGGCGGAAGCTCTTCTCGCCTTTATCAGGCCTTGGTAAAAGAACAAAAGATTTTTTCAGCACTGGAAGTACATCATTTCGGCAGCAGTGATAAGGGATTGCTGGCACTTGAGTCGAGGTTGGTAGATGGTGTTGAGCACGCAGTTGCACAGGCGGCATTGGAAGCTGAACTCGATCGACTCTTATCTGATACGATACCTGCACCCGAGTTGGAGAAGGTAAAAAATAAAACGGAAAGCATGATCGTATTTGAAGACATGAGTCTTACCAATCGTGCTTCCAGTCTTGCCCATTACGAATTACTTGGTGATGCCTCATTGATGAATACTGAGCTCGAGAGATACCGGGCCGTAACCTCGGAGGATATTTTATCGGCAGGGAAAAACATTTTCCGCAAAGAAAACAGCAACACATTGTATTACCATGCCGGCAAGTCAACACATGCTTAACAGAAAACAGCCACCCCCCATCAGGAATGCTGCCGACATGGAGTTGCGGCTGCCGCCCTATCATCAGTTTACTTTGCGCAATGGAGTGCCGGTGTATACAGTTGAGGCGGGCTCTCAGGAAGTGGTTCAGGTTGAATTGCTTTTTTTTGCCGGTCTCTGGCATGAAGATCATCCGCTGCAAGCGGCCACTACCAACTTTTTATTAAAGAATGGCACACGCACCAAGACGGCTTTTCAACTCAATGAGCAGGTTGAATATTATGGGGCTTATTTGCACCGTGGATGTTTCAATGATGTGGCGAATGTAACGTTGCATTGTTTGAATAAGCACCTTACCCATCTGTTGCCTGTTTTATCTGAGATACTCACCGAAGCTGTTTTCCCCGAGGATGAACTGGCGATCTATAAAAATAACCAGCTGCAACGCCTCCATATCAATTTGAAGAAATGTGATTTTGTGGCCAATCGCTTGATGGATGTTTATCTCTTTGGTGCTGACCATCCTTATGGTCGATATACCACTGAAGCGGCTTATCAAGCAATTCAGCGTGAGCAATTGGTATCATTTTACGAACGGTATTATGTTCATGGCTCTTGTATGGTGCTGGTTTCCGGGCGTTTGCCGGCAGATTTGCAGCAGCAGTTAGAGTCTTGTCTCGGTCATCTGTCATTAACGGGCGTTCGTCCTGCAGGAATGAATCATGGTTTATTTCCTGCGCAGCAGCGCATCCATCGGATTGTCAATGATGAGCAGGGTATTCAGGGGGCGATTCGTATGGCAAGGCCTTCTCCTACCCGCAAGCATCCCGATTTTGTCGGTATGCAAGTGCTGAACCACATATTAGGCGGCTATTTCAGTTCACGCTTGATGAGTAACATACGAGAAGACAAGGGATACACTTACGGCATACACTCATATATACACAGTCATTTGCATGAAGGCAGCTGGCACATCAGTACGGAGGCCGGACGCGAAGTATGTGAAGCAGCGATTATTGAAATATATAAGGAAATGTCTTTGCTCTGTAAAGAACAGGTAAGCAGTGAAGAACTCGACAATGTCAGAAACTATATGTTGGGCGGACTGATGGGTGACCTGGATGGGCCTTTTCAGATCATGTCACGCTGGAAGACGTATTTGTTGAATGAATTATCCGATCATTATTTTGATGAGAGTGTCGCATCTATTCGTGCGATGACCCCACAGCGATTGCAGGAGTTAGCTAATCAGTATTTAGATCCTGCAGCATTCTTTGAGTTGGTGGTGGTGTGATGGTTTCTATACCCCCGGTTTTTTTAAAATTTTCTTTTCTTTTTTTAATAAATTGTTTTTGATATATTTATTATGTTTTATTAATTTAAATCATCGGCATTGTGCCCCCCCCTCAAAGCCGGCCAACATTGCAAAAGGGTGTGATTCTATAGTTTCTTGTATTTATCGGTGTAAAATAAATAATGGAGACCAGGAACCATTTAAACGGGGCGTATCCGAAAAGCCAAACGAGTAGGGCAAAATTAAATTTTATGAGAAAAATCTTTTTTTTGGTGTGTTTGTTGGCATTGACCTTTGCCGGAAAAGCACAGGATGTTCGACGTACGTTTGGAGTTGGATTACAATCATCCTTTCCGTCCTTTGGTGTTAGTTTAAAGTATGGGGTAACTGAGCGCTCGGTTGTTCAGGCCACAGTTGCTCCCTTTGGAACTTCTTTCGATGGTGGATCAATTAAAACGAATTTCTATGGGTTACGTTATTTATATCGGTTTCCAGATTCTGATCAGGGAAGCGTTTCAATAGATCCTTATTTGTTTGCTGGTGGCGGATTGCTTAGATACGTTGAAGATCTTACAGCATTTGGATTTGAAAAGACATCAGAAAACATGTTTGGTTATAGTGGAGGAGCTGGTGCGGAGTTTATATTTTTAGGAAAGTTTGGTGTATCTGCCGAGCTTGGGTACGGAAAGATGAGTTTTTCGGGCGGCCTAGCTATTAATACTTTATTGTTTGGTGCTGGTTTGCATTTTTATATCAACTAAGCATGATCAGAAATTAATATTGAATGGAACACCCTGAAAAGTGTTCCATTCTTTTTTAGGTTAGTTAGAAATGTGTAGAG
>JBEIUM010000349.1:0-1551 GCA_040374385.1 Sediminibacterium sp. | reverse complement strand
GGATGGCTGGATCTTTGATGAGCATTATGCCCAGGAGAGCCTGTTGAAGCAATTCCAAACCCATTCACTCAAAGGTTTTGGCTTGGAAGGCGCTCACCCCGGTATTATTGCCGCCGGCGCCATTCTGCATTACCTGAAAGAGACAGAACATCCGAATTGGCAGCACCTTACATCTATTCAGCGTTTAGAGCGGGAAGATTTTTTATGGATGGACCGCTTCACCGTTCGTAACCTGGAGTTGCTCCCCTTACAAGAAGGAGCTCATTCATTGCTGCAGGTAACCGACCAGACCGTGAACGCCATGGGTAGTCGATTGCTAAAACGCTGGATGCTTTTTCCATTAAGAAACCCAAAGGACATCCGTGAGCGCCTTGAAGTGGTCGCCTACCTGATCAAAGAAACAGATTTACGCAAACAACTCATCAATGCCATCCGCGCATGCGGTGATCTGGAGAGACTAAGCGGAAAGATTCCCAATAAGAAAATAGGTCCGCGCGAGGTGCAGCAACTGGGGAAAGGTCTGTTGCAAACATCCCTGATAAAAAAATCTTGTAATGAAACAAATCAGCCGCTGCTGCAAAAATTGGGCGATGGATTAAATAACTGCCAGGTCATGGTTGAAAAGATTCATGCAGTTCTTGCTGATCAGGCCCCTGCAACCGCAACAAAAGGTGGCATGATTCGGGAGGGTGTACATGCAGAACTCGACCAGCTTCGATCAATTGCCCATGGCGGAAAAGAATACCTTCAGCAAATTCAGCGCCAGGAGGCAGAAAAAACTGGCATATCATCACTCAAAATCAATTTCAATCAGGTTTTTGGGTATTACCTCGAAGTAACGCATGCACACAAAGAGAAAGTACCGGATACCTGGATTCGAAAGCAAACCCTGGTGAATGCAGAAAGATACATTACCCCTGAATTAAAGGAATACGAGGAAAAAATTATTGGAGCTGAAGAGAAGATATTGGCGATCGAATCCGGTATATACGATCAGCTGCTGAATGACCTGCAACTGTACATTGCACCTTTACAGGTCAATGGAAATATCCTCGCTACGCTGGACTGTCTATGTTGCTTTGCAGAGAATGCCATACGGTATAATTATCATCAACCGGAGTTACATGAAGGATTTGAACTGTTTTTGGAAGAGAGTAGGCATCCGGTGATTGAAAGATTCTTGCCACCGGGGACAGAATATGTTACGAATGATATCGTGCTCAATCCGGCAGATACGCAGATCATCATACTGACCGGTCCCAACATGAGTGGTAAAAGTGCCCTATTGCGTCAAACGGCATTGATCACTTTGTTGGCCCATATGGGAAGTTTTGTTCCTGCACGAAAAGCTTTGATACCACTCACTGATAAAATTTTTACCCGTGTGGGTGCCAGCGATAACTTAAGTGGGGGCGAATCTACTTTTATGGTGGAAATGAATGAAACAGCCAGCATCATCAATAACGTATCGGAGAGAAGTCTGGTACTGCTCGATGAAATCGGACGAGGAACGTCAACGTATGATGGTATCTCAATTGCCTGGAGTATTGT
>JBEIUM010000146.1:0-6623 GCA_040374385.1 Sediminibacterium sp. | reverse complement strand
GGATTTAGCAAAAATTTCTGGATAGCTTTATTGCTGATGGCAGTGGCTTATTTACTGCCATTCTCTTCAGACAACAGAATATAATTCACTTCTTTGATGATGGAATCTGCCTCAATTGAAATGTAGTATTTGAAATATTCATCCAGTTTGGGTTCAAAGAACGGTGTATGCAGCAGTCGGTCATCAGAAAAATCTACGTCATCCCAGAAATGTCCTTTTACGTAGAAATAGGGATAGGTGGAATCCGGTTTCCCTTTGATGACGGGTATTTCGGGCACTTTGGGTCTTTTGTTGCAGCTGAACAAGGCAGCTAAGAGGGTTCCTGAATACTTATCAATGATGCTATCACGATAAGCATCCATGCGCTCAGTGGTTTTGGTATATGCCTCCCGGAGATCAGTCGTGTCTTTTTTGGTTTTCTCTTTCTTATCGTTGAAGTCCTTTTCAAGTCCCTGCATGCGTTTCTCTTGTGCCGATGAGAAGCGCTTGTAATCTTCGTACAGTTTATTCTCGTCTGAACCGGTGATTTTAGCCTTCATGGTTACATTGTTCGCCGTGTCGGCTTCAATGCGGAAATTCTGGCGATCATCGATCAGCAGGTCGAACTGTATCTGGTAACCTCCCAAGTTGGTTACAACAAAATAAATACCTCCGGTAAGTTTCGCGGGTCCGGAAAAAACCCCCTCGCTTTTGTCATTGAGTTTGGCAGAATCAAACAGGGCCATCTGGGTACCATAATAACTTCCCAGGTAAACGGTGGTATTCTTCAGCGGGGTCAGTTTGATGCTGATATTACGTCCACCGGGGAACTGTGAAAAACCAGTAACACAGATTAGGAGGAATCCGATAGAAAGCAGTAGATGTTTAAACATAGCCATAGGGATGATTAGATAATAGGAACCGATTAAGACTTTCGTGCTGCAAATTAAGGAAAGATTCATTTCTTTAACGATGGAACACGCATCCTGATTACCTTTGCAGAAGTGAAAAAGCAGCGAAAAGCAGTCGTCATCGAAAACCTGATCGTAACCGATTATGCCGCCGAGGGTAAATCGCTGGCCAGGCTTGACGGCAAAGTGATTTTTATCGAAGGCGCCATACCCGGTGATGTTGTTGATGTTTTGTTAAAAAAGAACAAGAGTGACTGGGCGGAGGGGGTGGCCATCCGTTTTCATACGTATTCCCCGCATCGGTTGACCCCATTTTGTGAACATTTCGGTGTTTGTGGCGGATGTCAGTGGCAGATGCTTCCCTACGCACTTCAATTGGAGTATAAGCAACAACAGGTATCGGATGTTTTGCAGCGGATAGGAAAAATTCCGCTGCCGGCAATGGAGCCCATCCTGGGGGCTGAACGTACTACCCATTATCGGAACAAACTGGAATATACTTTTGGTGACAGGCGATACATTCCTTCGGAGGAATTTGCTCGTCTGCGGGCAGCCGGTGATTTGCAGGAACAACAGGCTGGTGCTGGTGGGTTTCATGCCCGTGGTTTTTTTGATAAGGTGGTAGCCATTGACACCTGTCATCTCCAGGATGAACCTACGAATGGAATCCGAAAAGCCATTCAGGCATTTGCCATTGAACAGGGTTTACCTTTTTATAATCCAAGAACACATGAAGGCTGGCTGAGAAACCTGGTAGTTCGTAATACGCGCACCGGCGAGTGGATGATCGATATCGTTTTGGGGTATCCGCTGCCCGAACTTCAGCAGGCTTTGACCCAAAAACTGCTGAATCAATTTCCACAGATCACCACGCTGTTAGTTACGATTAATACAAAGCACAACGATAGCCTGATCGGACTGGCACCACAGGTGGTCATGGGCAATGGATATATCACCGAACAACTGGAGAAATTCCGCTACATCATAAGTTCACGTTCTTTTTTTCAAACGAATTCTTTTCAGGCAGAGCGGCTCTACCAACTCATTCGCAGTATGGCAGAACTAAACGGCAGCCAGATTGTTTATGACCTGTACTGTGGAACCGGCAGTATAGGGATCTTTCTCAGCGAGCAGGCCAAACAGATCATTGGTGTGGAAGTGGTACCGGAAGCAGTGGCTGATGCCATTCACAACGCGTCCATCAACGGGGTAGGACATGCCCGGTTTTTTGCCGGTGACGTGATTGAAGTCTGTGATGACGCTTTTTTTAGCCGGGAAGGGAAACCGGATGTCGTGATCACTGATCCACCCAGGGCCGGCATGCACGAGAAACTGGTTCGTAAATTATTAGAAATGGAAGCACCGCTTGTTGTTTATGTCAGTTGTAATCCAGCAACTCAGTCGCGCGACCTTGCCTTGCTGGATGAAAAATATCGTGTGACCAGATGCTGTCCGGTCGACATGTTCCCTCATACCCTACACATTGAAAATGTGGTACAACTAAAACTAAAGTAATTGGCTTTGCCTGCAGATAACACCTACTTACCATGACACAATTTCGCCCAAGTCGTTTCGAGATCTTACCGGTGATAGTAAAAAATCTGCTGATCATCAATGGTCTCTTTTTTTTGGCAAAATTTGCATTCAGTGGTCCGGATGCGCTCATTGATTTGGAAGAAACCTTTGCTTTGCATGCCTGGCAAAGTAGTCTGTTTCGTCCCTGGCAGTTGATCACACACATGTTCTTGCATGGGGACTTTGCGCACATTTTCGGTAATATGTTCGCGCTCTGGATGTTTGGATCTGTGCTGGAAAATGTATGGGGTTCAAAAAAGTTTTTGACATTCTATCTGGTATGCGGGTTGGGGGCAGCGCTGATGCATTTGCTTTTTCTGAGCTATGAGTTTTTACCTATGATGAAAGCATATCAGCAAATGTATATGCGTCAGGCAGAAGGTGGAATTGTTCCGATCGAAGAAATGCGGCAGTTCATGATTACACATCTCTCCGGTAACCCCGAGCATCTCCGCCAACTGCAGAACATGGGCGATGATCCTGCCATCAGCCGACAACTCTTTGGCTTACTAACAGATAAATACCAGGAATCACTCAATATGGCTACGGTCGGCGCAAGCGGTGCCGTTTTCGGTGTTCTTGCCGCCTTCGTTTACCTTTTCCCGAACACCTATATTTATATCTACTTTCTCATTCCCATTAAAGCGAAATGGCTGGGTATTCTCTACTTTACCTATGAATTGTTCTTTGCTATACAGAATAGTGCCGGTGATAATGTAGCCCGTTGGGCGCACGTGGGTGGTGCAATCGTTGGACTGCTAATCGTATTCACCTGGAACAAAAAAAACCGTCAGCACTTCTATTAATTTAAAAAAAGTTACCCCCTATGCGGGACGCCTCCTCCAAATCAACTCGACAAATATTACTGGGACAGGATAACAATGCATTGGTATTGCTTTTTGCTATCAATATGATGGTGTTCCTGATGCTCCAGTTTATTTCCATTGTGTATTTTCTTTCTGATACGCCGCGCGAATTCTTTCAAAAGCAGATACTCGATTGGTTTACACTTTCCCCGGCGATAGATGTTTTTCTGTCGCGGCCGTGGACCTTCTTGTCTTATATGTTCACGCATATATCCATCTGGCACCTGATCAGTTCCATGCTTTGGCTATGGTGCTTTGGATACATCCTGCAAGATCTTGCCGGCAATAAACACCTGCTTCCTGTTTACCTCTATGGGGGTGTTGTGGGTGCCCTGGTTTTTCTGGTAGCAGTGCAATGGCTGCCTGCCTCTCTATCCGTCGCCGGTGTGTCACCTCTGCTGGGGGCAGGTACATCTGTTATGGCAGTGGCAACAGCTACCACGGCCCTATCCCCGAATTATCGACTCTTTCCCCTCATCAATGGCGGTATTCCCCTCTGGATCATTACCGTTTTATATGCCCTCATACATTTTGCTACCCTGAGTAGTGCTCAGATGGGCTTGGGTGCCGGCAGTCTGGCGGCGGGAGCCATCGGATACATGTATGTACATCTTTTACAGCGTGGAACCGATGCCGGTGCCTGGATGACCGATCTGTATCATCGCATCAATGGATGGTTCCAGCCCGGTATGCAATCCAATAGCAGCCAGCGTTCCACCGGTCGTCAGCCCTTTGTAAAAATTCCCAAATCAACCCAGCAGCGGCTCGATGAGATTCTCGATAAGATCAATCAAAAGGGCATGGATGGACTTACCCCTGAAGAAAAAGAATTTCTGCGGAAGGCTTCTGAATAAAGCAGCGACAGCAACTATTCACCTATGTTGAAAACGGAGGCTTCCGCTTTCGCATAAAAAAAGTAATTTTCTGTCGTTATGCCAGTCTCCTTTATCCGACGGATTACCAAAAAAATTTTGATGGTGCTGAATATTACACTCAGCATCTTATTTCTCCTTTCCGCCTGGCTGGTCTCTCTGTCCAATCCTATCGGCTGGTTAACTGGATTTGTTGGACTGATTATTCCTTATCTGATTTTACTGCAACTACTGTTTCTGCTTTTTTGGCTCATTGCAAAACCATCGTATGCAATCATCTCACTCATTGCACTCTTGCTGGGATGGAAACAGTTGTATGTGTTAGTAGCGGTCAAGTCTATTCAGCCCTTTAGCCAAGTTAAGGATACAGTTTCATTGCGGGTAGCCTCCTGGAATTTGAGGGGATTCAATGGATTGGGAAAAGTTGCCGGGCGTACCCCACTTTTGAAGAAGCAGATTGCTGATGCCGTACTTCAGTATCATCCGGATATTATCTGTTTACAGGAGTTCAATCAGTCAGAAAAGGAAAACCACATCGCGCTGTTCTCAGCGCAATATCCGTATCATTATTTTGCACCCGACTACCAGAAGCGGTCCGGCAACTACCAAAGTGGCTGCATCATTTTTTCCCGCTGGCCCCTGCTTGCTACCCGGCGCATCCCTTATCTGGATGCAGAAAGTTTATTATATGCGGATGTGGTAAAAGGAACAGATACGATTCGGGTATTTAATACGCACCTCTGTTCTTTTCGCTTTAATCAGGATGATTATGATGACCTGGAAAAAATCGGCGTCGTTGAAGAACAGGGGGTAGAAGCATCGCGGAATATTTTTCGGAAAATGAAAGTGGCATTTCAAAAAAGAGAGCAGCAGGCCATCTTGGTTAAGAACACCATTGCGGTGGCTCCTTATCCGGTGATTTTATGTGCCGACTTCAATGATGTGCCCAATAGTTTTTCCTATCACCAGGTTACGGGTGCAGGATTACAAGATGCGTTTATTCAGGCCGGTGCAGGGCTTGGTCGTACCTATATTTCGCTAGCCCCAACATTACGCATCGATTACATCATGGCCGGTGCACAATGGAGGGTGAAACAATTCGGACTCGTCGATGAAGGGCTGAGCGATCACTTCCTCTTGCTGGCAGACCTGAAATTGGAAAAATAGAATATCTTTGCCACGCATGTATGATGCCCGCTGCCGTCAAATTTGGCAACGAATGTTTCTGCCGGCTGATTATTTCCCTTTTAAGTCAGATGTTCCATGTCTTTGAAAATTTATAATTCACTCACCCGACAAAAAGAGCTTTTTACACCGCTCCATGCACCATTTGTGGGTATGTATGTCTGCGGACCCACTGTTAGTGGTGAAAGTCATTTAGGTCATGCCCGCCCTTTTATCACATTTGATGTGCTGTACCGGTATCTGTTGAACCTCGGATACAGGGTGCGGTATGTAAGAAATATTACAGATGCCGGCCACTTTGAAGAGGAAGGCCGGGCGGCAGAAGATAAAATCAGTAGCAAGGCTACCCTCGAAAAGCTGGAACCGATGGAACTGGTACATAAATATACCCGGCTGTATCATTCAGCCATGGCACAGTTCAATAACCTGCCCCCCAGTATCGAACCCACCGCCACCGGCCACATCGTTGAACAGATCGAAATGATTAAGCACATTCTCACAGCAGGGTATGCTTATGAGGTGAATGGTTCGGTGTACTTTGATGTAGAAAAATATCACCAGGATTTTTCTGCGAAAGGACAGCCCTATGGTATACTCAGTGGACGTATTTTAGAGGAGCAATTGGAAAGTACCCGAGCGCTCGATAACCAGGATGAAAAAAGAAATAAGTCTGATTTTGCCCTTTGGAAGAAAGCCCCGCCGGAACACATCATGCGCTGGCAAAGTCCCTGGGGCGAAGGATTCCCCGGCTGGCACATTGAGTGCTCTGCCATGAGCTCCAAATACCTCGGAACTGAATTCGATATTCATGGCGGCGGCATGGACCTCCAATTTCCACACCACGAATGTGAGATTGCGCAGAGTACGGTAGCCAACCAGGTGATGCCTGCGCGTTATTGGATTCATAATAATATGATTACCATTAATGGTAAGAAGATGGGTAAGAGCTATAACAATGTTATCAAGTTGTCAGAGCTTTTTTCGGGGAATCATCCGCTTCTTGAACAGGCTTATTCACCTTCCACCATCCGCTTCTTTATTCTACAGAGTCATTACAGGGGCACACTTGATTTCAGCAATGAGGCTTTGCTGGCTGCCGAAAAAGCCTTCAAGCGACTTTGGGAAGCCTACCAATGGCTGATGAAAAGTAATTTACCCCATGATGATAAAGCTGTGAGCGATGCTGCGCTGGATCAAAAAATACGTACCCTACTCGAAGAGATGGATGCTTTCAT
>JBEIUM010000177.1:0-5740 GCA_040374385.1 Sediminibacterium sp. | reverse complement strand
ATTTCTCAAAATTATTTTATTTACTTGATTGATTCCAATGGAATTCATTTAAAACACGAACAAAATATCGCCCCGGCTTCACTCACTGATTATCCATACGCCAAGGCTTCTCCTGACGGAACTTTTTTTGTCAGCAACGATGATAGTACCGGCCTTTGGATATTCGATTTCGACCGTTGCAGCGGGCTTTTAAGCAACCCTCGTGTTTTGCCCTACCAACCACCCGCATTTTGGACGGCAACCATTGCATTTTCACCCGATGGGCGGTTTTTATATCCCGGAACCCATCTGTTTGTATATCAATTGGATATGCAAACGATTGACAGCGCTCAAATGTCTTTTGATACGATCGGCAGATATGAATATGGATCAAGTCCCGCCCCGCCTTATTTGACCCATTTTGAGCTTCCCGAACTTGCACCGGACGGAAAGATTTATTATGGTACGTTTAACAATTCCACGGCTTACCATGTGATAAACAGGCCCGGCTTGCCTTTATTAGCCAGCGATATGGCGCAACGCGGCCTTGTGCTGCCCCGGCATAACAAGGAGACGCGCTGTTATTTCCCGAATTACCGCCTCGGAAAATGGCTCGATTCACCGTGTGATACCTTGGGCTTTGCTTCGCCGCCCGGAAGCGGCTTCAAGGATGTGCCCTGGTCGGAGGGCCGGGACCTAGAATCAAAGGAAGAAATCAAAGTGCTTAAACTGCCGCCGGGGTTTTATATCCCCCCGGCAAATGAGCAGCAGGCAGAACAGGACTATGACCCCTTGAACATGAAAACTCTGGTGCGAAAAGAGTTGGAACGAAGGCGAAATAAATCAATTCAAGAATCTGTCCTACCTAAAGTCAAACACGAATAAGCCATGCGTATTTTTTCTCTACTTTTACTTTTGCCAGGGTTCCTCTCAAGCCAGGTTTTGCCGGATCAGGTTTGGTTGGCAGGCACACACGATATTCCGGGCCAGCCCGGGTATGAGAATGTCATCATTCGGTTTCAGAGCGGTCAGGTTCTTACCGAAACCACCGACCTTCGTATGAATTTCGAAAGCACGGTAGCTGTCATGCCGGACTCACTTGGAAATATCCTTTTCTACACCAATGGATGTTATGTCGCCAATGTTCAGGGCGACACTATGGCTAATGGTGCAGGGCTGAACCCGGGCGAAATGGCTGACTGGACTTGCCCGACCAGTGGCTATGCAGCTCCGCTTGGGGCGATGGCTCTTCAATTGCCGGGGAATTCGCACTTGTACTATCTCTTTCACATGGGGGTCAGGTACAATCCGGAAAAGAAGTTGACCTATGGGCCGTTTTATTACTCTATCATTGATATGGAGATGGATGGTGGGAACGGTGCTGTAATTTCCAGCAACAACATATTGTCAGATGGGCATTTAGAACCATTTACAGCAGTACGCCATGGCAATGGTCGCGACTGGTGGTTGGTGTTCCCTGAATATGGCACCAATAAATACTACCGGGTACTTTTTTCGGCATCAGGGGTACAACAAATAGACACTCAAGAGATTGGAGAGGCATTGTCTTGTCGTTATATCGGATCATCGGCTTTTTCTCCAAACGGCGTCAGATATGCGCGGCAACAGCATTGCGGAGTGGTTGTCATGGATTTTGACAGGTGTTCGGGAGCGTTCAGCAATGCCCGTTTTATCGGTATGCCGTTTCGGGCAATATTGGGAGGAGGAATTGCTTTCAGCGGGGATGGCAACAAACTGCTTGTCAACACACAGCTATCCATACAGGAAGCAGACCTGACATTGCCCAACCCTGTTCTGGATACGATCGTTCCTTCATTAGACATTGCCGGAGCAAGTTTACTTTTGATGCAGTACGCACCTAATGGCAAAATATATATGAACAATCTGGGGCGCACGAAGGCTTACCATGTAATAAATACACCGGATGACCCCGATATAGGTTTTGAGCAAAGAGGGCTTTCACTTCCGGTCTATGCAATACGTTCACTTCCAAATTATCCAAATTATCGGCTTTATGACCTTCCTGGGAGTATTTGTGATACTTTGGGCATTGACGAGCCAATAGTGAGCGCCAAGGACAGCAACCCTTTGCTCGAAATTTCCGTTTTTCCCAATCCTTTTTTGGACAAGATCACCGTAACACTGAATTCAGACCTCCCCAATACTTTTTTTTCTCTGTATGATCAAACAGGAAGGCTTGTTCTAAGCGCCAATCTTGTCGATGAAACAACAAAGTTGACCGGAATCAAGCTGCCAGTGGGAGTTTATTTTTCGGAAGTCAAAGAGGGGGAAAGCGGTCGTAAAGTGCGCGGAAAATTGATAAAAGCAGGGAACTAGGCTCCGGTAATGAATATCCACGATAAAATCGTGGTACGGGTTTCCAATATCGGATTTGTTCGGTTTCCTATTGGATATCCGATTTGGTTTGTGCGCGGTCATGGTTTTGTTACTGGCGACGAATATAGAAAGCAGTTTCGTTGGTTTCTTGTACCAAAATAGAAAGCTTTCCTTATGGAAACTATTTTCGTTTGGCAATCAGTTTTAAACAAAGAGAAGTTTCCCGAAGCTCTTTGGACAAATCTTCATCTTATGAATAAAATCTTTCGGAGATTCAGCGGCCTGTACTTCACCACAATTCAAAGCAGGTGAAATAGCGGAACGAATGATTTGCGACCAGAAATGCTTGCCGCTATATGTTTGAGGCAACGCTTTTGCCGAATCAATTTCACGGGAAGCGAAATCAATTAAGCGGTTTTCAAGTTCGTATGCTTTCATAATTTCATGGTGTTATACCCAACGGAAAGTGGTTTGCGAAAATTTCTCCCCATAAATCCGTAATAATCAACCAAATCAATCCTGAAAATCTCGCAAATCACAGAAATCCTGGTATAGTTGGTGAAAAAATTTTAAAATCGCCCATCAAAAATCTATTCGGAAATCGGAAATCGAACAAATCGGATATCGGAAATCCCTACCCCGCCCATCCTTCTCTATCCAGACTCCGGTAATGAATCGCCTCGGATAAATCCTCGATCCTGATATCTGCGCTGCCACCCAGATCGGCGGCTGTTCTGGCTACTTTCAGAATGCGGTCATACGCCCGGGCGGAGAGTTGCAGCCGTTCCATGGCGGTTTTCAACAGTGTAAGTCCTTCAGTTGTAAGCTTACACACCTCGCGTACCATGCGCCCGGGCATTTGGGCGTTGCAATACACGTCTTTGAGGTCTTTGAACCGCTCGGCCTGCACAGCGCGCGCCTGCAGCACGCGTGCGCGAATTTCCTCGCTGCCGAGTTTGGGGCGTTCGGGAGCAGACATGCTGGTGAGCTCTTCAATTTTTACGGGCGTCACTTCCACGTGCAGATCAATTCGATCCAGCAAAGGCCCGGAAATCTTTGATACATAACGTTTTACCACACCTGCGCCGCAAACGCACTCTTTTTCGGGGTGGTTATAGTAGCCACAGGGACAAGGATTCATGGATGCTACCAGCATGAAGCTGGCCGGATAATCCACCGTTATTTTTGCCCGGCTGATAGTTACTCGCCGCTCTTCCATGGGCTGGCGCATCACCTCCAGTACCTGTCGCTTGAATTCCGGCAGTTCGTCGAGAAACAAAACGCCGTTGTGAGCCAGACTGATCTCTCCGGGCATCGGGTCGGAGCCGCCACCCACCAGCGCCACATCGCTGATAGTATGATGCGGCGACCTGAAAGGACGCGTGGTGACGAGCGCCGAGTGATCGGGCAACATGCCGGAAACCGAATGTATCTTCGTGGTTTCCAGCGCTTCCTGTAAAGTTAACGGCGGCAGGATGGTGGGCAGTCGGCGCGCCAGCATCGTTTTTCCGGCGCCCGGCGGACCGATCAGGATTACGTTGTGCCCTCCGGCGGCAGCCAGTTCGAGCGCCCTTTTGATATTTTCCTGTCCTTTTACATCCTCAAAATCGAGGTCGTAATTATTCATGTTGGCTGCAAACTCCTCCCGGGTGTTCACCTGCATGGGCTTGATTCCGGAGGAGCCGCCCAGCACTTCAACCGCCTCGAGCAGCGTGTCAACGCCGTAAATCTCGAGGTCGTTCACGATAGCGGCTTCCCGGGCGTTTACCCGGGGCAGGATGAAGCCCTTGAATTTCTGTTTCCGGGCCTGTATGGCAACACTCAGTGCTCCCTTGATCGGGCGCAGTGAACCGTCGAGAGAAAGTTCTCCCATGATAAAATACTGATCCATCCCGTCGGAGGCAATCAGGCCGGCGCCGGCGAGCATACCCAGTGCAATAGGCAGGTCGAATGCCGTTCCTTCCTTGCGGATATCTGCCGGGGCGAGGTTGATGATGGTGCGGAGCCTGGCCGTCCGGATTCCGGAATTTCTGACGGCCGCCTCGATGCGGGCGAGACTCTCCCGCACGGCGCTGTCAGGCAATCCGACAATCTGAACCGGCGGGATTTTTTCTTCCGGACCGATCATGGGTCCTCCGGTGTTGGTTTCAATGGTGATGGTACGCGCGTCCACGCCGTGGACTGCGCCTGCGTATGTTTTTACGAGCATAAGCGTGAATGGATGAGGTTTAAGAGCTTGTTCAGAAATCTCTCGCCGAGTCAAAAACGGCTCATTTTTCGCCATTTTTCACCTTTTTTCAGTTACGTAGCACCGGCTACGCGCCTTCAAAAACGCAAAAACTGACAAAAAATCAGCCTGTTTTTGCCAACGGCAGAGAATCCTGAACAAGCTCTAATGAAGAATGCCCGGCGTTTCCGTGACGGTGTCTGCCGGTTTTTTATATAAAATTACGGGAAAAAATGTGAGACTGTCAATAGCCATTGCACTGATTAATGAAAATTCATGCATACTCGGGGTCCGATATCGCAATTCTTCGGTATCATTATTTTACTTTCGCGCCGTCCAAACACACATACACACATTCATGGTTATATTCAAGAAGGTGGCGGATATGCAGTCGTGGCTGATGGCACAGGGTCGGCCCGTTGGTTTTGTGCCCACCATGGGTGCACTGCATGAGGGTCATCTGGAGCTCGTCCGTATGTCGAAGCGCGATGCCTGTCTTACGGTTGCCAGTATCTTTGTCAATCCCACCCAGTTCAACGACCCGAAAGACCTGGAGAAATACCCTCGTATGCCGGAGCAGGATGCGGCGCTGCTCGACGGAGTGGAGTGCGACGTGCTATTTCTGCCTTCCGTGGAGGAGGTGTATCCGCCCGGAGCTGATTTTACTGTGCAGCTCGACTTTGGCAGTCTCGACAAAGTGATGGAGGGCGAGTTTCGTCCCGGTCATTTCGGAGGGATGGCCACGGTGGTGAATCGTTTGCTCGATATCGTGAAACCGCAGAAGTTGTACATGGGGCAGAAAGACTATCAGCAGCTCAGCATCGTGCGCGACATGATCCGGCAACTGGCACTTTCGGTCGAGCTGGTCATGTGTCCGACTGTGCGTGAACCCGACGGACTGGCCATGAGCAGCCGCAACCTGCGGCTAAGTGCTGCCATGCGGGAGGTGGCGCCGGTGATTTACCGCACCCTGCAGTGGTCGGGTGAGGAACTGAAAAAGGGTCGCGAGGCATCGGAAATCAGCCGGGAGGCTATGGATACACTGATGGACGCCGGTCTGAAGCCCGAATACTTTGAAATAGCCGATGGAATCACGCTGCTGCCCGTCCGGTATTATAGTGACAGTGAATCCATAGTGGCCTGCGTGGCTGCGTTTGCCGGGGATGTGCGACTGAT
>JBEIUM010000064.1:0-12988 GCA_040374385.1 Sediminibacterium sp. | reverse complement strand
GGCAATTGATACTGGCTTCTGGACAACACCAGGTAAGTAATGATAAAACCGCCGGCAGTCAACCATTCCTGCTCACCCCCGATTTTACCCTTTTGACGTATCAATTGATAAACACGTTCAATGAGGGCAGCTGAGAAAATGAGTATCCAGGGAAGAAAACTCCAAAGCATATTTTCGAAGAGGAAACTGAAATAACTCATCTCATGGAAAAAATTCTCCCCTGTATAGCGCCCAAAACTTTGTGTCCAAAAGTAAAATCGTAGTCCGGACTGGATTGGGATACCATTGATTAGTTTTCCGGGTTGCAAATCAAATTGCCTGTATAAACCGATCGACATGGGTATCAGACAGATGGCAATAATTACAATCACCAGCAGGTATTCCTTTTGAAAAAAGGGTTTCCAGTTACGTTGTAAAATAAAGTGTGGGGCGAAGGCAAAGGCAGGTACTAACAGGGCTATGGGGCCTTTCGTTAACATACCGCCAGCGATGGCAAAAGCGGCGATAATCAAAAAACTGATATTGCCGCGCCGGTACCAAAGAGCCAGTTGCCAGATACTCAAACTAACCCAACCCATGAGCATGGTATCGCAACGAACGTCGTGTGTGATGAGGAAGAGGGCCTGAGAGGAGGCCAACACCAATGCACTGAGTCGCGCTACTTGTTGGTTGTAATACAAACGGGCTATTTGATAGGTCGATACAACGGCTAACATGGCGAATAAAAGCGATGGCAACCGGAAAGCCCATTGGGTGGGACCAAAGATCCACATAGACAAAGCGGAAAACCAAAACAGCAGCGGGGGTTTGTCGAGGTAATCTTTTCCTACATCGTATACTTCCAAGAAACTTTTTCGCTCCAACATTTCCCGGCTGATGCTCGCATATTGGCTGGCATCAATGTCCATGATAGGTACCCAGATGAACCCGGCCATCCAGCCCAGGAAGCATAAAAATAGTAAGGTATGAAAGGCAGAACGATTATTCATGATGCAGTTGATTGTAGCATCAAGCCGCCGATGCTGTTATTAAAAAAACGGCTCGTCCAATATCCGATGGCAGAGCCCAGTAATGCCCCGCCGATTACATCCAACGGATAATGAACGCCGGCATATACCTGCGCATATGCGATTGTAGCAGCCCACAGAAATAGTATCCAGGCATATCTTCCGATCCAGGTGCGCAGTGTAAAAGTGAGGTATACAGCCAATGCGAAGTGATTGGTGGCATGTGATGAAGTAAAACTATATCCGGCACCACAGCCATCGAGTAACAACCTAAGGCCTGATTGCATAACGGGATCATTACAGGGGCGTATTCGTTCAAAGAACGGTTTTACCACGGTGCTGCTGATCTGATCGCTGAGCAAAATAGTGACCAATGCCATGGCAATCCAGGGTATACTTGACTTTTTAAAGTTGATAGCAGAAGCGATTAGCAAGAATATGTAAAAGGGCGTCCAGGTCATCGACTCTCGCCACCAGGGAACAATCGCATCTACGATAGGATGAGTAGCCTGCTGGTTAATAAAAACAAATATCTGGCGGTCAATCCCATCTAACCAAACGGGTATTGCTTTTAACCAAAGAGAACTTATGAATGGAATAAATAACACAGTGTAAAGATAGTGCTTAGTTATGGCTGTTCATTAGGCATATGCCCCCGTATTAGTTAGATTGAAACATCCACTTATTTATTTTATTTTATCCGCCACGATAATTAGTCGGGGTGAAGTAGCTGCATCGAAGGACGCCAGTTGATAATCCCCAAATACCTCCCTAATCTGCAGGCCCTGATAACTCATCATGTCGGTAAAATCATGCAGGGTAAATTTTGCCACCCGTTCTGTAAATAGATGTCGCAAGGTTCCACCGGGCGCATCGGCCACCTGTATTTGCTTAAAAATATGATGCTCGTCCTGCCATTTGGCGATTTGAAATACCAGTTCAGCCGATTCTTGCTGCAGGTAAGATTGAGGCAGATCTTGTCCTGCCTTGTTCACATTAATATAATCCATCACCAGGGTCCCTCCTTTTCGTAAACCGACTGCCATACTATGGATGGCACTATCGTGTTCCCGACGGGTCAGAAAATATCCGAAACTGGTAAAAATATTAAACGCATAATAATAATAATTAATACGAAAAGGGTTGCGCATGTCATGTCGATAGAAATGTAGCTGCTCATTTTCATCTTGCACTGCTGCCCGAATAGAGGCTTCAGACAAGTCGACACCTGTTACATCGAAGCCCATTTCATTCAGCACCTTACAATGGCGGCCTTTACCGCAAGCCCAGTCGATCATACGGGCGCCGGCAGCGGGCTTCAGGTGGGTAATCAGTTCTTGCAGGAACAGCTCAGCCTCCTCCTCATCGCGGTGCTTATAGAGCTGATGGTAATAGGGGGAATTGAACCAATCTTCAAACCAGTTGGGCGTTATCATTGCCGGCAAAAATACAGCCTTCGGCCTCAATAAAATAAGAGTTAACTTTGCACACTTTTATTTTTTTTTATTATGGCATTGATAAAGAGCATTTCTGGTATCAGGGGAACCATTGGCGGACAAGTAGGGCAAGCCCTGACACCCCTTGATGTGGTTCGGTTTTCAGCGGCTTTCGGTACCTGGTTAACCAACCAGGGACAGGGAAAAAGGATCGTAATAGGGCGAGATGGCAGAATCAGCGGAAACATGGTACAGGAGCTGGTGATGCAAACCTTGTGTGGTCTGGGTATGGAAGTACTGGATCTTGGCCTAAGTACCACCCCTACCGTTGAAATGGCCGTTGTAAAGGAAAAGGCTGCCGGGGGCATCATCATCACGGCCAGTCACAATCCGCGCGAATGGAATGCGCTGAAATTACTGAATAACCGGGGTGAATTCATCAGTGCTGAAGCAGGGGCTGCTGTATTGATGTTGGCCGATCAGGAAGCATTTCAATTCGCTGAAATAGAGCAAATGGGGTCCATTACGACCGTCAGCGATTCACTTGACTATCATATCAACCAGATCATAGCTTATCCGCTGGTAGACGTGGAAGCCATCCGCGCAGCGAATTTTACCATTGTAGCGGATGTAATCAACAGTACGGGTGCCTTATCGGTTCCTCCCTTGCTGGAAGCGTTGGGCGTAAAAAAAGAAAACATCACCTTGTTGCACGGCGAAGTAACCGGTAAGTTTTCGCACAATCCGGAACCCTTACCCGGCAACCTGACAGAACTATCCCTGGCAGTTAAAAACAGCGGAGCTCACCTGGGTATCGCCGTTGATCCGGATGTGGACAGACTTTGTTTTGTTTGTGAGGATGGTAGTTTTTTTGGAGAGGAATATACGCTGGTAGCCGTTGCCGACTATGTGCTTAGCCGTCGCCCGGGGAATACAGTGAGTAACTTATCGAGTACCCGTGCATTAAAAGATATTACTGAAAAAAGGGGTGGACAATACTTCCCCAGTGCAGTGGGTGAGGTGAATGTGGTTGAAAAAATGAAGTCAGTGGAGGCTGTGATAGGGGGTGAAGGAAATGGAGGCATTATTGTACCTGATTTTCATTATGGCCGCGATGCGTTGATTGGTATTGCTCTTTTCCTGAGCCACCTCGCCAGGGAAAAGAAGAGCATCCTACAGTTGCGCAATACCTACCCTGATTACTTCATGAGCAAGAATAAAATTGAACTGAAGGATGGTATCGCTATGAAAGAAATCTTCACAGACCTGCTGGAGAAGTACAAAAATTACCCGGTAAACACGGAAGATGGCTTGCGGATCGATTTTGAAAATGATTGGGTGCATCTACGCAGCAGCAATACAGAACCCATCATTCGTATTTATGCTGAAAGCAATTTGGAAGCTTCAGCTGAAAACATAGCGAAGAGGATCATGCAGGATATACATGAATCATTCAGAAAATCAGGACAGCTGTAATTTCCACATTCAGTAATTTTGATCAGGATGGAAAGAATATATCTCGATAACGCTGCTACCACGCCCATCGATCCGAGGGTGGTGGAAACCATGCTGCCCTATTTGACCACCTATTTTGGTAATCCATCCTCCGTATACAGTTATGGCAGGGAAACCCGTATGGCGATTGAAAAAGCCAGAAAATCGGTTGCCCAAATACTCGGAGCCCGTCCCGCTGAGATCTTTTTCACCAGTGGGGGAACGGAAAGCAGTAATACCGTTTTGCAAGCTGCCATGCGTGACCTCCAATGTACGCGCATCATCAGTTCACGCATCGAACACCATGCTACCCTGCATACCATAGAACACCTCCATAAAACAGGACTTGCTAATTTGGACTATGTTGGTCTCTTACCCAACGGACATATCAACCTGGCGCACCTGGAGGAATTGTTATCGCAGCCGGGTGGCAAAACCATCGTAACATTGATGCATGCCAACAACGAAATCGGTAATTTATTAGATATAGATGCTGTAGGTGAGCTATGTGAAAAATATGGTGCACTGTTTCACAGCGATACCGTTCAGACAGTGGGGCATTATCCTTTTAACTTGAAAGCATCCAAGGTGCATTTCATTACGGGTGCCGGACACAAATTTCACGGTCCAAAAGGTATAGGCATTCTCTACATCAGTGACCGGGTATCTATTCACCCGATGATACATGGGGGTGCACAGGAAAGAAATATGCGGGCGGGTACAGAAAACGTTTATGGTATTATTGGCTTTGCCAAAGCGCTTGAATTGGCGAATGAGCAATATGAAACAGATCGTAATTACATTACCGGCATCAAACAGTATATGATGCAACAACTACAGGAGCAAATTCCAGGCACGGGTTTCAATGGAGACCCGGCAGGTAAAAGTCTGTACACAGTGCTCAGTGCCTCCTTTCCGAAAACCGACAAATCGGAGATGTTGTTATTTAACCTCGATATACACCATATCTGTGCCAGTGGCGGCAGTGCCTGTTCCAGTGGAGCCAATAAAGGATCACACGTAATAGAGGCGCTTCATCAACAACATGAAGATCGTGTAACAGTCCGCTTTTCCTTTTCACGACATACTACCCGTGCAGAAATAGACTATACCATAGATGTACTGAAGAAGATACTGTAAGTAGGGAGCATCATCGATTTTCGTCATCGGAAAAATAATCTTCCTCTTCGCCGGTTTGCAGGTTACCCAGGTTCATCATACTTCCCATCAGGTCGCGGAAAGCAACTCGGTCATCTGTCAGCTTCTTGCTGATCATCGAATGTACCGATAAACCATACAGCACAAACTCCATTAACAGTGCATTCTCTGCTTC
Source organism: Sediminibacterium sp. (assembly GCA_040374385.1). GTDB lineage: Bacteria > Bacteroidota > Bacteroidia > Chitinophagales > Chitinophagaceae > Sediminibacterium. Next base: position 7,718 of record JBEIUM010000064.1, on the reverse strand, counting down.
ACTGGCTCCCGGAAAAAACTTATTCACCAATGCATGCAACCCATCTACACGATACAGCTGCTGTATTTTTTTCTCATCCGATAAGTCACCGGATAATTCCAACACATTGCCTGCGTCGAACCAGCGTATAACCGATTGGTAGGGGTTCTCTGATTTTTTTTCCTCGGCAGCTGCTTTACCGCTGTTCCTTTTCTTCTTTACCTGCTCCGGGTTGGGGAAATATTCTACAAAGATGGTACGAATGGCTTTATCGAGTAAATGTAGTGCCACTTGATAAGATCCCTCCTGCTCGCCCTCGTACAGCAGTTCGATTTTTCCGGTGATAGAAGGGATGATGCCTGACAGATCGCTCACCCATACCTGGGTACTCGGCTGCCGATGCAGGATGGCCCTTCGCTCAGCTGTGCTGATGAGGTTCTCATAAGCAGCGATGGTCAATCGGGCGCTGACCCCACTTTTCTTATCAACATATTCATGTGAGCGGGCTTCGAAAGAAACCTGCTCCACCAATCGCTTCAACAGGTCACTGATACGTACACGTTCCTGCTGCACCGGCAAAAGCTGTGCTTCTTGTTCTGTTATCGCCAATGATACATCAATGGAACGGGGGTAATGCGTCAATATCTGACTTTCGATACGGTCTTTCAGTGGTGTAACAATGCTACCCCGGTTGGTATAATCTTCGGGATTGGCAGTAAATATAAAAAGTATGTCCAGGGGCATACGAATATTGAATCCCCGGATCTGCACGTCTCCTTCCTGTAAAATATTGAACAATGCCACCTGAATGCGCGCTTGCAGGTCGGGTAATTCATTGATCACAAATATGCCGCGGTTGCTTCGGGGGATGATACCATAATGAATCACTTTCTCATCGGCAAAGCTCAGTTTCATATTGGCTGCCTTGATGGGATCGATATCGCCGATCAGATCGGCCACACTCACATCTGGCGTAGCCAGCTTTTCGCCATATCGTTCACTGCGATGCAGCCATTGAATCGGGGTATCATCGCCATGTTCAGCTACCAGGTCTTTAGCAAAACGACTCAGCGGCTGAAGTGGATCATCTTTGATTTCACTGCCGGCAATCACCGGAATATATTCATCCAGTAAATCGACCATTTGCCGGGCCATCCTTGTCTTGGCCTGTCCGCGTAAGCCGAGGTAAAGGATGTTGTGTCTGCTTAATATCGCTCGCTCTGTGTCGGGTATAACGGTATCCTCATAACCCAGTATGCCCGGGAAAGGGTTTCGCTTCTCCCCCATCATAGCGATCAGGTTATCACGTAGTTCCTGTTTAACAGATTTACGTTGATAGCCGGCGGCTTTGAGTTGTCCGAGCGTTTTGATGCTTGTATGGTTCATATATATTTTCTTAAGATGAAATCACTCCGTTTTCGACAGATCAATAAACTGTTTTTCGTTTTCCACTTTCAAAATCACGGAAGATGAATGACCCCAGTTTGTCGAGTGTTGCAAAGAATGCCTTGCCATGATTGGTTTCGGTAAATTCCTGCACAAAAGACTGGAGATAAGGGTCGGATGCAATCATGAAGGTAGTGATCGGTATTTTGAGTTTTTTACATTGGGCAGCAAGGTTGATACAACGATTTACCACTTTCCTGTCTAGTCCGAAACTATTTTTATAATACTTCCCACCGATCTTCAAACAAGTAGGCTTGCCATCGGTGATCATGAATATCTGCTTGTTATTATTCTTTCTGCGACGCAAAATGTCCATGGCCAGTTCCAGACCGGCTACTTTATTGGTGTTATAAGGTCCCACCTGCAGGTAGGGCAGGTCTTTGATCTCGATACTCCAGGCATCGTTACCAAAAACGACAATATCGAGTGTGTCTTTTGGATAGCGGGTCGTGATTAATTCACTCAGCGCCATGGCTACTTTTTTAGCCGGGGTGATCCGATCTTCTCCATATAAGATCATAGAGTGGGAAATATCGATCATCAGCACTGTGGAAGTCTGTGTAGCAAAATCTTGCTCTCTGATTTGCAGATCATCTTCCCCGATGGAGAAAGATTCGATGCCCCGGTTGATCTGTGCCTGCCGGATGCTATCGGTAAAATCAATCAGATGGATGGCATCACCAAATTGGAAAGGTCGGAGATCTGCATTCGGTTCATCCCCTTGACCGCTTTTCCTTGTCAGGTGTTGTCCGGGTTTATTTTTTTTCAATTTACCGAAAATCTCCTCCAGACTCTTCTTGCGGATGGTCTGTTCAGACTTACCCGTGATCTTAAATTCACCATTTACCGGATTCTCATCCAGATAGCCTTCTTTTTTTAAGTCCTCGATGAAATCACCCATACCATATTGATCATTCGTCAACCGATACTGGCGGTCGAGTTCATTCAACCAGCTGAGCGCCTCCCCTGCGTCACCACTGGTATATGTCAGCAATTGCATGAAAACAGACAGCAATTGCTCGAAGGTGGACTTCCCGTCGCCGGGTGGAGTATATTGAAAGAAACGGACTGAAGACATGAATTAAGGTGGATTACTGCAAAGATACAACAATCAGCAGCCCCGACTGGTTGAAAAAAAGCAGCTGGTCGAATAAATAAATAGCAACCGAAGAGAACCGATAAAATGAATAGGCTCGCTATCAGAGATGCCAATAAAAAAAGGCCGTCTTTAAATTGTAAGACGGCCTTTCAGTAAGACTATGAACAAAATAAGTTATTTCGTTGGGGTATCCGCGCGTCGCATAACTTTTCCTGGAATGACAATTCGGTCTGTCGTATCTATTTTTTCCAGTTGCTTCATTTGAGATAATAACTCTTCTGCCAAGTAAATTTCCTGGGCCATGGCTTCTGCGTTTTTACCCTTCAAGGACTCATAGAACTGCACTTGCTGTTGGAGGTCTTTTTTAACGGCATCGCTTACTTTCTTGGCAAGTGCCAGATCACCCGCTTGCATGCAAGCTTGCATAAAGAGCAATGAATTACGATTATGCATATTATAGCGGTTGGTGAGCCCATAAGGGAAGTTGGATTCATTCAGCATCTTATCAGCCTTCTGGACTGCCTTTTTAGCCTCATCGAAGCGACCCTCTGCTGCCAGACTCAATGCGAGTTCAGCATAGGCGGTGCGCAGCGAGCTAAGGTGACGTCTGTTCTCCTCATCGAAATAAATTCCTTTCTTATCAGCATTCCCAAACACAAACTTGTTCATCAGCTTGTCTTGTGCCCAGTTGGTATTGAATTCACTACCCCTTACCGGAACCAAACGGTAGGTTAATCCATCACGGCGAATGTAGGCATCGAGACCCACATCGGTACGTGGATTGGTGAAATAAATCGGGCGCTTCCAATGATTAGCAGCAATGATGTTAAGCAATGCCGATTCATTTTTCGCGATGCCATTTTTTGTGATTTCAAAACGCAGTTCGCTCAGCACACTATCGCGGTCATTTACAGTGCCATTTTTCTTCACCACATCTATGTCAACCGGAATAGCCATTTTACGAACGGGGAAGGTATTAAAGAAACCTTCATCGCGTCCTTCCATCGTCTTATCCTTATCATCACTTCCCACATAATTACGCATCACATCTTCCAGATCGTAGTATCTGTCTTCGGGAATGGAAGGCACCGGATTGTAGAATACAAAATCGCGCTTCGATCCTTCAATTTGCTCTTTGGACCAAATAACATCAACAGGATCACTCCCGTTTACTTTGTAACGCAATTGGTTGATGTACCAGTCAATACCCAGCAAACTGTAGTTAACAACCCGCACATCAGGGCGTACACCCTCTACTTCCTGTGCATACCAGAGTGGGTAAGTATCATTATCGCCATAGCTGAAAAGAATGGCATTGGGGGCACAACTTTCCAGGTAGTCGCGGGCCAAATCGGCCGGTAATTTTTTCTGGCTGCGGTCATGGTCGTCCCATTCCTGCTGCGCCATCAGTGCCGGTACAGCCAGCATACAGATAATGGTTGCCAGACTGGCTGAGAGGCCGGAAGACATTTTTCTAGACAACCACTGGTTCACTTGCATCACACCGATACCTATCCAGACTGCAAAAGCATAGAAGCTGCCTACGTAAGCATAGTCTCGTTCCCTGGGCTGGTTACCGGCTTGGTTCAGGTACAGGATGATGGCAAAACCTGTAAAGAAGAACAACAACATATTTATCCAGGCATCTGCTTCATGACGTTTATAGTGGAAGAACAAACCGAGTAATCCGAGGATCAGTGGCAGAGCGAACAAGCGGTTGTGGGCTTTATTGCTCTTTAAACTCTCGGGCATTTTACTTTGGTCACCATAGATCAGGTTATCAATGATAGAAATGCCTGTAATCCAGTTGCCATCACGCACATTTGATATATAAAATCCCTGGTTGTCATTTTGCTTACCGGAGAAATTCCACATGAAATAGCGGAAGTACATGAAATAAAACTGGTAAGATGCAAAGAATGCGATGTTATCCCGCTGCGTTGGCTCAGACTCATAAGAGCCATCTTTATTCCTGCCGATACCTAATACATCTGCATAATAGTCTGCATGGCCTTGCTCGTTGCTGGCATCCCAAACGCGCGGAAAAACCATTTTATCTTCCGGACGATACATGTACTTTTTGTCCTCACCTATTTCCACATATTTGTCACCGGATTTCTGGTAGCGCATACCATTGTTCTTCAGTGCATAGGGGCGTGCGGTAAACTTCGCACCATACACGAGTGGAAAATCGCCATATTGATCACGACCCAGGTAGCCCACAAGGCTCATTGGATTATCTACGTTGTACATGTCCACAGATGGATCTGCATTACTGCGCAGCATTGTAGTAACATAAGAACTATAACCGATGAGCAGGAAAACGATGCTCCAGAGTGCCAGTGACAGGTATTGCCAGCCTCTTTTTGCCGCCTGCTTCAGACCGATGCGAATAGCGATGGCCAGTAAGACGAAGAAGAAAGCGAAGCCGGCAAAGAAAGGAAGACCGAAGCTATTGACAAAGACACGGTCGAAAAATCCCGCCGCTTTGATAGAGTAAGGAATAACAAAGAAAAGAGTGAAACCTAAGATTACACAGGAGAGCAGAAAGAAAATATACGTTCCTCCATAGGTAGCTTTACGATCGGGATACATTCTTTCCAGCAGGAAGAATACACCTATTGCAAGCAGAGATCCGAGGAGAACCAAAGCAGCCATGGTTCCATCCATAGGGGCTTCATCGCTGGCTTCTGAGGATGCAATAAAAATAGCACCAATGATACCCAACACTGCACCGATTGCCAATAAGCGGAAAAACCATTTACGGAGCGTATCATAGGGGAAACGATCGCGACGACGGAAATAATAAACCATCACGATAGCAGGTATGGTCAAGAGGTTCAGCAGGTGTACCCCGATAGAGAGACCCATCAGGAAGAAGATAAATACGATCCAGCGATCGGCACCCGGTTCGTCAGCATGTGCTTCCCATTTCAGAATGGCCCAGAATACGATAGCCGTAAAGAAGGAAGAGAGGGCATATACCTCGCCTTCCACAGCGCTGTACCAAAATGAATCACTAAAAGTATAAGCCAGGGCACCTACGGCGCCGGCACCCATGATGGTCCATACCTGAGACATATTCAATGTATCGGTCACTTTTACGCCGGCAATACGACGGGCAAAATGGGTGATGGTCCAGAACAGGAACAAGATGGTGAATCCACTTGCAAGGGCACTCATGATATTCACAGCGCGGGCAGCGGTCATGGGGTCATCACCAAAAGCAATGATAAAAACACGGCCCAACAGAACAAACAAAGGGGCTCCGGGTGGGTGTGGTATCTGAAGCTTAAAGCAACTGCTCACAAATTCACCGCAATCCCAGAAACTGCCACCTGCTTCGGCGGTCATAATATACACGGTACAGGCAATGAGGCAGACAGCCCAGCCAACCACGTTGTTGATCTTGTTAAACTGCATAATTCTATTATTGGTTTCGTGAATGCAAACTTACCTTATTAATGCTAAATTGGAAAATGGAGACAGGGTTTCCTCTATACCCCCGTCAGACACCCCCAAGTTCGGGGTATCTCTCAAAACTACCCTATCTTTGCGCCCCATGGAAACACCCGGCAGCATAGCATTCCATACCCTGGGCTGTAAACTTAACTTTTCAGAAACATCTACCCTCGCCCGAATGGCCGAGCGGGATGGTTTTTCCCGTCGCTCATTCGAGGAACAGGCAGACATTTATGTAATCAATACCTGTTCAGTAACGGAAAATGCCGATAAAGAGTGTCGACAGCTGGTTAGACGTATTCGCCGACGGTCACCCGACAGCTTTGTGGTGATTACGGGTTGTTATGCCCAATTACAACCTGAATCGATTGCAGCCATGGAAGGTGTTGATTTGGTGCTGGGTGCCGCTGCAAAATTTAACCTGACCGAGCACCTCAAAGACCTTTCCCGAACGGGTGCCGCACGCATCTGCAGCTGTGATATCGATACGGTACAGGATTTTCAACCCGCTTTTTCTCAACTTGACCGAACCAGAACCTTCTTAAAAGTGCAGGATGGATGTGATTATTCCTGCACTTTCTGTACCATCCCAATGGCCAGGGGGCGCAGCCGCAGTCAAACCATTCCCCTGGTGCTCGATCAGGTAGAGCAGCTGGCCAAACAGGGTATCCGTGAAATTGTACTTACCGGCGTGAATCTCGGCGATTTTGGAATCAATGCGGAAGGGAAACGTACCAGTCATTTCGCTGAACTGGTCAAAGCACTCGACCGCCAGGGTGCTGTGCCTCGTTTTAGGATTTCTTCCATAGAACCCAACCTGCTGCATCCCGAAATCATCGAAACTGTGGCAGCCAGCAACTGCTTCATGCCCCACTTTCACGTTCCATTACAAAGTGGCAGTAATACTATTTTGGCATCCATGCGCAGAAGATACCGGAGGGAACTGTATGCCGAGCGGGCTGAACTGATCATGAAAATGATGCCCGATGCTGCTATTGGAGCAGATGTGATTGTTGGCTATCCGGGAGAAAATGATGTTGCTTTCCAAGAGACCGTATCCTTTTTACAAGATCTGCCCATTTCATATTTGCATGTGTTCACTTACTCTGAAAGAGAAAATACACCGGCAGCAGCATTGAAGGAAGTTGTTCCTGTTGCAGAGAGAAACCTGCGAAACAAAGCACTTCGTCATCTCTCGTATAGGAAGCATCAATTGTTTCAAGAGAAATTTAGTGGTACCGCACGAAACGTGTTATGGGAAGACCATGATAAAGAAGGCATGATGGAGGGATATACCGACAATTATATTCGTGTCAAAACACCCTATCGAAGTGAATGGGCCAACCAGATCATGGATTGGCAATTGTAGTAAGCTATAATACCGGACTAATATATTCTGCCGGGAATTCGACAATCATTACCTGACCCAGACTCTCTAATCGCACATACACTTTTTTCTTTCCACCCCGAACGACAGTGCCTTCATGGTCCATAAAAACCCCATGATTGACCATTACATGCATATCTTCCCTGAATCCCTCCTCGGAGATCATGGAGAGTGCTGCCGATTTTTCGCCCAGGTATTTCCGAATGAGTTCAATTTCCTCATCGCGAATAATCGCGGGTTTCCGCAGGTAATACACAAAATTCAAAACACCCTCAGTAGTTAACACTTTAACACGCTCAGCAGGATCAATGTGCACGAAAACATACGAGCGGAAGAGGGGTTCTT
>JBEIUM010000233.1:0-4238 GCA_040374385.1 Sediminibacterium sp. | reverse complement strand
GTTTTCATGACCCCATCATTGTAGGTGCCTTTTGTATCATCGTACCCGTCGTCTTCAGCTTAGGTTACTTCTACGGTCTGCAACAGACAGACAGAATTTCGGTTATCACCAAACAACGCAACCAGGAAATGCATGATAGCCTGGAAAATTATCGCCAAAAAGTAATTTCCCAGGAATTAGTCCAGCCTGTTCAGCAAAATGCTACGATCTCAAGCGCGCCCAGTAAATCTTACTAGGCCAAAAAAAAGCCACGCTATGCATGGCTTTTCTAACAATTTTTGAAGTTTATCAATTCTTCTTGTGCATGGATTCGTATTCTTTGTATTTGGCATCATAGAGATCATACAGCTTCACATCCTTACCACGCATACGGTCTCTTTTGTATTCATACATGTTTGCCAACAAATCAAGTGACCGTTCAAACACCATCTTTTCTGACCGATTTAAGTCCGTTCTATTTTTAAGCGCCTCTACCGCTTTTTCCATCCAGTTGATGGATACTTCCAGATTCTCATTGATGGGTTTTTCCAAATCGAGATTGAGTTTTTTAACAGCATCCGTTTGCTCCTTGAACTTGGCCTCCTGTTGTGCTCTTTTCTTGGGATCTTTTTCTGCCGGAGGTTTATTGTTGTTCAATTGCTGTAAGCTTCGAATATTTTCATAATACTTATCAGAATATTCATTGAAAGAATTGTAGTAGATCAGTCCTGCATTAAAAGCCGCCACGGCATTCTTATTGTTCTGACCATAGGCCTTCTGGAATGCATCTGAGGCCTTCAAGCCATACATTACTTGGGTGGCACTGTCCATATTTGAATTCTTCGATTTTGCATTCGCAAACCAATCACCGAATTGCAGGTATTTGAATTCATTGAGTGATCCCGCAGCACTTTCTTTATCATACAGAGCTGTCTTCTCTTCCAGGGTCAGGTTTTTTTCGATGTACTCCATTTCAAAGTCATCCCAATTCTCTTTGGGATAATATTCCCTGCTCACTGCGAGGTATTTACGGAACAACGGCTCATTCTTGGTCGACGTGTAATAACTAAGCACGTAGCGGTACATATCTATATAAGCTTCATCAGCTACCCGATTATCCGCTAAACGGGTGTATTGCTGAACGGCTTCCTCAGCTTTTTGTAAATTCTGGTAGGCATACCCCAGATAGAGAAGCGAGGTTGTGTCAAAAGGTGTTTTCGAGGTTATCCACTTGTTCTGATAAATCATGTCATACGTACGAACGGAGGATTGAAAGTAGTAGGCTGCAGAATCCCACTTCTTCGTATTAAAAGTACGCACACCATCCTGAAAACTTCCAGAATACAAATCAAAATAACCTTGTGGTCCCTCAGGTCCTATTTCCTTTAATACGGCATATTGAGGATCCATCTGCTGGTACTTTGCAAAAGCTTCATCCGCAATTTCTTTTGCATTGGGCGTTTTAGCGCGAAGTTCCGGTTTGTTATAAATAGCTGCATAGATGCGTGATCTCCAATAATAGGTTTCAGGCTTTCCTGAAAACTTGGGATCTGTGATGGCCTTATCAACTTCAGCTTTGGCTTCAGCTATTTTACCGCTTATCATGAACAACTGAACTTTTTTCAGTTCCTGTGCCTGCAAACTTCCCATAAAAAGGCAGGCGATGATTCCGGTGAGAAAAAATGGCTTCATGTGTTTTTGTTTAGGAGGGTTCTTGTGTTGTATTATCATCCGTAGGTTCATCAGTCGTTTCATCAGTCGTTGCATCCGTATTATGCTGCGTATCTGATAGCGTTTCATCTAACTGTTCAGTTGTGGCGGAAACTTCTTCCTGCTCATCAACTTGTGTTATGGCGGCGATCTCATCCCCTTCATCCAGCTTAATCAATTTCACCCCCTGGGTTGCTCTACCTGCTTCACGTATTTGTTGAATACTGGTACGAATGGTGATGCCCGACTTACAAGTTATGATCAGATCTTCTTTCTCTGTTACACTCAGCAGTCCAACCAAACTTCCCGTCTTCTCAGTGACATTGATGGTTTTAACTCCCTTCCCACCCCGGTTGGTAATACGATATTCCTCAATCGAAGTTCGCTTACCAAATCCCTGCTCACTTACTACCAGCACTGTTCGTGATGGATCATCCTTATGAATGCAGATCATTCCGACAACCTCATCATTATCGTTCTCTACTTCTATACCAGCGACCCCAATTGCTCCCCTACCGGTTGGACGAACTTTGCTTTCGGGAAAACGAATGGCACGTCCACTTTTCACTGCCATCATAATTTCCTGGTTGCCATCGGTAAGCTTTGCCATAATCAGTTCATCACCTTCCACAATGGTAATAGCATTTACGCCGGTGGTACGTGGTCTGCTGAAATCTTCAAGGGAAGTTTTTTTGATGATGCCCTTCTTGGTACAGAGAATGATGAAATGGTTTTCTACATATGCTTTGTCATCGAGTTTGTCAACATCAATAATAGCTTTCACCTTGTCATCTCCGGGCAATTGAATCAGATTTTGAATAGCCCTTCCTTTACTTTGTTTCTCACCGTCGGGTATTTCATAAACCCGCAGCCAAAAACATCTACCCTTCTCGGTGAAGAACATCATTGTGCCGTGCGTAGAAGCGACAAATAAGTGTTCCACAAAATCTTCTTCTCGCGTTTTGGAACCTATGGCACCTCGGCCGCCTCGCCTTTGCTTGCGGTATTCAGTTGCTGAAGTACGTTTGATGTACCCCATATGAGAGATGGTAATCACCACATCTTCATCTTCAATCAGGTCTTCAATGCGCATCTCATCGGCGAGGTACTGAATTTCAGATCTGCGGTCATCACCAAATTTTTCGCGCACCTCTTTCAGTTCTTCTGAAATCAGCTCATAACGTGCTTCTTCACTTTGCAACAAATGCCGCAAGCGCTGTATCGTACTGATAAGGTCTCTGATCTCCTCGACAATCTTATCCTGTTCCATTCCGGTCAGGCGTTGCAGACGTAACTCGAGAATGGCCTTGGTCTGTGCCTCAGTGAATCCGGGTTCTTCGGTATAAACATCCGCAGGAAAATCACCCAGGAAAGCGGGATTGAGGATCCAGTTACCTTCCCGACTTTTCTCCATCAGTGAGATGCGTGCCTCATCCGGTGTGCGGCTGGCGCGAATGATAGCAATTACCTCATCGATATGATCCAGTGCTTTCAGATAGCCTGCTAATAAATGTGCGCGTTCTTCGGCCTTCCTCAATTCAAAGCGGGAGCGACGGATTACAACCTCCATACGGAAGTCTATGAACTCACTGACCAGCATCTTCAAATTCATGATACAAGGTCTACCCTTACTGATGGCCACATTATTAATACCATAGCTGGTCTGCAGCTCCGTGTGTTTATACAGCTGATTGATGATTACCTGCGCTACTGCATCTCGTTTCAGGTCCACCACAATGCGGGTACCTTCCCGCATGTTACTCTCGTTGTTCACATGCGCAATGCCCTCAATGATCTTTTCATTCACCAATTGTCCGATGCGATTGGTGAGTACATCGCGGTTAACCTGATAGGGCACTTCCGTGATAACAATTTGTTCCCGACCGCTTTGCTTGGTATCTACGTGACAACGTCCACGCACCACTACCCTGCCGCGACCAGTTCGGAATGCTTCTTTTACGCCCTCCATACCAAAGATGATACCTCCGGTTGGAAAATCGGGCGCCTTGATGAATTGCATCAATTCATCAATCGTAATATCGCGATTTTGAATATAGGCTATGCATGCATCAACAGACTCCCGCAAATTGTGGGGCATCATATTGGTAGCCATACCGACAGCAATACCCGATGATCCGTTCACCAGCAACTGTGGGATGCGGGAAGGTAATACGGTTGGCTCCTTGCGGGAATCATCGAAATTGAACTGAAAATCGACCGTTTCTTTATCAATATCCTCCAGCATGGCTTCTGCCACCTTCTCAAGACGGGCCTCGGTATAACGCATGGCAGCAGGTGGGTCACCATCCTGGTTACCGAAATTACCTTGTCCATCAACCATGGTATATCGCAAAGTCCATTCCTGCGCCATCCTCACAACGGTGTCATAAATCGAAGCATCACCATGGGGGTGATACTTACCCATCACCTCACCCACAATGGCGGCGGACTTCTTATAAGGCTTATTGCTGTTGTTGCCCAATTCATTCATGGCATACAACACCCGCCGGTGAATGGGTTTGAATCCATCCCGTACATCGGGTAATGCC
>JBEIUM010000015.1:0-24048 GCA_040374385.1 Sediminibacterium sp. | reverse complement strand
TGGAGCAATGGCAACAGCAGGCGGTCATTATTTACAGCTTTCCTGATGGGGTCAGAACACTGTGCATTATCTATCTTTGCGCTCCTTGTTCCATGAGCAGGCAGACCAAAAAAATGTACTATGTTTCAATCTTTGAGTGAAAAGCTGGAATCCGCCTTTAAGCACCTAACAGGGGAAGCCCGCATCACCGAACTCAATATCGCCAACACGGTCAAAGACATCCGCAAGGCCTTACTTGATGCGGACGTAAATTTTTCTATTGCCCGTGAATTCACGGATAAGGTGAAAGAAAAAGCCATCGGTGAAAAAGTAATTGCTGCGGTGAGTCCGGGACAATTGATGGTGAAGATTGTGCAGGATGAATTGACAGGGTTGATGGGCGGACAAGCAGCTGATTTGAATGTTGCAGGCAATCCCGCGATCATCTTGGTGGCCGGCTTGCAGGGTAGTGGTAAAACAACTTTCTCTGCTAAACTGGCCCGCTATCTCACTTCCAAAAAAGGTAAATCTGTATTGTTGGTGGCTGCCGACGTTTACCGCCCGGCTGCCATTGACCAGCTGACCATATTGGCGCAGGAGATCGGTGTAGAAGTATATGCAGAACGTGATAACCAGCAACCCGTAGAGATCGCACAGCATGCCTTACAGCATGCCCGCTCGCACAATAAAAATGTTATCATCATCGATACGGCCGGTCGTTTGGCTGTAGATGAAGCTATGATGACGGAAGCTGCGCAACTCAGGCAGGCACTGCAACCCACTGAAATTTTATTTGTAGTGGATGCCATGACCGGACAAGATGCCGTGAATACTGCCAAGGCATTCAATGATCGACTTGACTTTACCGGTGTTGTGCTTACCAAGTTGGATGGTGATACACGGGGTGGTGCTGCTCTTACGATCAGTTATACCGTCAATAAGCCCATCAAGTTTGTCAGCAGCGGAGAAAAAACAGATACCCTGGAAGTGTTTTATCCTGATCGGATGGCACAACGTATTCTGGGTATGGGTGATATTACAACCTTGGTTGAAAAGGCCCAGGCACAGTTCAATGAAGAGTCGGCGAAGAAGCTTGAAAAGAAAATTAAAAAAAATCAGTTCGACTTTCAAGACTTCATGGATCAGATGCAACAGATTAAAAAGATGGGCAACCTCAAAGATCTGATGGGCATGATTCCGGGCATGGGTAAGGCGATGAAAAATGTCGATATCAACGAAGATGCGTTCAAGGGCATCGAGGCCATCATACAATCGATGACGCCGGAGGAAAGAACGCGACCCGATCTCATCAACCCTTCCCGCAAGGAACGCATCGCGAAAGGTTGTGGCAAGAATTTACAGGAAATCAATGCTTTTCTAAAGCAATTTGAGCAAATGAAGCAAACGATGAAGATGATGAACAATATGCCAACTGGAGGATTTCCTGGCATGCGAGGTATGCGTTAATCAGGTGATCTGCAGCGTTTTATGCCGCAACACTTGGCTATTTCCCGAATATTTCTTATTTTTGCCGTCCGGCTGTTCTCAGCCGGATTAACTTTATTGTTTAACGCCTATAAATTTCTATTTAACATGGCAGTAAAAATCCGTCTTCAAAGACACGGAAGTAAAAAGCGTCCTTTTTACTTCATCGTAGTGGCCGATTCTCGTTCACCCCGCGATGGTAAATTCATCCAGAAAGTGGGTACTTACAATCCCCTCACCGTTCCAGCTTCTATCCAATTGGATCGCCAAAAGGCGCTCGAGTGGCTGAACAAAGGAGCGCAACCTACCGATACGGTTCGTCGCATTCTTTCTTTCAAGGGCGTATTGTACCTCAAGCACCTGCTGCGCGGTGTTAAACTCGGATTATTTGATGAAGCCACGGCTATGTCAAAATTCCAGGTATGGCACAATGAGCACGAGGCTCAAATCTCTCGCAGATCGGATGCTCACAAGAGCAAGGTTCGCGCAAAGAAAGCCCAGGCTCCGGTGGTGAAAAAAGTGGAAGCAGCTGAAGGAACTGGTGAAGCTCCTGCAGAAGCATAAACCTGCTACGTCACATCCTATGAAAATCCGCCTATGGCGGATTTTTTTTCGCCCCGCTAAGGAGGAATTATTCGCTAACTTTAGAACAGACAGCCAAATATGCAGCAAGCGGCTTACATCCATATTGGAAAAATAGTGGCAGTGTTCGGACTCAAAGGAGAGCTGATACTGCAACATGCATTGGGAAAGAAAACTCAATTCAAGCCCCAGGAAGTAGTTTTTATAGAAGAGATCAAAGGTTCTTACCTCCCTTATTTTGTGGTGGGTTCGCGCGCAAAAACAGTGGATGAAACCATCTTACAACTCGAAGCAATCACCACTCCTGAAGCCGCCGCCCGTTTGCGTGGTAAACCCGTTTGGATCACGGAAGCAGATTTTCGCCGGTTGGCCGGCAACAAAGCCCCCATCAGTTTACTCGGCTACCTGGTCATCAACCAGGGCGAGGCACTCGGACCTGTGGAAGAAGTGATCGAACAGCCCCACCAGGTTTTACTGACCATACGTCGCCAGGGCAAGGAAGTCTACATACCCCTGCATGAAGAAAGTCTGCTTTCCATACAGCACGATAAAAAGGAAATAATGGTGCAGTTGCCGGAGGGCTTATTGGATATTTATCTTTAGTGACAGCTATTGCTATGGAAAATCTTCACGTTTTTTCCCGCACCATTCAGGTTAACAATGACCACATCGATGCATTGCATCATGTAAACAACGTACAATACCTGCAGTGGATGATGGAAGCAGCTGAACAGCATTGGCAAAGCAGGGCACAACCTGAAATGATCAGTGATCTGATCTGGGTCGTGCGCCGTCATGAAATTGATTATCTCGGACAGCCCATAGCCGGCGATGTATTGTTACTGAGCACCTGGACCGGTTCTTATGCCGGTGCCGTTTGGTGGCGACATTTTACAATTCAGCAGGCAGCCAATAACGCACCTCTGGTTACCGCAGCTACGCAATTTGCACTGGTGAACAGGAAAACCGGAAAGCCACAGCCAATTCGTCAACCCATTGTATCTGTTTTTCTGGAACAGGCATGAGTAGGCACTTTTCATCATGAGCGAACAGCAACGACACATAGCCCATTTCGATCTCGACTCTTTCTTTGTTAGCGTCGAGGTACTAAAAGATCCTTCCCTCAAAGGAAAGCCGGTGATCGTAGGGGGGTCGGCAGAACGGGGTGTAGTCAGTACCTGCAGCTATGAAGCCAGACGGTTTGGAGTGAAGAGCGCGATGCCAATGAAAACAGCTTTGCAACGCTGTCCGCAAGCCATCGTACTGCAAGGGTCTTATGCCGATTATGCTGACTACTCTGAACGCGTCACACAAATTATTGCTGCCAAAGCACCGCTTTTTGAAAAAGCCTCTATCGATGAATTTTATATTGACCTGACCGGCATGGATGTATTCGATGACCCCTTCGCATGGACGATCAGACTGCGCGAAGAAATTATTCAAACCACAGGGTTGCCTATTTCTTTTGGACTTGCCAGCAATAAGATGGTGGCAAAAATTGCAACCGATCTTGCTAAACCCAATGGATACATTCGTGTTCCGCCGGGAAAAGAAAAAGAATTTCTGGCACCGCTGCCTGTGGGCCGCATCGCCGGTGTAGGTGAACACACACTCCAGATACTTTCATCTATGGGTATTCATACCATTCGTGAATTATCGGAGGCATCACCTGTGCTGTTGACACATCGCCTGGGGAAGGCAGGACAAGCGCTCTATGAAAAATCACAGGGCTTACATCATGGCACGGTACAGCCTTTTCACGAATCCAAATCGGTTTCTGCAGAAAATACCTTTGAGGAAAACATCACCGATCCGGAAGCCCTCTACAGTGAACTCGTGCGCCTCACGGAAAAAGTGGCGTATGCCTTACGAAGAGATGCCCGCTATGCAAGTTGTATCGCTATTAAATTACGGTATCCGGATTTTGAAACCCGCAGTCGCCAAATGACCATTCAGCCCTCCTGCCACGACGATGATTTTATTCCCGCTGCCATGCAATTACTCAGCAGCTTATATGTTCCGGGTACGCCTATTCGTCTTTTAGGCGTGCGCCTCAGCGATTTTTCACGGCCGGTGGTGCAAACCAGCTTATTTACAGATACCTCTCGTAAAACCCAACTCTATCAGGCCATCGATGATGTGAAAAATAAGTATGGCCGAACAGCCCTGCAAAAGGCCCGATCACTTCCTAAGAAAAAATAAGCAACATAAAAGTCTACTTATTTAGTAGGATTATATATATTTGTCGCTCAAAAGATCGATTCTATGAGTTTACGCCTGGGCGACATAGCCCCCGACTTTACAGCCCGTACTTCTGAGGGTGTCATTCATTTTTATGAATACCTCGGTAACAGCTGGGGTGTATTGTTTTCGCATCCTGCAGATTATACGCCTGTATGCACCACTGAGTTGGGTAGGACGGCAGCACTGGCAGCTGAATTTGAAAAAAGAAATGTGAAAGTACTTGCATTAAGTGTCGACAGCCTTGAAAGACATGCAGGTTGGATCAGCGATATCAATGAGACACAGCACACGGAAGTGCATTTCCCGATCATTGCCGATGAAGATAAATCCATTGCATACACCTATGGGATGATTCATCCGAATGCATCGGAAACGGCCACGGTTCGTTCGCTTTTCATCATTGGTCCGGATAAAAAAATTAAGCTACAGATCACTTATCCCGCCTCTACCGGTAGAAATTTCGTAGAGGTACTTCGGGTGATAGATTCCTTGCAGTTGACAGCCGGTTATAGTGTAGCTACGCCTGCTGATTGGAAACAGGGTGAAGATGTGATTGTTGTTCCGGCAGTGTCAACAGAGGATGCCATAAAAAAATTCCCCAAGGGGGTGAAAGTGATCAAGCCCTACCTGCGCTATACACCGCAGCCAGACGAATCTTAGTTTTTTGTTTGTACTTGTACCGGCCCTGATGTCTATCGGGGCTTTTTTATGGCAGAACCTGACGGTGGTGCCCACTTGCGCAGTTGTTGCAAGGTTGCTTTCAAGTCTTTGGGGAGCGGAGCCAACAGTTCAATTTTTTCTTCTTGCCAGTCAAAAGAGAGCGCTGCTGCATGCAGTGCCAGTCGCGATAAAATAGGGCGTTCAGTCAGGTCGCCTGCGGATGCTTTGAAATTTCGTTTTAGGGTTGAGAGCAGTAACGGACTACCATCGCCATACCATTCGTCACCAACAATGGAGTGCCCAAGGTACTGCAGGTGCACGCGGATTTGGTGGGTGCGGCCGGTATGTATGTTGCACCTGATCCAGCTGAAGCCGCGAAATGTTTCCAGCACTTCATATTCAGTCAGCGCCGCCTTGCCTTTTGCATGCGTGATCATACGTCCGGGCTGTGCCGGATTTTCCATAATGGGTACCTCAATGGTACCACTCGCCGCAGCCGGATAGCCGCGTACCAGACAGTTGTACCATTTTTCAACGGCGCGTCCTTCAAAAAGCTTGGATAAATGCTGATGGGCTTCCGCAGTTTTTGCAAATACAATAACGCCACTGGTATCTCTATCAATCCGATGTACGGTAAATATCTCGCCGTATTTATTTTTCAGCTGCTCTTTGAGGGAAGTTTCTTTTCCCAGTCGGTCGGGAATGCTGAGAAGTCCGGCTGGTTTATCGATGGCCACCCAATCTGCTGTTTCTGCTATGATCTGACCATTCATCGCGCAGGTAGGGTATTTTTTCCGGAAGCCGTTTTTCTAATGAAGGATTGATTCATGAACTTGAGGTTCCTGACTTCTTTTTCCTGCAGAAAACGCCACTTACCGCGGTCAACATTTTTCTTGGTCAGGTTGGCAAACATCACCCGGTCGAGTGATTTGACCTGATAGCCCAGGTGCTCAAACATGCGTCGAACGATGCGATTTTTACCACTATGAATTTCTATTCCAATCCTGGTTTTATCTGCTTGTTCGGAATAACCTGCAGCATCTGCCCGAATGAATCCATCTTCCAGTTCCATGCCCGATAGCAATTGCTCCAGGTCTTTAGCGACCATCGGTTTATCGAGAATAGCTTCGTAAATCTTTTTAACTTCAAAAGACGGGTGCGTTAGTTGTTGTGCGAGTTCACCATCATTCGTTAATAATAGAACACCGGTGGTATTTCTATCGAGACGACCAACGGGATAAATTCTTTCTTTGGTGGCATTTTTGAGTAATTCCAGCACGGTTTTTCTACCTGCCGGATCATTCGTGGTGGTCAGATAATCTTTCGGCTTATTCAATAAAATGTAGACCTGTTCAACCTGCAGTTGCAGGGGCTTGCCTTCTAATTTGATTTTTTCCTTACCCGATACTTTATATCCGGGTTCGTTGATGATGAGACCATCGACTGAAATTTTTCCCTGCTTGATCAGCAAGGCAGCTTCTCTTCTGCCACAGATGCCGCAGTGCGCAACGAATTTATTGAGGGGCATTTCTTTTCCCGGGCGATGAGCGGTAGATGAATGTGATGTTGCTCGGGGCGCTTCTCTTTTTGCTGCAGGTCGGGCTGGTCCATCCGGTCCGGTGGTACGTTTGGCATAGGGCCTTGGAGAGTTGTCGGCTGGAGGTCGGGCTGTTCCGTCAGGTCCATTGGGTCGTTTAGCATAGGGCCTTGGGGACTTATCAGTTGCAGGTCGCGCTGGTCTACCGGGTCCATTGGGTCGTTTATCGTAAGGTCGGGGGGCTTTATCGGCTGCGGGGCGAAAGGGTATGCCTTGTGCTTTTTCTTCTTTCTTTTTTCTGAAGGCTTCTCCTTCGGCGCGGGCAGCAGCTTTATTTTTTCTTTTCTCTTGGCGGTAGGCTTCTTTGATTACACTGCCTTTGGTTTGGCGCGAGAAACGCGAAAAATTGTCGGTTCTTTTTTTCATGGGAAAGTGCTGTTTGACAACAGGAGTTACAAAGGTACACTTTATTTAACGGAGGCTTCCCCTTAGCCTTTATTAGCCAACTGACCGCAGGCCGCATCGATATCTTTTCCTCGGCTTCTGCGCAGGCGTGCATTGACGCCGTTGTTTTCCAGTAGTTGCATGAATTGTTGAATGGCTGATTCTTCCGGCCGCTGAAAGCGGAAGGCCTCAATGGGATTGTATTCGATGATGTTCACGAGGTCGGCGGGTACCTGTCGGTAGATTTTTACCAGTTCCATCGCATCCGATTCACTGTCATTCACACCCTGCAGCAGGATGTATTCCAGGGTAATCTCATTGCCTGTTTTTTCGTAGAAATAACGCAAGGCTTCCGTTAATGCCCTGATGTTGTTGGTTTCATTGATCGGCATGATCTGGTTGCGCTTGGTATCATTGGCAGCATGAAGTGAAAGCGCCAGCTTGAACCGAACCTGATCGTCACCGAGTTTTTTTATTTGCTTGGCAACACCTGCGGTGGAAACGGTGATGCGTCGGGCGCTCATACCCATGCCTTCGGGGTCGGTGATCTTGGCGATGGCCTTCATTACCTCGCTGTAATTCAGCAGGGGTTCACCCATACCCATGAATACAATGTTGCTGAGTTTCTTGCCAAAATTTTCCTCACTGCTGCGGTTGATTAAAACCACCTGATCATAGATCTCGTCAAAATGCAGGTTCCGTTTCCTATCCATATAACCTGTCGCACAAAATTTACAGGTCAGGCTACAGCCAATCTGCGACGAAACACAGGCCGTTTTGCGTTCTTCGGCAGGTATCAGCACCCCCTCAATGAGGTGATCATCGTAGGTTCTGAAGCGGCTTTTGATGGTACCATCGGCACTCTGCTGGGTCATATCTGTGCGCAGCGCCGGAAGGGAAAAATCATTTTTTAATTGCTGCCGGAAGGCCTGACTCAGGTTGCTCATGGCGTCAAAGTCATGGGCATTTTTCTGCCACAACCATTCTTGTATTTGTTTGGCCCGAAATGGCTTTTCGCCGGTTTTCGCTACATAATCACGTATTTCCTGTTCAGACAAGTGTCTGATATTGGGCAGATTCATACGGCAAAGATACGCATCCTGGCAGGGAGCTGCCCGAATTATTGAACTGCCCGGGAATCTTTAAGCCGGTTGTAACATGGCGGCCGTAAAATCGTATTAGCTGAAAAATTGTAAATTGCTCTCAGCTCAACTAATTCAATAGTGGGTTGTTACTTCTTAAATCAACGATTTACCATGAAAAAATTATTCTTTGTTTTCGCAGCTGTGCTGTTTTCGATGGCCGCTTTTTCTCAAGACGTTCCAACGACCGATTCAACCCTGCAGCAGTATACCGGAAAGTATAAATTTCCTGAGGGCAGCGTAGTGGCTGAAATTTCTGTTATGATAGATGGGGGTGGTCTGGTAATGACTGCTCCTGTTGGTTCTTCGCCCCTGGAGAAAAGAGAAGAGGATGTTTTCTTCATTACTCAATTTCAGGGAACAGCGAAATTCAACCGCGATGGTGCCAAAAAAGTAGTCGGTGTTACCATCAGCGCCATGGGATATCTGTTGGAAGGTACCCGTACGGAGGGAGGCATTGTCTGGATCGCTAAACGCAGTGAATCTGGAGGCAAATTACCTGAATAAATCGGCAGCAAGCTGACTAACCGGGTGAATGGATTGTTCTCCCGTGCGCAGGTTTTTAATCTTTACTACGCCCTGTTCTATTTCATTGTTGCCGATGATTATGGCAAAAGGCACTTTCCGCTTGTCGCAATATTTCAGTTGTTTATCCATTTTTGCGGCTTCCGGATAAATTTCACAGCGAAGGCCTTGCTGGCGCAACTGTTGCATTAGCTTGTAGGCGACCAATGATTCCTGTTCGCCCAGGTTCAAGAAAATTACTTCTGTTTCCGTTGCCGGAATAGCAGCGAATAAATCGAGTTGTTCCATCACATCATAGATTCTGTCGACACCAAAGCTGATGCCTACACCGGGTATGTTCGGTAGCCCGAATAGTCCGGTCAGGTTGTCGTAACGACCCCCGCCTCCGATGCTACCCATCGATGCTTTGCGCGCTTTTACTTCTAGGATGGTTCCCGTATAATAGCTGAGTCCACGTGCCAATGACAGGTTGGTGATCACCTGTACGCCTGCCGGCCAGGGACCAAAGCTGTGTAAAAAATGGAGATCATCACTGCCGGCTTTTGCCAATGGGTGTTGGTTGGTCAGTTGCAACAATGCCTGCATCATTTCTTCATTCGTGCCGGTCAGTTCGAGGTATTGTTGGATAAGTCCGATTGCTGTGGCTGAGAGTCCGCCCTTGCTGAGTTCTTCCTGCACCTTTTCCCAGCCTATTTTATCCAGTTTATCAATGGCGGTAGTGATGATGGGCAGCCATGCTTCGCCGCCACAGATCTCAGCCAGGGCAGCCAGTATCGAGCGATGGTTGATGTAGATGTCTACTTCAATGCCCAGTCTGCTGAAAACGGTTGCGTAGATGTTCAGCAGTTCTGTTTCATTCAAGAGGGAGCGGCTGCCGACAATATCGCAGTCACATTGATAGAATTCGCGGTACCTGCCTTTTTGTGGTCGGTCGGCCCGCCATACGGGTTGAATCTGGTAACGCTTGAAGGGCATCACCAGTTGGGCATGGTTCATGGCCACATAGCGTGCAAAGGGGATGGTCAGATCGTACCGCAGTGCCCGTTCCGTCAATTCTTTGGAGGATTGGCCTGACAATATTTTTTCCAGCCCTTCCCGGGCTTGCGCCTGTTTAGAGGGATGGCTGAGACCATTGTTCAGGATGCGAAAGATGAGTTGATCTCCCTCATCACCATATTTTCCCAGCAGGGTATCGAGGTTTTCCATCGCAGGCGTTTCCAGTGGCTGAAAGCCATACAATTCAAATACAGACCGGATGGTTTGAAAAATGTATTGTCTTTTCTGTACAACGGCGGCAGAAAAATCGCGGGTTCCCTGAGGCAGGTGGGGCTGGGTCATGCGCAAAAATAATGATTCCTGTATCGTCAGCCTTTCCCCTGAAGATAATTGTCAACGATCTTTTGACAGGCACGGTCAAGCAGTTGGTAAACATCTTCAAAATCTTTCTCAGTTCCATAGTAAGGATCGGGCACATTTCTCTGCTCGCCCGGATAGAGAACATCCAGTATTCGGCTTACTTTGGCGGGCTGCCAGTTTTGACCGCAAATCTTCTGCACAGCGGCATAGTTGTCGCTATCCATCACGTAGATGTGGTCAAAATAGCGGATGTCATCTGCCGTAAATTGGCGACAACGTTGTTCACTGATGTCAATTCCGTTCTTTTTTGCTGTCAGCTGTGATTGCTGGTGGGGCGGCTCACCGGCGTGGTAATGCATGGTTCCTGCACTATCTACCTCCCAGGCAAGTCCGGCATCTTTTGAGCGGGCTTCCAGAATGCCCTCTGCCATTGGGCTTCGGCAGATATTGCCCAGGCAAACCATTAATACTTTCATTTGTTAAAATTAAGGTATACGGTTCAACAGCCGGTGGTTCTCAAAATACTAACAAATATTAGCTCTTTGGTTTATGGATTTTTTATGTTGAATTCATCCTTGTAAGCAAAGGATGAACTTATAAATAACTGTTTGACAGATAGATGTAGGCAAGGAAATTTTATTAAATTGCCAATTCTGTAAAAAAAATCAAATGCAGGAAGAACGCACCAACAACAAAGAAAAAAGTTACCGCGTCATGCGAACGAGTTACGATGTCTCCATGGGAGCTTTGATGATCGGTGTTGGCGTAGTCGTGTTGATGGCTGCAAAATGGAACATTGAACAGTTGTTGCTTTGGGAGCCTTTCGTGCGAAATATTTTCGGAGGCATATCCATACTGTATGGCTCATTCAGAATTTACAGGGGAATAAAGCAGCAGCGATAAGATGAAGAGAAGTTCTTTTTTTATACTGGTAGTGGCGCTGCTTATTATTTCCTGTAATAATAATCAGCCGGCAGATAACAGGGATTCACCGGTAAAGGGGCGCATTCATATTAGCGTAGATGAGACCTTTCGTCCGGTCATAGAAGAACAGTTGCGGGTGCACAAGGCATCCTTTCCACAAACTGATATACAGGTGACCTATGAATCAGAAGCCGATTGTTTCAGGTCGTTGCAGCAAGATTCTACCCGTCTGGTGATTGTGGCCAGGGGGTTGACTGAGCCAGAGGCGGAAGCGTACAAAAAAAATCTTGCTTTTCGCCCTATCTACGGTATTTTGGCCTACGATGCCATAGCTGTAGTAATCAGTAAGGAACGAAAGGATAGTTTTTTTACCTTGCGGCAACTGACAGATATGCTCAGCGGTAAAAATCCTGTAACCGTGGTGATGGATGGATTAAACGCCACGAGCACTGTTCGATATGTGAAAGATAGTTTATTGAAAGGTGTTGGGTTTGGAAAGAATGTGGTGGGTGTGAATGGAAGCAAGGCTGTGGTGAAAGCGGTAAAGGAAAATCCCGCCGCTATTGGATTGGTGGGAAGTAGTTGGGTGGGTGACCTGTACGATCGGGAGCAACAGGGATACCTGAAGTACATCAACCTCGCGCGACTGGAATGTGTGTACTGCGAGGAGAAAGAAGTGTTTGCCAAACCATCTCAGGCTACCATCACCTATGGTATGTATCCGCTGGCGAGGCCCATGTATTATGTGCTGAAGGAAAACTGGACGGGGTTGGGAACAGGCTTTATGAATTTTATGAGCATGGAGAGGGGACAGCTGATCTTTAGAAGAGCCTTCCTCGCACCGGCTAAAATGAATTTTAATATACGTACGGGTAAGATCAAAGAGCAATAAAAAAAGTAAATTCTAAAAAAAGTACCATGAAGAAGTCCTTAATGTTTCTGCCGGTGTTTGTGTTGCTGCAGGTTACGCTCCTGGCTCAGTATGCCGAGGGTATTCGGTTGCTGAATTATGAAAAAAATAAATCTGCCAGAGAAGCATTTCAGAAAATTGTAGATGCCAGTCCGCAGGATCCCCAGGCTATTTACTGGTTGGGTCAGGCCCTGCTGGCTACCGATGGTGGGGAGCCAAGTAAAGACCAAATTGCAGCTGCCAAAGCCTTATACCAGAAGGGACTTGGAACCATTGGCAGTGACCCCTGGCTGGTGACCGGCATGGGTCATATTGAATTGCTCGAAAGAGGCGACATCAATTCGGTGAAGCAGAAGTTCGAACAGGCCATCACAGCCTCTACTGAAACCAAAGGGAAAAACAAGGGGAAGGCCAATCCCGCCATCCTCAATGCCATCGGTCGTGCCAATGCTAAAGTGGCCAGCGGTATCGGTGATAATCTCTATGCCATTGAAAAGCTCAACCAGGCCGGGCAAATTGACCTGACCAACCCGGATATCTATATCAATAAGGGCATCAACTACCTAAAGATGGGTGGTGAGAATGGTGGCGAAGCAGTAAAAGCATACCAGGAAGCCCTCGCCAGAGATCCTAAGAGCGCTTTGGCTTATTACAGAATTGGCAAAGTGTACCAGAGTCAGAACAACAAAGAGTTGTTTGAACAAAATTTTGACAATGCCATAACTGCCGACCCAACTTGTCCGCTACCTTATTTCGCTTACTATCTCAACTATGCCAACCGCGATGTAAACAAGGCAAAGGAATACCTCGATAAATACGTATCCACTGCCGATAAAGACCCCAAGACTGATTATTTCGTGGCGGAATATTTGTTCCGTGCCGGAAAGAATGACGAGTCACTCGCAAAGATCCAGGAATTGGAGAAAGCAGTAGGTACCGGTGAATTACCCAGGTTGAACATGTTATATGCGTACAATTTTGACAGAAAGGGCGATTCATTGCAGGCGAAATCTTATCTCGAAAAGTTCTTTGCAACTGCACCTGCAGATAAAATTGAGCCAACCGATTATGAGCTGGCAGTGAAGGTGCTGACCCACTTCCCGGGAAGTGAAACCCAGGCGGCCGCTTATTTGGAAAAAGCCATCGCTACTGACACTTCTCGTGTGAACAAGCAAAGCTATATGCAGCAAGCTGCTGACATGTTCGCCAAAGCGAAGAATTATGCTGAGCAACTCAATTGGATGAAGCGCCTGGTTGAATTCAAGGGCACCACTACGGAGGCAGATTATTATAAGCTATCTGCTGCCGCACTCAGTGCCAAAGACTTTGCCCAAACAATGGACCTGTCTAAAAAATACATGGCGGCTTATCCTGATAAGCCACAGCCTTATTCCTTCTACAGAAGAGCTGCTGTTGCTACCGACCCTGATACCACCAGCGGCAAGGGGGTTGAGAACCTGCAATACTTAGATTCTATTTATGGATTAAATAAGGATAAGTATAAGAAAGAGCTCTTTTTGAATAAGTATTATACAATTTTATACTATATCAATAAACAAAACGCGCTAAAGAAAAGTCCTGACTTTAAGGTGAAGAGCGACGGAACGAAGACCGAAGTAGTTGATCAGTTCTTGGGTATTTGTCTGAAAAGTCTCGAAGTGACCGATAAAATGATCGAATTGTACCCTGATCCCGCTGATGATAACAACAAGTTTGCACAAAGTGTGAAAGCGGAGATACAGAGAAACTATGATTATTACTCCAAGCCACCTGTTAAAAAGCCTGCTACCGCAACACCGCCGGTAAAGGGTTAAACAAAAAATATCGTAAAAAACTCTCCGCTTGTCGGAGAGTTTTTCTTTTATATCCCCTGCTGATGTATTTTTGCGAAAATTTTTACGGATACATGCATCCGATTCAGTTACTCACCGACGCCAGTGCCTCCAGTTCCGCTTCAGGATATTTACCAATTGGTATACAGTTGATATTTGCAGCGGGTTTTGTTTTTTTCATGATCGGGCTTTCAGCCTGGTTAGGGCCGAAGCGTAAAACAAGCGACAAGCTGGAAAATTTTGCCAGTGGTATTGAATCGCACGGAAATGCCCGTCAGCCCATGGCCATCAAGTATTTTCTGGTAGCCATTTTGTTTGTGTTGTTCGATGTGGAGGTTATTTTCTTTTATCCCTATGCTGTTAATTTTAGGGAGTTGGGCTGGTCTGGTTTCGGTGCTGTGTTGATGTTTGTTGGCTTTTTTCTGGCCGGCTTCATCTACATTATTAAAAAAGGTGCACTAACCTGGGAAGATTAATAGGGCCGGGTGCAACTACCTGGCTGTTGGTTTGTTGATTAAAGGTATTAACTGGTTGTATGAAATCCCCCCAAAGGGGAATAAAAAGGAGGAACCCAATATGTCACGTCCAGTTCGTTTCAATATTCACCCCATTGCAGCCGATATAAAAGAGGCGGTTAGTGCCGTTGAGGCACCGGAAGGCTATACAGGGGAAGGATTTTTTGCTACCCAAATGAGTAGCGTTGTAGGGTTGGCCCGCAAGAATTCAATGTGGCCCCTGCCTTTTGCCACTTCCTGCTGTGGTATTGAGTTCATGGCCACCATGGCATCGCACTATGATCTCGCTCGATTTGGTGCTGAGCGTGTGGGCTTCTCCCCCCGTCAATGTGACTTGCTGATGGTGATGGGTACCATTGCTAAAAAAATGGGTCCGGTACTGCGTCAGGTGTATCTACAGATGGCAGAGCCCCGTTGGGTGATTGCCGTGGGGGCTTGTGCTTCCAGTGGTGGTATTTTTGATTCTTACAGTGTATTGCAAGGCATCGATCAAATTATACCGGTCGACGTTTATGTGCCGGGATGCCCACCCCGCCCTGAAGCCATCCTGGATGGTTTCATGAAGATCCAGGATTTGGTGGGTCAGGAGAGCATTCGACGCAGAAACAGTGAACAATACAAGGCATTATTGAATAGCTACGGTATCGAATAACGAATACGCATAATCCGCAACATTGCACATGGCACTTAACAACGAATTCATACAGCAGCAACTCACCACCCGTTTCGGGGAAGGGTTCTTTTCTTTCAGCGAATCGTATGGAATGCTCACGGCCGAATTCGCCAAAGAGTCGAACCTCAAAGTACTGCAGTTTTTATACGATGAGCCTGCTTTGTCTTTTCGTTTCCTAACCGATCTCTGCGCAGTCCATAATCCCGATCTTCCGGGTCGTGAGCTTTGTGTCGTTTATCACTTGCATAACCTGCAAGAGAATGTGCGTCTGCGCCTGAAGATTTATACTTCGGTTGAAGACCCCAATGTATACACTGCTACCCGTTTGTTCTCTTCTGCCAACTGGATGGAAAGAGAAACCTATGACTTTTATGGTGTTGTATTTACCGGACATCCCAACCTGAAGCGGGTATTGAATGTAGATGAGATGGATTATTTCCCCCTGCGCAAAGAGTTTCCACTGGAAGATCAAACGCGTATCGATAAAGATGATGAAATGTTTGGAAGAGGATAAATAAAGGATAGAAGCAATTAACAACAGACGCCTGTTCACATTATGAGCGAAACGATTCAACATATTCAACTGCCGGAGGGCTCAATCGAGAAGCAAACTACTACGCTCAACCTGGGGCCTACCCACCCGGCTACCCATGGCGTTTTTCAAAACATCATTGAACTCGACGGTGAGCGTATTGTATCCGCAGAGTCTACAGTTGGGTACATCCACCGTGCCTTTGAGAAAATCGCCGAGCGACGCCCACTTTATCAGATCACACCCCTGACCGATCGACTGAATTACTGTAGCAGTCCCATCAATAACATGGGCTGGCACATCACCTGCGAAAAATTATTAGGTGTTGAAACACCTAAGCGGGTAGATTATCTCCGTGTCATTATCATGGAACTGGCGCGTATCTCCGATCACCTGATCTGTAATTCAATCGTTGGCGTAGATACAGGTGCCTTCACCGGCTTCCTCTATGTGATGCAGTACCGAGAATTGATTTATGAGATATATGAGGAAATATGTGGTTCAAGACTTACGACCAACATCGGTCGCATCGGCGGATTTGAAAGAAACTTTTCTCAAACGGCATTTTCGAAACTGGAAAAATTCCTGAAAGAATATCCGGATGTATTGAAAGAATTTGAAAACCTGTTCACGCGTAACCGCATCTTCATGGAGCGTACGATCGGTGGCGGCGCCATCAGTGCTGAGCGTGCATTGAACTATGGTTTTACCGGTCCCAACCTGCGGGCTGCCGGTGTTGACTATGATGTGCGGGTGCACAATCCTTACAGCAGTTATCAGGATTTTGATTTTATTATTCCCGTAGGTAAAACCGGCGACAACTATGACCGCTTCCTGGTGAGAAATGAAGAGATGTGGCAGAGTTTATCCATCATCGAGCAGGCCTACAGAAAAATTAAGGAATTCAAAGGCAAAGATGCCGAGGTATATCATGCTGATGTACCGGAATATTATTTGCCCAAGAAGGAAGACGTGTATACCAAAATGGAAGCACTGATCTGGCATTTCAAGATCATCATGGGTGAAGTAGATATGCCAAAAGGGGAAGTGTACCAGGCGGTGGAAGGCGGTAATGGCGAGTTGGGCTTCTATCTGATCAGTGATGGTGGTAGAGCGCCTTTCCGTTTGCATTTCCGCCGTCCCTGTTTCATTTATTACCAGGCTTATCCGGAACTGGTAAGTGGCGGTATGTTAAGTGACGCGGTGGTGACGATGAGCAGTCTCAACCTGATTGCCGGTGAAATGGATGCATAATTATTAATGAACAAGAACAACCTCGGATCCTATATGGTTACATTTTCTGAACAGGAACTGGCGAAAGTAAAAGAGATCATCGCACACTATCCGGAAGGGAAGCAAAAAAGTGCATTGTTGCCGGTGTTGCACCTGGCACAAGATACTTTTGGTGGCTGGCTAAGCACGGAGACTATGGATTATGTGGCAGGTCTACTAAGCATTGAGCCGATCGAAGTATATGAGGTGGCTACCTTCTACAGCATGTACAATCTGCGGCCAATGGGGAAATATGTTTTTGAGGTTTGTCAAACCGGTCCCTGCATGTTGCGCGGTTGTGATGATATCATTGCATACATCACTTCCAAACTGGGTATTCGTGCGGGTGAAACAACCAGCGATGGAATGTTCAGTCTGAAAACGGTTGAGTGCTTAGGTGCCTGCGGATATGCTCCCATGATGCAATTAGGGAAATATTACCGGGAGCACCTGACACCTGAAAAAGTAGATGCTATCATTGCCGAATGCAGAAATGCTGCGGCCTCACAAAACTGATCGTAAATCATTGCCGACAGATCATGCCGGCCTGAAATAAAATAATATGGGTGTTCAACTGCTATTGGAAAAAGTAAATGTGGAGGGAATCCGTCATTACGATGTGTATCGTCGCGAAGGCGGCTATCGCAGCGTTGAGAAAGCATTGAAACAAATGAGTCCGGAAGCCATTGTGGAGGAAGTGAAAAAGAGCGGTCTCCGCGGAAGAGGCGGCGCAGGATTTCCTGCCGGCATGAAATGGAGTTTCATTGCGAAGCCGGAAGGTGTTCCCCGTCACCTGGTTTGTAATGCCGATGAAAGCGAACCCGGCACATTTAAAGACAGGTACCTGATGGAATTCATTCCTCACCTGTTGATCGAGGGATTGATTGTTTCTTCTTTTGCCTTGGGTAGTCATGACACTTACATCTACATCCGCGGTGAATACGCATGGATTGCCGATATTCTCGAAACAGCCATAGCGGAAGCGAAAGCCAATGGCATGTTGGGAAAGAACATTCTTCAATCGGGCTTTGATTGCGAAATATATGTTCACCGGGGCGCCGGAGCCTACATTTGTGGGGAAGAAACAGCCTTGATAGAATCGCTGGAAGGAAAACGTGGCAACCCACGCATCAAGCCGCCGTTTCCGGCTGTACAAGGTGTTTGGATGCGCCCTACCGTAGTAAACAATGTAGAAACCTTGGCTGCCGTTGTACCCATCATCAACAATGGTGGTGAGGAGTATGCTAAAATTGGTGTAGGAAAATCTACGGGCACCAAACTTATCTCCGCTTGCGGTAACATCAACAAGCCGGGTGTGTATGAAATCGACATGACGATTTCCGTTGAGGAATTTATTTACAGTGATGAATATTGTGGCGGTATTGCCAATGGAAAAAGATTGAAAGCCTGCATCCCCGGCGGTTCTTCTGTGCCTATTCTGCCGGCTAATCTCTTACTGAAAACAGCTAAGGGCGAAACCCGTCTAATGAATTATGAAAGTCTGAGTGACGGTGGCTTCGTGAGTGGTTCCATGATGGGCTCGGGTGGTTTCATCGTTTTGGATGAAGACCAGTGTATCGTAAAAAACACTTACACCCTCACCCGTTTTTATCGCCATGAGAGTTGCGGACAGTGTTCACCCTGTCGGGAAGGAACCGGTTGGATGGAGAAAATTCTCTGGCGACTGGAGAATGGCGAAGGAAAAGAATCTGATATCGATTTACTCTGGGATATTCAGCGACGCATCGAAGGAAATACGATTTGTCCCTTAGGTGATGCAGCAGCCTGGCCGGTTGCGGCAGCCATCCGTCACTTCCGGGATGAATTTGAATGGCATGTGCGTTCACCCCAGGAAGCAAGAAAACGTAATTATGGACTGGCACATTATGCTGATCCGATTCATGTGCCGGTAGCAGGATAAAACGAAGTATTAACAACAGCAGAAACAAGACCCTATGTCTGAACAACCACTCTTCACTGTTACCATCGATAACATTACGGTACGCGTGCCTGCGGGAACAACCATCTTACAAGCTGCCCGCAGCATTGGAGGCGAAGTAGCTCCTCCTGCCATGTGTTATTACAGTAAACTTAAAGAGAGCGGTGGTAAGTGCCGAACTTGTCTGGTAGAAGTAAGCAAGGGTTCTGAAAAAGATCCCCGCCCGATGCCGAAACTGGTTGCTTCCTGCCGTACCACCGTGATGGATGGCATGGAAGTGAAAAATATTACAAGTCCACGTGTACTCGATGCACGTGCCGGCGTGGTGGAGTTCTTGCTCATCAACCACCCACTTGACTGTCCGATCTGTGATCAGGCTGGTGAGTGTCACCTGCAGGATCTCAGCTATGAGCATGGCAAAGAGGGCACCCGCTATGAGTTTCAGCGACGTACTTTTAAGAAGCACGACCTGGGACCCTATATACAATTGCACATGACGCGTTGTATTCTTTGCTATCGCTGTGTTTATACAGCCGATCAGCTGACGGAGCGCCGGGAGCATGGGGTTCTTGACCGCGGTGATCATGCTGAAATCGCTACCCATATTGAAAAAAGCCTCCAGAATAATTTTATCGGTAATGTTATCGATGTATGTCCGGTAGGTGCTTTGACTGATAAAACTTTCCGTTTTAAAAACCGTGTTTGGTTCCTGAAGCCACTGAATGCTCATCGTGACTGTGCGGATTGCTGTGGTAAGGTGACCTTGTGGAACAGAGGAGATGAAGTTTACCGGGTAACCGCGCGTAAAGATGAATGGGGTGAAGTGGAAAGCCTGGATGATGGCTCAACCGCCTGGATTTGTAACACCTGTCGCTTCGATAAGAAAAAAACGAGCGACTGGGTGATAGAAGGTCCGCGCGCCGTGAGTCGCCACTCCGTTATTTCTCAGGGACATTATGAAGGGAAAGTAGGTACCACTCGTCCGACGGAAATCTTCAACGCTGTACATGATGGTCGTCAGCCCAAATTGCTGATGGACATTCACTCAGTGAGTGAAGTGAACAGACCAGAAATTGAATTGAGCCGTATTGCCGGCCCTTCGCATAGTTCCGATTTTCAAAAGGGGAATGAATAATATATTGAAGTATGACTTTATTGCAGTTGGATGTTTTATTGGTAATTGAAAAGCTGGTATTGATCATCGTTATCGTACTGGCCAGTTTGGGCATTGCCTTATATACCACCTTTGCCGAGCGAAAAGTGGCTGCCGTGCTGCAAGACAGACCCGGACCGGAAAGAGCGGGACCATTGGGACTGCTGCAACCCTTCGCGGATGGATTGAAGCTGGTGATGAAGGAGGAGATTATTCCCGGCAGTGCAAATAAGGCACTTTTTATATTGGGCCCTGCACTCGCTATGACAGCTGCATTGATGACCTGTGCTGTGATTCCCTGGAGTAGCCACCTAGAATTATTTGGTCGTAAAATCGACCTGCAAATTGCAGATATCAATATCGGAATTCTCTACGTTTTTGGCGTTGTGAGCCTGGGTGTTTATGGCATCATGATCGGAGGTTGGGCCTCCAACAATAAATTCTCGTTGATGGCGGCTCTGCGCGGTGCATCACAAGCCATCAGCTACGAGCTGGCCATGGGTCTCTCGCTGATTGCCGTACTGATGCTGGGTGGTTCGTTGAGTTTACGCACCCTCGTTGATCAGCAAATGGCACCCGGTTCTTTGTGGAACATTGCCTATCAGCCGCTGGGCTTTCTCATCTTCTTCATCTGTGCCCTGGCTGAATGTAATCGTACCCCCTTTGATTTGCCTGAAGCTGAGAGTGAACTGAACTTCGGATATCACCAGGAATATTCCTCCATGAAACTGGGCTTCTATCTTTTCTCTGAATATGTAAACATGATCATGAGCAGTGCAGTCATGGCCTGTCTTTTCTTTGGAGGCTATGATATTCCTTTCCTCGACGAGTCTACCTTATCTGCTAACCTGGCTGCTGTATTGGGATTGGGCGCACTGTTGACGAAGATTGTTTGCTTCCTGTTCCTCTTCATGTGGATTCGTTGGACGATCCCCCGTTTTCGGTATGATCAATTGATGAACCTGGGCTGGAAGAAACTGATACCACTGGCATTGGTAAATATGCTCTTGACAGGTATTTTCATTTTGATGAAACAGGAAGGTAGCTGGCAAACCATAACCGGATTCTTTCAAAAATAAAATATTGCCGGCCGCAAGGCTGGCTTAAATGATACCAAGCTATGCAATCACTCACCAATCGATCACGCGAAGTCAGCAGAAAGCCACTTTCCTTTATGGAGAGTTTGTATTTGCCGGCCATACTGAAAGGTATGATGATCACCTTCTCGCATATATTCAAGAAAAATCCGACAGTTCGTTATCCCGAAGAAAAGCGACCTTTTAGTCCGGTATTTCGTGGATTACATGTACTCAATCGCGATGAAGCGGGAAGAGAAAATTGTACTGCCTGCGGACTTTGTGCAGTCGCTTGTCCGGCCGAAGCCATAACCATGGAAGCGGCAGAAAGATTGCCGGGTGAAGAAAATCTGTACAAGGAAGAAAAATATGCAGCCAAATATGAGATCAATATGCTGCGCTGCATCTTCTGTGGTTTATGTGAAGAGGCTTGTCCGAAAGATGCCATTTACCTGAGTGAAACATTTGCTCCCGCTAATTTTACCCGGAAAGGATTCATCTACGGCAAAGATGAACTGTTGATACCGCATCCGATAAATGAGCCGGAAGCATATGCGAAAGCGAAAGGATTGAACCAGGAAGCATAAAAAATAGCCGGATAAAACCGGTGCATTATATAAGAGACTATGAGTATCATTCAAATTTTGTTTTACCTGCTCAGTGGACTAGCAGTATTCGCTGCCCTGATGGTATTACTCAGTAAAAATCCCGTGCATAGTGTGCTCTGGCTGATTGTTGTATTCTTTGCGATTTCAGGACATTATATCATGCTCAATGCACAGTTTCTGGCGATTGTGAACCTGATCGTTTATGCCGGTGCCATCATGGTATTGTTCCTTTTTGTGATCATGTTGATGAACCTCAACTCTTCTGCTGAACCCGGCAAACACATCTGGATGAAACTGGCGGGAGTAGTAGCAGGTGGTTGCTTCCTGATCATGTTGGTATCGCTGGCAAGTCAGGCACCCGAGATGACGAACAAAACTGTACAACTGAAGGAAGGCAATATTGGATTGATCAAGGAATTGGGTAGGGTACTGTTCAGCGATTTCGTATTACCGTTTGAATTGACCAGTGCATTGTTCCTGAGTGCGATGGTAGGTGCCGTGGTGCTGGGTAAAAAAGATAGCACACAATAAAATTGAACCGTTTAAAAACAGCATATGCCGGTTAACTATTATATCTATTTCTGTCTCGCATTATTCAGCATTGGCGTCGTAGGCGTATTGACTCGCCGCAACGCCATTATTATATTTATGTGCATAGAGTTGATGCTGAATGCAGTCAATCTGCTGCTGGTAGCTTTCTCTAAAATGCACCACGGCTCTGTAACCGGAGGCTCTGGTGGCGTGAACATGGTGGGGGCAGACGGACAAATATTTGTGTTTTTTATCATGGTGGTTGCTGCGGCGGAAGTAAGTGTAGGGTTGGCCATCATTGTGATGATGTATAGAAACATTCATTCGGTGGATATTAATTTCCTCAATCGTCTGAAAAACTAAAAACGAATCGTAACAGATCATCTTCGAATCAAAGAGAGTTTACTATGAGTCACGCAGCATTTTTGGTACCACTTTTCCCGCTCCTTGGTTTTCTGATCAACGGATTGGGTAGAAACCAACTCTCTCGCACAGCCAGCGGTTCGATTGGCACCGGTGCCGTATTTCTGTCTTTTCTGGTGAGTTGTTATCTCTTCCAGCAAGTATTGAATGGCGGTAGTGGTGTGGATACGCTTTTTTATTTACTGCGTACCGATGACCTCAGCATACCTTTTGCTTTTCAGGTAGATCAGCTCTCAGCATTGTTTCTGCTCATCATCACAGGCATCGGTACCCTGATACATCTTTATTCTACCTCCTACATGCACGAGGAGGCACCACATCATTTCGCCCGCTATTTCGCTTACCTGAACCTGTTTGTCTTCTCCATGTTACTGCTGGTAATGGGTTCCGGTTTTGTGATCATGTTCATCGGCTGGGAAGGTGTAGGTCTTTGTTCTTATCTACTGATTGGTTACTGGTTTTCCAATCCTGATTATAATTATGCTGCCCGTAAGGCATTTGTGATGAATCGTATTGGCGATCTCGGTTTTCTACTGGCCATTTTCTGGATCATCAGCAAAGTAGGAACCACCGAATATGCCGGGGTATTGGAAGGGATATCAAAATTGAGCAGCAGCGACATCACAGCGATCACCCTGCTGTTGTTTGTGGGTGCGATGGGTAAAAGCGCACAAATACCCCTGTATACCTGGTTACCTGATGCAATGGCGGGCCCCACACCCGTATCGGCATTGATCCACGCGGCTACCATGGTAACTGCAGGTATTTATATGATCGCGCGCACCAACCTGCTTTATTCCATGGCACCGCTTACACAATGTGTGGTGGCCATTACCGGACTTGCTACGGCGTTGTTCGCTGCCTCGATAGCACTTCGTCAAAATGATATTAAGAAAGTGCTGGCATACTCTACAGTTAGTCAGCTCGGATATATGTTCCTGGGTTTGGGTGTTGGTGCATATACAGGTGCAGTATTTCATGTGATGACCCATGCCTTCTTCAAAGCGCTGTTGTTCCTGGGTGCCGGTTCTGTGATTCATGCAATGCACCATGAGCAGGATATTCGTAAAATGGGAGGCTTGCGTAAAAAATTACCCGTAACACACTTTACATTCTTAATCGGCTGTCTGGCGATTGCAGGTATTCCTCCCTTATCCGGCTTCTTCTCCAAAGATGAAATATTAGCTGCGGCCTTCCTTTCACATCCTGCTTATTATATATTCGGACTTGCCGGCGCACTGATGACTGCATTTTATATGTTCCGTCTCTATACCCTTACCTTCCTCGGCGAAGCCCGGTACAAAGACGATGCAGCACACCCCGTTCATGAAAGTCCCTGGCCCATGTTGTTGCCCCTGATTGTGCTGGCAGCGCTGTCAGTAGCAGGAGGCTGGATAGGTTTTCCTGCCTGGATGATTGCTGACGCACACCGGCTGGAACATTTCCTCTCACCCATCTTCGCTCAGTCACATGAATTAGCGAAAGAACATGCGCATCTCTCTGTTGCCCAGGAATGGGGAATGGTAGTAGGTGCTACAGTAGCCATCTCACTCACGATTCTATTCGCCATCCGCACCGCCGGAAAAGAAAAAACAGGGGATGAGCCTGCTACCGGATTGCTCGCCAATAAATGGTATGTAGATGAAATCTATGACTATGTGATTGTACATCCACTTCGTGCTTTTGCCGACCTATTGAAGAATGTG
>JBEIUM010000333.1:0-1857 GCA_040374385.1 Sediminibacterium sp. | reverse complement strand
GATTGAAAATATGATAAGGCGTAGCATATTCGATGGAAGTAAAAAATACCCTTTGCTGCGGTAAGGGTGACAGTCGACGAATGATCTTTTGTTTCTCTTCAGGCGAAAGATCGGGTGGACATTTAGTCACCACAATTATCTCTGCTCGTTCGGCTGCCTTCTTTTCATCGCGCAAATCACCTGTTGGCAGAAAGAAATCATCGCAGTAGAGATTGGCATATTCCGTGAGAATAATATTGAGTCCGGAAACCACTTCACGATGTTGAAAAGCATCGTCGAGCACGATAGCCTGCAAGCCCGGAATATCTTGCAACAAATAAGATATCCCGACCAGGCGCTCTTCACATACAGCGACGGCCACATCCGGGTATTTTATATGAAACTGCATGGGTTCATCACCCAGTTCAAGTGCTGTGGAATTTTTCTCGGCAAGCACATAACCTTTTGTTTTGCGTTTATACCCCCTGCTCAAAACAGCCAGATTAAATTGCCGATGTAAAATCGAGAGGATGTATTCAACCATGGGCGATTTGCCGGTACCACCAACAGCCAGGTTACCGACCGTTATGAGGGGAAAGTGGAAAGTAGAAGATGGCAAATATTTTTTATCAAAAAGCCAGTTTCTCAATCTGACAATTCCCCCATAGAGTCCTGCCAGCGGCAACAGCAGCACCCGAAAAGATTTCAGGAAAATCGTATTAAAATTCATAGAGACGACCGGGAGTAATACAACGGCTTAAAGGTACGTCAAAATGGCCGGTATCTTCTATGCGATTCACCGGATCAAAAAAAGATATGCCCAGTTTGATTGTATCAGGGCGACAGCGTTGAAGAAAACGATCATAATAGCCTTTACCATACCCGACTCTTTGTCCTTGCAGATCGAAAGCAAGTAAGGGCACCAGCACCAGGTCAATCTTTTCAGGGTCAAGGATTGCACCAGCTGCCGGTTCAGGAATATTCCAGTTTCCGGGAATCATTCCGGTACCGGGTGCAGGAACGATGGCTTCCATGTGCCCTTTTAGATCATATATTTTCGGATAAGCCACCACGGCTGCAGGAAATTTTTCCTGAAGAACAAGGGTCAAGGAAATGGCGTCGGGTTCACCCCATGCCTGCAGGGAACAGAAAGATAAGATACAAGACAGGGGTTCTTGTACAGCCTGTTGCAGTTGCTGTACCAGTCCGGCATTCAATGCTGCCTGTTCCCCGGGTGAAAGCTGTGCGCGCTTCTCGCGGAAATGCTTTCTGATCTGTTCTTTGGAGGCTGGTACTAACATGGAAAGTTAGGTATACATTTATGGAGCAGGCTGCTGGAAAAAGGAGAAAACGGTCGTGCCGTAATTGCGCTGAAAAGCAAATCCCGGAAATTTTTCATAATTATTACGGGGGGTGTGCTCGAGCACAAAATATCCACCGGATGTAATGAGTTGACGGCGGATGATGATAGCAGGTATGTCATCAATTGTTGTGAGTGCATAGGGCGGTCCGGCAAAAATAAAATCAAACGGTTGAGTCGCAGCAGTCAGATAAGCGAAAACATCCATCCGAAGCACCTGAAATCCGGTGGCGCCCAGTTTCTGTAAATTCGTTTCAATGAACTTATGCATGGTGGGGTCTTTCTCTACGATCACCAACTCGGGTACACCGCGGGAAGCCAGCTCGTAGCTGATAGCGCCTGTACCGCCGAACAGATCAAGGGAACGTACTTCCTGCCAATGGATCCGATGGGCTAAAATATTGAATAAGCCCTCGCGTGCCATATCGGTGGTTGGCCTGGTATGTGGCATATGTGCCGGCGGGGCAATGCGACGCCCTCCCCATTTTCCTGAAATGATTCTCATAACAACCAGCGCT
>JBEIUM010000118.1:0-7573 GCA_040374385.1 Sediminibacterium sp. | reverse complement strand
GGATTCGAACCTGCGACCCCCTGGTCCCAAACCAGGTGCGCTACCGGCCTGCGCTACTTCCCGTGGGCTAGTGCCCCTTTGCGGTGAGGGAGGGATTCGAACCCTCGGTACAGTTTGACCCGTACGGCAGTTTAGCAAACTACTGGTTTTAGCCACTCACCCACCTCACCGTTTCCCTTTGCAGGGGGTGCAAAAATAATTTTCATTCAGTGAATAGCCAAAAATAAGTGTCCTGAAAAGCAATCTATCTTGATGAACAAAGGTAAATATCGCCTTACATAGCAGCTAGCTGAACCTTTTGTGTCAATTCCATCACGTTTTCACGGAAAAACGAGTCTGTATCCATCAGGTCTTTTACCGTCTGGCAGGAGTGAATAACCGTGGTATGATCCCGGCCACCAAAATGCTCACCAATGTTCTTCAGCGAATTCTTAGTGAATGCCTTGGCCAGGTACATAGTAATCTGTCGAGCCTGCACAATCTCCCGCTTCCGGGTCTTATGCAGTAACTTATCGTATGAAACATCAAAATATTCACATACCATTTTCTGAATGGCTTCAATCGTAATCTCCTTGCTGCTGGTTTTTACAAAATTCCGCAACACTTTCTTGGCCAATTCAACATCAATTTCCTTCTTATTCAGGCTCGACTGTGCCAAAAGTGATATCAAAGCCCCTTCCAACTCCCTAACATTGGTATTAATATTATATGCTACGTATTTAACCACATCACGGGGCATCTCAAGACCATCATTCTTCATCTTCTTCTCCAATATCTCAATGCGCACCTCATAATCGGGTATCTGAAGATCGGCACTCAATCCCCAACGGAAACGACTCAGCAATCTTTCCTGCATGCCGTCGAGATCCTTGGGGGCCTTATCTGAAGTGAGCACCAACTGCTTACCACTCTGATGAAGATGGTTGAAGATGGCAAAAAAAGCATCCTGGCTTCTCTCCGCCCGACTGAAGAACTGAACATCATCAATGATTAAAACATCAATCAACTGATAAAAATGTATAAAATCATTAATGGCATTGTTACGACTATGGTCCTGAAACTGATTGATGAATTTTTCACTGCTTACATACAAAACCACCTTGGAGGGATGCAACCGCTTTACCTCATTTCCGATGGCTTGTGCCAGGTGTGTTTTTCCTAATCCAACCCCACCGTAAATGACCAGTGGATTGAAGGAGTTGTTTCCCGGCTTTTCGGCAACCGTTTTTCCGGCCCGACGAGCTACCCGGTTACAGTCCCCCTCCACAAATGCATCAAAAGTATAAATAGGATTCAGCTGGGGGTCAATCTGCATCTTCTTCAGACCCGGTATAACAAAGGGATTTTTCACTGGATTATCTATTACCAGCGGAAAATTCATCTCATTGTTGTTGTAAGTCTTCATGTGACTGGCAGGAACATCCATTGAGCCAGCACGGGCATTGCCACTGTCTACCAAAATACGGTATTCCAAACGGGCTTCCTTACCCAATTCACGCTTCAACGTTTTTGCCAGGAGATTAACATAGTGCTCTTCCAGGTATTCAAAGAAAAATTGTGAGGGAACCTGTATGAGTAAAACATTACCTTTTAACTCTAATGGCTTAATGGGCTCGAACCAAGTCTTGAAATGCTGCCACTCCACGATGTCCTTTATTATACTCAAGCAGTTCAACCAAACTGATTCCGCACTTTTAGCCATAAGATGAAAAAGAATTTATATAGAGTTAATGAATGTTGATTATTCTGGTAAGTTACACTTTTTTCAAATTGTGGAAAACTCAAAAAAAGTAACTTGGGAATGCGAATATGTAGGTTTTATGTTGAAAAAAAAATTTTTTATTTTCCTTTTTTTTTACAGGGAATACATCCTTAAAACTCAGCGATTTATTACCCCCCTCCCGGGTTGACTAATGTCAATTCGTCCGATTACCTGCTCGCCCCAACCTACCTGGCTAACAACTGTTTTTTTTCCTACTTTATTTATATATGTACGAGGGCCAGTATAAGGCTGATAGCTTTGTCCACCGATGATTAAATCTACTTGCTTACTCTCTTTTGCCAACATGGCATTGTTTATTTTTTTCTCCCGTGAGGCAGGCTCCAGTTGTGATAAACAAATAATCAGTTGACAACCCATTGCCTTCAACAAGGCAGCTGTTTTATTCAAACCAATGATTGGAGATATTAAATCAGATCCGCCTGCAGCATCCAATGGAGCGTAATTATCCAGCATACAAGTGACACCTGTTACTCCCACGCGCAAATTGCTTCGCTCAATAATGATAAAGGGATGTATAAATTGCTCCAGCGGTGTGTCTGTTGCTATATAATTACATGCTACCAAGGGGAAATTGGCTTTTTCCCATTTTTTAGCCAGCAGCACTGGCCCGGCAGCCAGATCACGGGCACCCGGTACGGCAGCATTATAGCCCATGAACGACATCGCTAATGGCTCTGGCGGATTGCTCAATAGGTCAAAGGAGGGGCCAGGCTGAAATATATCGCCGACATCGAATAATAATAAGGAATTGCCTTCCGCCCGGATGCGACTGATGAACGATGCCCGGTCCACCAACCTATCCATGCCTGTCAGTCCGTCTGCCACCTTAGGAATCGACCCCAATCTATCCATTAATCCACCTGTATGTAAAATCACCAGCCGCCGAGTTGGTTCAGGGACATCAATCAAGACTTTTTCAGGGTAATTCATACACATGCCAGTCAACCATGAAAAAGATTGTTGAATAAAATTCCGTCTGTTCTTATTGTACATCGATTCGTTTTTCAATGGAGATTTTTAGGGGTTGTCCGGCATGCGTAAAAGATGTCGCATAAAAGATCACTGCATCGCGCAGCAGGGTACCTTTATACAGTATGGGGAAGATTGGTACAAAATTTTCATTCGCTGGCTGGTAAGAAAGTCGATGAAGAATTATAAGATGTAAATGAGTGTTGGGATGAAGAACCTTTCCCCCGACTTTGAGTTGAATCCTTCCATTGCTGTCACGCATTAGGGTACCACCGGCAATACCGAAGCCATTTTTTCGTAGGGCACTATCTAATAATATCTCCAGGGTATCTACCCTGACCCGGTGGATGATCCACCTATAATTATCAGGAATCAGCTGAAAAAAATCCTGCAAGCGTATGTTCCCCTTCGGTAACCATTTCCCGACCGCAGCGCGGGAAATCAGCACCAGATCTACTGGCGTTAACACCATTTTTTCTGCAGTAAATTTTACAGCATCCGCCACCCAATTTTCGAGGGTATACACATTGGGTTGTTGCCGATAAGCTTGCACGGAAAATGCTATGACTTTGGCGAGCGAATCATTCAGCTCATTTTTGGCTCGCGCCAGCAGCTGATGTAGGGAACCCGTCGAATCAAGTTCCTTTTTTGCTTGATATCCGCTGATTGTGAGAGTGGTATATCCTGCTGAACGACACCCGAAAAGTAGGCCCAAAGTATCATTCCGATCCATCCCAGCCTTTGCCTTTTCATTACCGGAAAATTAGTCCACCCATCCCCCCCGCGATTACGTATTTTTTACCGGCAACATCCCGTAAAAAAAGAGTAATTTTGTTGATTAAACCTTCGAATATGTCTTACGAACTGATCGGCAAACTGGTTGCCAAAATGGATACGGTGCAGCGTTCCGAAACTTTTAAAACCAGGGAATTTGTAGTAGAGAAAGCTGAAGATATCAATGGCAGAACCATTACCAACTTCATCAAGTTTCAGTGTGTTCAGGATAAAACCGGGTTACCAGACCGATTCAACCTGGGTGATGAGGTAAAAGTATTTTTTAACATCAAAGGAAGCCGCTGGAGCCGGGATGGCAGGGAAGGTTATATCACCAACCTGGACGCCTGGAAAATTGAAACTGTGAAAATGAATGCTGCCGCAGGTAATAAGGATGAGGTTACTTACAACGACATGCCCCCCTCTCCCACCGAGCAGTTGGATGACCTCCCCTTTTGATGATTGACCCGTCATTTGTTTGTTTTTAGGATAGATACCTAACCGACATGATAAAGTCCCTCCGACTGCAGTTGCCTCCGGCGATTGCATTTCATACAACCCAACTCATAGAGCAGATTGCTGCGGAACTGGCTGTTCCCGTTAGCAGCATTTCAGGCTTCATCAAAAGAAAGGAATCGCTCGATGCCCGTAATACCCGGCAGCTGCAAGTGCACATGGCGATCGATGTATTCATCGACGAACCCATGCCCCCCTACCCTTATGAGCCCATCATCTGGCGAACGCTGCCCGGCAACGCTCCAACAGTGATTATCATCGGGAGCGGACCGGCAGGACTCTTCGCAGCACTCCAGTTGATAGAAAAAGGTATCCGACCAATACTACTGGAACGTGGCAAAGATGTTCAATCCAGAAGACGCGACCTGGCTGCACTCAACAGAACAGGCAAAGTGCACCCCGACAGTAATTATTGTTTCGGTGAAGGAGGTGCCGGAACATACAGCGATGGTAAATTATATACCCGCAGCAGTAAGCGGGGAAATGTACAACGCATCTTACAGATTTTTCATCAGCTAGGTGCCCCCGATGCGATCCTGTACCAGTCACACCCCCATATTGGCACTAATCTACTACCCCGCATCATCACTGCTTTGCGGCAGGCGATTTTGAGTGCAGGCGGACAATTCCTCTTTGAAAAAAGGGTAACCGACCTGGTTGTTCAAAACGAGGAGGTGAAAGAAGTAATTACCCAAACCGGGGAGCGATTTTCTGCTGATGCAGTTATTCTGGCCACCGGCCACTCCGCCCGCGATATCTTTGAACTCTTTCATCAACATCATTGGCAACTGGAGGCGAAACCATTTGCACTGGGGGTGAGAATTGAACATCCACAAGTTCTCATCGACTCGATACAATACCATTCTCCCGTCAGGAATGCTTTATTGCCACCCGCCTCTTATAGTTTGGTTGAACAGGTAAATAACCGGGGCGTATTCAGTTTTTGCATGTGCCCGGGAGGTATCATCGCACCTGCTGCCACGGCCCCGGGTGAGCTGGTAGTAAATGGCTGGAGCCCGAGTAAACGAAATAATCCTTTTGCCAATAGCGGTCTCGTCGTGCAAGTGGGGGTTCCAGATGCCCTCCGATATTTGGGGATGGGTGAGCAGCACTCAAATAACCCCTTACTGCTACTACATTTTCAGGAAGCCGTCGAAAAAAAGGCTTTTGCTGCTGGCGGCAGTAATCTCGCCGCCCCGGCACAGCGAATGACAGATTTTGTGGCAGGTAAGGTTTCTGCCAGTTTACCCGCTTGTAGCTATATTCCGGGGATTGTTTCTTCCGATCTATCCGACACGTTACCTTCCTTCATTTCTGATACCCTACGCGTAGCCTCTAAAAAGTTCGATAAAAAAATGAGGGGATATTTTACCCGAGATGCCGTGCTGGTGGCAACGGAGAGCAGAACCTCCTCACCTGTCCGTATTCCGCGCGATGCTGAGAAACTTTGCCACCCCCAAATACACAATCTTTATCCCTGCGGGGAAGGGGCAGGCTATGCCGGCGGTATCGTAAGTGCAGCGATGGACGGGGAGCGTGTTGCCAACGTAGCTGCTGCCACACTGAATAAGCTATAAAAAAGAAGAACGGGAACCAGTCCAGTTAAATCCCCCCCAGGATTCAAAGGAAGTTCCCGCCCTATTCAGCTTAACAATGAACCTAGTGCCTTATAAAATATACAAGACAAACCTATATAGTTAAGTAAAAACAGAAAACAGGAAAAACCCTGAAATTTGAAAGCAACTATTATAATGGTACAATACCATTTTGCAGGGCATACATAACTATACCCACCCTTGAATTCACCCCTAGTTTCCGCAGAAGGCTATCCCGATAGCCATCGATGGTGCGCGGACTCAACTGCATCAATTCAGCGATCTCTTTATGTGATTTTTCAGCGCAGACCCATTGCATGAACTGCTTTTCCTGTGCACTGAGCTGTATCGGTGCACCTGCCGTATAGGTTTTTACCGGCAGGGGTACCATCTCATTATGGGCATAGCCATGCTGGTGTACCTCCTGCAGCATACGTACCAATTCTTCGGGCTCTACATCTTTCAGTAAATAAGCCCTTGCTCCACTACTCATCATTCGAATGATGGTATTTTCACTCCGTACCATACTGAGAGCTACCACTTTTATTTCAGGACAGTGCTCCCTCAGCCAGCGGGTAGTCTCCGGACCACTCATCACCGGCATCGATACATCCATCAATACCAGATCCGGCCAGGTATTGCTGCTGAGATAATCAACTAATTCTCGTCCATCAGATGCCTGAAAAATAATTCGGAATCCCCCCATCAATTCCAACAAAGCTGCCATACTTTTTCGCAACATGGTATGATCATCTACCAATGCCAGTGTTATCATCGGATATTTTTTTATACGTCAGTATTATAGTAGTACCCCGACCGCGCGCACTATGCATCTGCACATCCGCACCAATCAGCGATGCGCGCTGGTGTATGCTTCTTAACCCCAATCCATTGCGTGATTTTATTTCGTCCCTGTCAAAGCCGATACCATTATCGTTCACTCGTAATCGGTATGCTTCCGGAGATTCAGTCAATTCAATATCGATAGCGGTAGCACCGGAATGCCGGATTATATTTTGAATGATTTCCTGAAAAATGCGATAGATAAACAAGCTATGATTGGGATGTATATCCATCTGACATCCGGCATAATCAAATCGAATCAGAAACTTACCGGTTTTTTGTAACTGCTCGACCAGCAAGCTAATGCCGGCAGGCAACCCGCTCTCCAGTAAACGGTCGCCCTGATATCCCATGCTGATCTGTCGCAACTGCTGAATGGCCTCTGCTACCTGGTCGCGGATGTCGTGCAGGGATTGCAGTTGCTTGTTCTC
The DNA here is from genome assembly GCA_040374385.1 of Sediminibacterium sp. GTDB lineage: Bacteria > Bacteroidota > Bacteroidia > Chitinophagales > Chitinophagaceae > Sediminibacterium. The sequence continues at coordinate 662 of JBEIUM010000118.1, read as the reverse complement.
CATAGTTAGAATGCTAAGGTTCAGTTTCACCAGGCTTAATTGCTGCCCAACATTGTCGTGTATATCCTGTGCAATCATTTGGAAAGTATGCTCCTGTACCTCCCGCTCTACCTGCTCCAGCTCGCGTCGGTATTTTTCCTCCATCAGTCGTCGTTCATAAATCAGTCGCTGCTTTTTTCTGCTGTAATGCAATATCAACAGCAGTAGCATGAAAGCAAACAGCGAGACAAAGGCCGTTGCAATCAGGATGCCGATAACGATGGGATAATTCTCCTGCATGTGATAATGGCGATAGATATACAACTGTATAAAAACAAACTAAGCAAACGGGGAACCAGGGTATAAATCGGTTCTCCCCAGAGCGTGATGCGTTTCAGCTGAATGAACTCATAGAGGGAAAAAACGATGCTGACGCCAGAAAAGAAAACAACCACCCCCACTGCGACCCATCCTACCGGATCCTGTGTTAAATCGGTCACTTCATCTTCTGTAAATCTGGTAAACAGGTAACCCAAAGCGGCTACCGATAAAAAAAATCCGGCAAGGATGATACAATAAAAGAATACTGAATACTGACCAGGGAAAAAATAGTACCCCCCAACGATACAGGCAGCCCCAATCGGGAGTGACCATCGGATATATTGCCGAAATGTTTTGAGACG
>JBEIUM010000238.1:0-4015 GCA_040374385.1 Sediminibacterium sp. | reverse complement strand
TCACTACCCAATGCAAACTTTTTAGTTTCGGTTTAAAAAGGTAATCAATTTCTGGTACTCACAAGAAATGGCAATAATGGAATGAGTTGTAAATGTTTTTTTCCAATTGTTAGTAAATTTTCAAAACAGCCTATCTGAATACGATTTTTTCAGTAAATCTGATTGATAATCAGGTAATTAACACATTGCAACGAATTATTTGAATATTAGAGACTGAAGTGGTTGTAGTTGGAAAGCTTTGAAATAAATACCAATTTGACAAAGAAAAGCAGATAAAAACTTGTCAAATTGTTTATGAAATGGAATGCAAAATCAATCAGGTATAAAAAAGAAGACAGAATTGTCGTTTTTTTTGAAAAGGATGCACAGTTGAATGATTGGATAAAAAAAATTGCAGGTGCTCGGTGGAGTAGAACGCTAGGGGCATGGCATCTACCTGATACAGATAATAACAGACAGCAATTCGAGGTTCCTTTGAAGAGGGCGAGTTTACCAAGTGTAGAGGGCCTTGTTGCTATTGAGCAATTTACGGCCTGGTTACGTTCGAAACGATACAGTAACAACACGGTGAGTACCTATACGGATGCATTACAATCATTTTTGAAATTTACAAACTCGAAAACTATTGAGAGCCTGAGTAATCAGGACATAATAGATTATAATAACCAATACATTTTACAGCGTGGGTTATCGGCATCCTATCAGAATCAGGTGGTAAATGCTATTAAATTATTTTTTCGGGTAATAAAAAAATCTGCAGTAGAAATTGAAGATATACATCGGCCCAGGCGGGGGCGGGTTTTGCCCAATGTTTTGAGTAAGGAGGAAGTAAAAAGCATTTTATTAGCCCCGCTTAACCAGAAGCATCGGGTGATGTTAAGTGTATTGTACAGTTGCGGATTACGATGTGGAGAATTATTGGTGTTGCAACCGGCACATATTGATTCGAGCCGGGGATTGATTATCATAAAAAATGCAAAAGGAAAAAAGGATAGGGTAGTGCCACTAAGTGCCAAAATTTTGGAAATGTTGCGGGAGTATTACAAAAGTTATCGCCCTAAAAAGTTTTTATTTGAAGGGCAGGTGGCCGGGGAAGCCTATGATGCCCGCAGTTTGCAACAGGTATTGAAAAATGCGGTTAAAAAAGCAGGAATCCGGCGACCGGTTACTCTGCATTGGCTGCGGCACAGTTATGCCACTCATTTATTGGAGAGTGGAACAGATTTAAGGTATATACAAGAGTTATTGGGGCATAGCAGTAGCAAGACCACAGAGATATACACACATGTGAGTACAAAGAGTTTGCAGCAGATAAAAAGTCCTTTTGATGATTTATAATAAAATAATTACATTTGAATATCCCGCTACAAACATGCGCATATCTACCTTTTTTGGATGTATATGCGCTATAGAGTAGCGGGTATAAGCTAGTTGAACTAAACCGATTTTCACAAATCGGTAATTCTCTGATTAATTTAAGTGTTTATCAAACCTTAAAAATTAATCAAATGAAAAGAGAACTTTCAAAATCCGTTCTTCAATTAAAGCAAGAATTAGCTTACCGAAATTACAGCTCAAGAACCATTACCAATTATTGTGAATGCATGATGGCATTGGAGACAAGGCTGAACAAACCACTGGATCAAATATCGGAATCTGAGCTAAAATCATTTTTACATTATTTGTTGGTTCATCAAAAGAAATCAACATCGTTTATCAACCAAAATATCAGTGCCTTTAAAATCTATATTCAGGATGTACTCAAAAGACCATGGGAGGATATAAAGATTAAAAGACCTCGCCGAGAAAAAAAATTGCCTGTTGTTCTTTCTGTAAAGGAAATAGAAAGTTTGATTTTCCATACATCAAATTTAAAGCATAGGGCAATGCTTATGTTGATGTATTCATCGGGAATAAGAAAAATGGAACTTCTTCAATTGAAACCCAAAGCAATTGATTCGGAAAGAATGGTTGTAAAGGTTGTACAAGGCAAAGGCAGAAAAGACCGTCAGACTATTCTTGCACCCAAGACCCTGGAAGTATTGAGAGAATATTATAAAAGAGAACGACCAAGTACCTATCTCTTTGAACCCCAGGGACGGAAAGGAACCTGTATTTCTGAAAGAACACTGGATCAAATCGTTAAAAATAGTGCAAGTAAAGCGGGTATAACGAAAGAAGTCTCAACGCACACACTCAGACATTCATTTGCAACTCACTTATTAGAAACAGGAGTGAGTTTACGCCTTATACAGGAATTGCTGGGTCATACTTCACTTAAAACAACCTCCATTTATTTGCATCTCACCACTGTAACTCCCGGAAAGGTTACTTCCCCCATTGAGACAATGAATATTTGACTGTATGGGAAATAATCGAACACCCGTCGACCTGGCTAGCATTGTTTCCAGTCGGGCTGCTGATTTTATTGCATCAGAAAAATATTCTGCAATTCAAAAAAAAGCCATCTATGACATAACTGCATGCCGAACTTCACAATTGGGTGGGCATTTACAAGTATGTAATACATGTTCAAATACACGACAAGCTTACAATTCTTGCAGAAATAGGCACTGCCCCAAATGTCAGTTTATAAAAAAAGCCAAATGGATTGACAAGCTCTCCGGAAATCTTCCGCCGGTAAAATACTTTCATATAGTATTTACTATTCCGGAATGCCTGAATGCGCTTTTTTATATGAATCAAAAACCTGCTTATGATTTATTATTTAGAGCAGCCGGAAAAACGCTTATACAATGTGCAAAAAATACCCGCTATCTGGGTGCTAATACTGGTGCAGTTGCTATTTTGCATACCTGGGGACAAACATTGGTGTACCACCCACATATTCATATGATAGTTCCTGCCGGAGGGTTTTCTGAAGATCAGCAGGAATGGATCCATTCTAATAAAAAATACTTTTTACCTGTTAAAGTACTTAGTGCTGTTTTTAGGGGTATTCTTTGTAATGCTTTACAGCAAGCTATTGACAAAGAATCTATCAGACTACCCCAGCAGATTAGCAGTTTTAAGGCGATAAAAGAAAAGTGCTACGCAACTAATTGGGTTGTATATAGTGAGAAGCCCTTTAATACCCCTCAAAACTTGATCAATTATCTGGGAAATTACACCCATAGAGTGGCAATCGCTAATGAACGGATAATTGACCATACAGGGGGGAAGGTTTCTTTTTGGTACAAAGATTATAAATCGGCAGGCAGCAGGAAAAAAATGACATTGGACCAGGATGAATTTATTCGCCGTTTTTTACAACATGTGTTGCCGTTAAGATTTAGTAAAATACGATATTATGGGTTTATGTCGCTGCGAAACTTGCAGGAGAATGTAATCCAATGTAGCACACTACTTAACCAGGAAAATATATTACCAAAATTAGAGGGGCTCAGTGCTTATGAAGTATTTAGGATGTTGACTAATAAAGACCCGCATATCTGTTCTACATGTAAAAAGGGTAGCTTTATTGCAATTCCGGTAAAAACAAGAGACCCCGACTAAAATATCATCAAAAAGCTCTTTGAATACCATACCAAAAAATAAACGAGTAATCGTATTGGAAAAGGTATGTATTTTCATGAATTAACAACCCTTTGCAAAAATGCAAAATGGCCCGATTATAAGAAATTTTTACACCTAAATGTCGACCTCCCTGCCGGTTTGCTGCCTTACAAAGTACCGTTCCGGTTTAAAATCCCCATAAATCGGCTTCGTTCAACTACATTTTATTTGCCATTTTTATATTAATTTTAATCATCATGAAAAAACGGCAAATAAAATGCTAAATAGTTAGTGGTAACTCTATGACAACTCTGCAATCATCAAAAAGACGACATTGAAATTGAATATACTTTTATTTCTAAGTACCATTTCTCTGTTGACATCATGCAATGGACAAACCTCTAATCAGAAAAAAAACTCTGACCAATTTATAAAAGGTGACACCATCAAAGAACTTGGTAAAAGTATAATGGTTATCTATCAAGACAAGAAGAATGTG
>JBEIUM010000227.1:0-4442 GCA_040374385.1 Sediminibacterium sp. | reverse complement strand
CGATATATTGAAATTAGCCAAATCAATACATGATAAGATGCACTAAATGATGAGCGGAAAGATTGAAAACAAAAAAGACCAAAAATACTTAGGAATGGCTCCGGACAGAAGGACGCAATTCCCACTTATTGCTTCACTACCGATATGCTCATCTGGTGCCTGTCGGCTATCAATGTAATGATATAGGTGCCGGGCAACCAGGAGGAAACAGCTACGCGATGTTGGTGTTCACCTGTCTGACGAAGTCCTTGATTACTAATCACTATGGTCTTACCCTGCAGATCAGTTACCCGAATATGTACGCGTGCGGCCTGTTGCAATCGGTACTTGATGAATGCTTCCTGCTGCAGTGGATTGGGAAATACCTGCAGCCCCTGAACCGCTGAAGTCAACGGCGGTATTGAAATGGATGTAGGAAGAATGGTTGCCGAAAAAGTATTGGATACCGGACTTTCATTGTGGAGTCGATCAAGTGCAGTGACTACATAATAATACGTATTCCCCGGAGTAGCATCATCTACATATCTAAGCGTATCCACCGGAGAAATCCATCTGATCAGGGATGCGTCGGCAATATTTACCGGTGTCTGCGTGGAACGGTACACTACATACTGTCTTGCCTTGTCCAGCTCAACAGAGGTAGCAGGAGGTGCAGTCCAGCTCAAGCTCACCGATGTTCCAATAACATTTCCTGACAATGCTGAGGGAGATTGGGGAGCTATGTTGTCTTTCCAGCTCATGGCAGGCAGTAAACTAGGTCTTGCAAAATAGTTGTTGCGCAGCGAGTCCCTAAAACCGTTAGGATTGGTCAGAATATTAGCCGCTCTGAAGAATACCGAGCCGCTGAAATTGCTATTCGACCGATTCAATTGTATCTGAGCGGGAATTTGTCCGGGATTGTTCCAATTTGGATCACTGTCTGTATTGATCTTGTAGGCAGCCATACCGCTGTACAAATGTCTTCTTCCTCCAAGCGCATTCCACCAGGGTACCAATACGGAATAGTTGGCTGCACTCAATCCAATGCTCCAATAAATTTGTGGTACCATGTAATCTATCCAGTCATTCTGCATCCATTTTCTGCTATCGGCATATATTGCGCTGAAACTTTGTAAGCCGGTCGTCGAAGAGCCACCGGTTACTGAACCGGCATTGGCCCAGATGCCGAAGGGAGAAACCCCAAACTTCACCCAGGGCTTCACCGCACGCACGCTATCATAGGTTCGCTTGATGATGGTGTCGATATTCGCTCTTCGCCAATCATTTCTGCCGGTGGTTGTATTGGGAAAACCGCGGTTGTGTTGTGCAAATGTAGCATCATCATTGAAGGGCGTCACACCGGTTCCGGGCGGATAGGGATAGAAATAATCATCGTAGTGAATACCATCCACATCGTAACGGCGCAGCACATCCATCACTACCCTGATAACATAATTCGGCACTTCGGGTATGCCGGGATCGAGAATGCGCAGGGATCCCTGTGCCAATAATAGGTCGGGGCGTTGGCGGGCGATGTGGTTGGGTGAAAAATTATTGATGTTACCAAAGTTAGAAACGGCACGATAAGGATTGAACCAGGCATGGATCTCAAGGCCTCTTTTCCTACATTCTTCAATGGCAAATTGCAGGGGATCATAGACAGGGTTGGGCCCCGCTCCCAGGTTGGAGGTAGAGAAAATATCTGCCCAGGGCTCGATGGAACTTACATAAGCCGCGTCACACTGGCTTCTTACCTGAAAAAAAACCGTATTGATGCCGGCTGATTTCAATTGATCCAGCAAGGCCGTCAGCTCTGTACGTTGCTGCGCCGGCGTTAAGGAACGGGAGGAAGGCCAATCGAGATTGGAAACCGTAGAAATCCAGCTGCCGCGTAATTCTCTTTTGGGTGTTTGGGCCGGGAGGGTTAGCGATACAACAAGAAATAGAAATGAAACTATGAAAAGCCGCATGAAAAGCCATTATATTGCAATATACATGAATAAAAAAGAACATGAATTCGGGTATGACACATAAAATTTTCTTTTCGCTGATATGCATTTATTTCATGCTTTCAGCAGCATCAGCACAAACAAATGAACCCTATGTTCGAGTGGCAAAAATTATGGTGGACTCAAGTCAGTTGAAGGCTTATATGAGTTTTCTAAAAGAAGGAGTGGAAGCAGCCATTGAAAAAGAGCCGGGGGTTCTGCAGATGTATGCTGTGGCTGAAAAAAATCATCCCCACAGAATTACCATCATAGAAACCTATGCCAGCAAGGCAGCTTATGAATCACATATTCAATCTGCCCATTTTCAAAAATACAAGCAGGGAACTCTTCAGATGGTTCAACAACTTGAATTAATTGATGTGGTGCCTCTGCTGTTTCTTTCAAAAATTCGCTAGATAAATATTAATTGCCATCACAAACTTTGTATGATAAAACCCCGCGTAAAAATTTGTTGTATCAGCAACCGGGAAGAAGTTGTAACCGCCATCCAATATGGTGCTGCTGCGCTCGGGCTGGTTGGCAAAATGCCCAGCGGTCCCGGCGTCATTACCGATGAAGCCATCTATTCTATTGCACAAATGGTTCCTCCACCCATCGCCACCTTTCTCTTAACGAGTGAAACCGTCGCCCAAGACATTATTGAGCACCACCAAAAAGTACATACAACAACGATACAACTGGTAGATGCACTCCCCAACCGCGATTACCTTACCATAAGAGAACGGCTGCCCCATGTTAAACTTGTGCAGGTAATTCATGTGATCAACGAAGATTCTGTTGAGGAAGCCATTGAAATCAGCCAATGGGTGGATGCCATTTTATTAGACAGTGGCAATCCCAACCTATCGGTGAAAGAATTGGGAGGAACCGGCAGAACACATAACTGGCAATTGAGCCGACAGATCAGAGAGAATATTTCCATACCGGTATTCCTTGCCGGCGGATTGCATCCGGGAAATGTGAAACAAGCCATAGAAACAGTAGAGCCTTTTGGCGTAGATCTTTGCAGCGGTGTTCGAACTGAAGGAAAGCTGGATGAAAGAAAGCTGGAAGCCTTCTTCAAGGCAGTCGGGGAGTGAATATAAAGTCATTGAATGATAAAAAACTCAATAACCATTCCATTCAGAATGTGCCAAATCAGATAATGGCCCCAGCGAACTGATAAGGAAGCCAAGAATCCTTCCTTCCTACAATACCATGCCTGCAGAAAATTCATTGCAAAGCCGGTGACCAACGAATAAACAACAAACCAGGATGGACCGCTCGGCCATTGTTCCAATGGTTCTCTCAGCGAAATGAGTATCGCTATGATCCAAAAGGCCTGATTAGAATACCTTCCCCCCCAATAGTTGTTGAACAAATACATTACCAGTGTGATTGGAATCAATCTATAAAAGACCTCAATCTCCAAAGCACCTGAAAAATAGAGGAACAGGGAATAGGGGAATGGCTGTGTATAAGGGGGCAGTTTTGTATGCGCCGGATGCGGCAATATCAACTCGATCACCAGTAAGTCGAGCAATCCAAAGCCAATGCCCAGCAGCATGGGAAGGAGCAGTATTTTCCTCAAAGACACTTCAGACCGGAACAAAGGAGGAAGACCTGCCTTCGACAATAATGCGATTACCGGAACACCTAATAACAAGAGAAGGACATTCGTTATCTCCCAAACCCGAAGTCCCGGTAGCGACAAACTTTTACCAAATAACATTCCGATGAATGTAATCAGAACAAAAAAAAGATATAGTAGAATAGACTTTTTCATGTGTCCAACTTTGCCAATCATTCAATACAATTTAGATGCCCTATAAACGACCTGCAAGTAAAATTGTTACTTCACAACCTTATCATTTTATTTCAGTAGCTGTGTATTCAAAATTACCCCATTGCAGTAATTGTAGAATATACTGAAATACCAGGGGGACTTTTTGCTTTTGCTCCTTGTCCAATAAAAATGTACCTAAAGCAAATATATCCGAAACGAGCAGGGCTTTGTGCAGGTGTGGCATTAGAATTCCGGCCGCCCACAGCCGCTGCTGATTTAAAAACTGATGTTGAAGTTAAGTACTAAAGCTCAATGTTTTTTGTCCACCCGAACCACAACTTGGATTTGCAATTGGCTGATGTTTGTTTGTCGAGCCACACTAGCACAATACCCAATGTTGTGCGTTCGCTTTTTTACCTGTCAATAATTTCCCTTGCGAATAGTACAAAATCTGATTCAGTTTTAAATGTCGTCCTAGGAATGTCAGATGATTTAATAATTACCGCTCTGCACTTTTTATTATAAAATTTGTCAAAAACATCTTTTTCATTATACCCGTAATCAAAAATCTGATTTGCACCACCTATACTAATAAAATTATTATAAATGGTTGCAATGTTTAAAATATTCCCTTTGAAATAATCACATTTTTTTAAAGAAACTGTCAGCGATGTTGAGTTGTTATACCT
>JBEIUM010000159.1:0-6183 GCA_040374385.1 Sediminibacterium sp. | reverse complement strand
CTCTTTGCTGGCACTCTCCTATCCTTTTTTACTTCTCAGTCCCAAACAACGGGTGTGGTATCCGGAACCATCGTCGATAAAACTGCGCAGAAGCCATTATCAGGTGTATCTATTCAAGTTATTGGCACCAAATCAGCAGCTGTGAGTGACAGCCTGGGGCAATTTCGTATCACGGGTATTCGGGTTGGTACCTACCGGATCGAGATATCAACCATCGGATATGAAAAGAAAACCTTATTCAATGTTCCCATTACCAGTGGTAATGAAAATAACTTTGTGATTGAACTGGAACCACAGGCGACTACCCTTCAGGGTGTAACAGTGGTGAGTGGCAGCAGAAAATCTGCCCGAGCTGCTACCCTGGAAACACCCCTGAGTGTGCAGCGACTGACCACTGAAGAGATCAAGAGTAACCCCGGTGGTAACTTTGATATTTCACGGGTGATACAGGTACTGCCGGGTGTAGGTGGTACCGGCGGTTCATCGCTGGGTTTTAGAAATGATATCATCATTCGTGGCGGTGCGCCCAATGAAAATGTATATTTTCTCGATGGCATAGAAATACCCGTGATCAATCACTTTTCTACCCAGGGCAGTGCGGGCGGACCTGCCGGGATACTCAATGTGAGTTTTCTGGAAGATGTAAAGTTGAGTTCCTCAGCTTTTGATGCCCGATATGGTAATGCATTATCATCTGTTTTTGAATTTCGGCAAAAAAGAGGCAATGAAAGTGGATTACAAGGGAATGTAAGACTGAGTGCCACTGAACTGGCGACTACCCTGGAAGGACCACTGAGTAAGGATGGACGAACGACTTTTCTGGCTTCTGCCCGCAGAAGTTATCTCCAGTTATTGTTCCAACTAATCGATCTTCCGATACGACCTAATTTTTGGGACTTCCAATACAAAATCACCCACCGCATCAATAAAAAGACAACCCTTACCTTAATTGGCGTTGGCGCTATTGATGAATTCAGTTTCGCTGCCCCCAAAAAAGCAACACCTGAAAAATTATTTGCCCTAAATAGTAATCCTGCCATCAATCAATGGAACTATACGGTTGGTGCTTCTATTCGCCAGTTGATTAACAATGGCTATTGGAACCTGAGTGTGAGTAGAAATGATTTTAAAAATGACATTGTGAAATTCGAAAATAACCTGGGACCGGTGAAGGGGGTGCAAACACTTGATTTTGACTCGAGGGAGACCGAGAATAAGATTCGCTTTGATGTCAATAAAAATAAGTTGGGTTGGAAATATAGTTATGGTGTTCAGGCAGATGTTGTTAATTATACCAATGCGACGAACCAGGTTATACGTCCTTCAATCACCAACAACGCGGGTATTGTGATACAACCGGCTGTTATTTTCAATTATGCAACGGGATTGAATCTGATTAAGTATGGTGGATTTTTCCAGATGGGTAAGCGATTCTTCGATAACCGACTGGGGATTAATGCTGGTATACGGACAGATATGAATGATTTTACTACAACAGGTTCAAATCCACTGCGTACACTTTCTCCCCGTTTATCCTTGAGCTATGTGCTTGCCGATAAACTTACTTTGAATGCTTCTGCTGGTGTTTATTATAAGCTGGCGCCTTATACGGCGCTGGGTTTCAAGGATGCCTCCGGAAAGTATGTCAATATTGGGGCTGATTATTTGCGGAGTTCACACTATGTTGCCGGACTGGAATATTTGCCGTCAGAAGCTACCCGATTTACATTCGAAGGATTTTATAAAAGATATTCGCAGGTTCCCATCAGTATCAAAGATGGTATCAGTCTCTCCAATCTGGGAGGTGATTTCAATGTATTGGGTAATGAGCCGATAACGACCAATGGTACAGGAAGAAGTTTTGGTTTTGAAATTTTCGCACAGCAAAAATTGACCAAGCGTTTCTTCGGTGTATTCAGTTATACGTATTTCAATAGTAAATACAGTAATGTGTCGGGCGTATTAATTCCCAGCACATGGGATAATCGCCATCTCTTAAGTGTTTTATTAGGGTTTAAATTGCCTCGTAACTGGGAGCTGGGTTTGAAATTCAGGTACCAGGGTGGCTTACCGAATACCCCTTACAATGAAACGGCCAGTCGTTTGAATTTTTTAACCCTGGGATCAGGCGTACTTGACTACAGCCGGTTGAATAGTGAACGGCTTCAGGCATTTCATTCCAGCGATATCCGGATCGATAAAAAATGGAACTACAAAAAAGTTACCCTTGATCTCTTCCTGGATGTTACAAATTGGTACCTCGCGAAAAGTCCGGCACCCCCTTTCTATGCTTTCAGAAGAAATGCTGACAATAGCGGGTTTCAAACGACAGATGGACTACCGGTGCAAGCCAATGGCAGCAATGCGGTTCCCTTTTACCTGAATAATTCAGATGCGGTGTTTGCCCCAACTTTCGGGTTTATAGTTGAATTTTAAAGTTCGGCTGGCGGCTGTTGCTTTTTCTGATAAATCCGGTACATCTGCAAGCAGACCGATAAAACAATCAGTGCACAACCCGCATAAAAACTGGGATGGAGTAATTCATTCTCCCGGAAGAAGATGAAAGCCATAATGATGCCGTAAACAGGTTCGAGGTTGAGTGTCAGCGATTGTGTGAAGGCTGAAATATGTCGCAGGCTACTCAACATACATTCAAAAGCCAAAATGGTGCAGGCCCAACTTAAAATGAATAGCCATCCCCAGTCTGCTGTTGTAGGCAGCGCATGGGTAGAAGGAAAAAAATACAGGTAAAGAGGTAATAACAAGGTAACGCCCGCCAGTCCGCCCGACATTTCATAAAATAGCATATCCCTCCGCGGTGTGGTATCAATCATTTTTTTATTCAGGGCTGAAAAAACAGCAGCCAGAATGGATGAAGCGGTGCCCATGAGTATTCCGGTTCTATAGCGTGTATCAAAGTGAAAAATGATATAGATACCTGCAAGACTGATGAGTCCAAGCATCATTTCCCATCGGGATACTTTTCCCCCATTAAAAAATGGTTCTGTGAGTGAGGTGAAAAAACCAACAGAGGCGAAGCAGACCAGACCGACTGACACGGTGGATAGTTTTATGCTGCCATAAAAGAATACCCAATGCAGGGCGATGATGGCGCCGATACCCAGTAAACGGTTTCTTTGTATGGTTGATAGCTGTGATGTGGTTGATTGTAGTTTACGCCAAATCAGCAGTGTTACTACTGTAATAGCGATGCGGTACCAGACCAACCAGATTTCATTCAGTGAAATGAGTGCTCCCAATATGCCGGTAAAACCGGCCAACCATACAGCGATGTGCAATTGCACCAATGCTTTTCTCATGTGAAGGGGGACTGATTCGATTCAAAGCAATATAACGGTGAAAGTATGATTGGCTACCTATTTTTTTCTTACACGCTTGTTGTAATGTCCCCAAAGGCTTCGCCACTGCATTTCCAACACCCCTAAAACGCCTTCCCTTATGATGCCTTTCGACATTTTGCTGGTACCAACTTTGCGATCTACAAATGTGATGGGTACTTCTTTGAGGCGGAAGCCCAACTTCCAGGCTGCCAGTTTCATTTCAATTTGAAAGGCATAACCGACAAATCGGATTTCCTGTAAATTCATTGTTGCCAGTACTTTTCTGCTGTAGCAAACAAATCCTGCGGTTGGATCATTTACCGGCATCCAGGTGATGATGCGTGTATATAGCGCACCCCCTTTGGAATAAATATGCCGGTCGAGGGGCCAGTTTTCAGTTTTACCTCCCGGTACATATCTGCTTCCGATGGCGACATCGGCTTCACCGGAATGGCATACCTCATATAATCTTTCCAAATCAGCCGGATTGTGGGAAAAGTCGGCATCCATTTCCATGATGTATTGATAGCCGCGTTCGAGTGCCCATTCAAAACCCTTGATATATGCGGTACCCAGACCCAATTTGCCGCTACGACGTATTAGAAAGAGTTGTTCGGGAAAACGTTGCATTTGTTCTTCCACCAGTTGAGCCGTTCCATCGGGCGAGTTGTCATCAATCACCAATACATGAAAACCGCGCTGAAGAGCGAATACGGCTTCCGTGATGGCCAGGATATTTTCCCGCTCATTGTAGGTGGGTATAATGACAATTTTCTCCAAAGGGGATGAACGTTGGTATAGCTAAAATACAAAAAGATAGCAGCAGCGATACGTTAAATTATTTAGCCGCCATTGCCCGACTTTTTCAGGAGGGTTCGGTTGAGTATCTCGGTCAGTTTTTGCTTGGTATTCATGGCAAAATCACCTTTCATCATCCAGTCATAATACTGGGGTTCTTCCCTGAGCACTTTCTCCACGGGTTTGCCTTTGTGCTTACCGAAATTGAATATCTCTATGCCATTTTCTTTTATGAAACGACGAGCAAAATCTACGAAATCATCTTCACCGGCAAATTTGGAGATGCTATCGACCGTATTACCCATTTGCGGATAACGGGCAACTTGTGCATCCAATATTTCATAGGTAGCTGTTGCATCTACCTCTGCACTATGAGCACCTTCCAGCGTTTTCAAGCAATAAAATTTGTAGGCAGCGGAAAGCGTTCTTTCCTCCATCTTATGGAAAATCTTCTGCGCATCGACAAATTTTCTGTTGTCAATGGGAAACTCAATCCCTGAGCGCAGAAATTCCTCCATCAACATCGGAATATCGAAACGATTGCTATTGTAACCGCCAATGTCACAATTATCGAGGAACTGCTTACACTCATTCGCTACCTGCTTGAAGGTAGGTGCATCCTTCACCATCTCATTGGTGATACCATGGACGGCGGAGGCCGATTCGGGAATGGGCATCCCGGGTTGAATTAATTTTCTTTTTACCTGACGCGTTCCGTCGGTCATGATTTTAACGATCGCAATTTCAACAATGCGATCTTGTGTGATGCTGACTCCGGTGGTTTCCAGGTCAATGAAGGCAATGGGTCGGGTAAGTAACAGATTCATGTGTGGTGCTTTACTGGGCAGTAATCGTTTTTGCAAATGTAAGCATATCTGCCCCATCAAATGTACCACTACTCATCAGTAATAAGATGCTTCGATGATAATCTTGCTGGGACAGCCAATGTAAGAGTTCGTCTTTATCGTTAATAACAGTTAGCTGATGATTGCCAAAGTCAGCAGCTACGCGGGCCGCATCCAACGGTGGCAATTTTTTATGTTGCAGGGCATGATGGGTATAGAATACCACTGCCCGGTCGGCAGCATCCAGGGAACCCTTGTATTCGTGCAGAAATTTTTCATTGAGGCTACTGAAAGTATGCAACTCAAGAACAGCCAGCAGGTGATGATCGGGAAATTGTTTTCTCACAGCTGCGATGGTGGCAGCCACTTTGCTGGGCGCATGGGCAAAGTCGCGAAAAATGCGGGCTCCTTTTCCTGCTGCCAATAGCTCCAATCTTTTGGCAGCGCCGGTAAAACTTTCCATCGCCTGGAGAAAAGCAGGCGTAAGGATGCCCAGCTGCTCTCCTACCAAACGGGCTGCTTCCAGGTTCAGTAAATTATGCTCACCAAAAACAGATAGTTGACCTGACTGTCCGTTGATCTCGATAGAAGTAATTCCGTCCTTTACAAGATATTTCGGAATTTGATAGGGTATGTACTTGATGTCGGAACGCGGTGATCTGTTCACCAGGGCATCTAATGTTGCGTCGGTTTGGTTATAAATCAACACGCCACCTGCTTCGATCTTATCAATGAATAGGGTGAACTGTTCCAGATAGATCTCAAAAGTGGGAAAAACATTGATGTGATCCCAGGCGATACCCGTTATGACAGCAATATGGGGGAAGAGAAAATGAAACTTTGGCTTTTTTATCAGTGCGCTGGCCGGGTATTCATCTCCCTCGCAAACGATCACCGGAGCCTCCGTTAACTGTACCGAGGCTTTGAACCCCTTGACAGCGGCGCCCACCAGGTAGTCAAAAGCAAGGTGCTCTTGTTGCAGGAGGTGCATGATCATGGCAGTCGTGGTGGTTTTGCCATGGCTACCGCCGATTACAATCCTTTTTTTGTCCAGACTCTCCTTATAGATGTATTCCGGGAAGGAATAGACAGGTAAACCCAGCGAACGGGCTTTTATCAATTCGGGATTGTCTTCCCGGGCATGCATGCCGAGGATGATTCCATCCAAATCACTGGTAATCAGATCGCTGTTCCATCCG
>JBEIUM010000090.1:0-9760 GCA_040374385.1 Sediminibacterium sp. | reverse complement strand
CCCCGCCCGCAGTATGCTGATCTGGCTGTAAACCTTGAAAAAAGCCGTATCGACTGGGTAGGTTCAAAAAAATCTGACTTTCATACGGGTGTTCTACCCCTGAAGAGCGGCTCTGTTGCCGTTACAGGTGGTAAACTGACCGGAGGAAAATTCGTGATTGATATGGCAGGATTAAAAGTAACCGCTGCTGCTGGCGATCGCCTGGCCGGTCACCTGAAATCTGCTGAAATTCTGGATGCAGCGAAATATCCGGAAGCTGTATTCGAAATCACATCGGTGAATTATAGCTCAGAGAATGCGGCTACCATCGGTGGAAATCTTAGTTACCATGGTGCTTCACTTCCTGTGTCATTTTCTGCCAATATCCGTAACTCAGATGATAAAGGTTTCTTTGCACAGGCTTTCTTCAGCTTTGACAGAACTTTATTTGGTGTGAAATACGGGGTAGGAGCTATTTCAAATGATGTGCAACTTGCTATTCACCTTTTTGCCAAATAAGCCATCACCAACTTTTCTATCGATCACCCGCCTATTGGCGGGTGTTTTTTTATCTAAAAACCGTATTTTGTCTTAAATCTTACGTTATGTCTGCCATCCCTCTTGCCGGTCAACCTGAAATTGAAATGATACCTGGTTATTTTGTCCGTTTCGTGCACACGGAAAACATGACGCTATCATTTTTGCAGGTGCGCGCCGGTGCAACACTCCCTGAACACGATCATCCACATGAACAAGTATCGATGGTGCAGGAGGGGGAATTTGAATTAACGGTGGCTGGACAACCCATTGTTCTTCGGCCCGGGGAAGTATTGGTTATTCCTTCGGGTGTCAGACATGCTGGCAGGGCCATAACTGACTGCCGATTACTGGATGTATTTAATCCGGTACGGGAAGATTACAGGGCCTTATCTGAGAAGGCTGCTCGTTCGGGGCAATAATTACAACTTATTTATCTGCGTGCAATCGCTCTATGGCTGCAGTAAGCCGGGGTACCACTTCAAAGAGGTCACCTACAATGCCATAGTCTGCCGCCTTGAAAAAGGGCGCTTCCGGGTCTTTATTGATCACAACAATCACTTTGCTTCTGTTGACACCGGCGAGGTGCTGAATAGCGCCGGAAATACCCAAAGCGAAATACAGGTTGGGAGCAATCTGAACACCAGTTTGTCCCACGTGCTCATGATGGGGTCTCCAATGGGCATCACCCACCGGACGACTGCAGGCAGTTCCCGCCTTCAGGGTTTTCGCAAGGTCGAGGAGTACACCCCAATGCTCAGGACCCTTCATGCCACGACCACCACTGACAACGATATCAGCTTCGGTTAGCGGCACTTCACCCTCTGTTTTTTGAACAGACATAACTTTTCTATTCGAAGCAGGCACCGCGATCGATAATTTTTCCACCTGGGCTTCCCCGCCGGTAGGAGGGAGGCTGACGCTATTCGCCTGCAGGGTGATGATTTTTTTCGGAGTCAATATAGAGACATTGGCAAAAGCCTTACCCGAGAAAACAGTTTTACGCACTGCAAAGCCATTCGATAAATCGGGAAGCGCGCATGCCCCCGCTACCAATCCTGCCCCCAGTCTTGCAGATAAGCCCGGTGCAACTGCTTTGGCGGTTGGATTACTGCCAAAAACAATAACATCGGCATTAGCAGTTTCTACAGCCGCTGAAATTACCTGAATATAGGCTTTGGGATCTAGTTCAGATAGCGCTGCGTCATCTACATGATAAACTTTTGTAGCGCCATAATTTCCGAGGGCGTTCATCGCATCGCTGCATGTTCCTAAAACGAGAACAGCGGCATGCGAGCCGGTCATGCGTGCAATTTCACTGCCATAGCTGATTACACTGTAAGTAGACTTTTTGATATGACCATCCTGGAGGTCGGCTATGATTAAAACTGACATATGTTTTGATTGAAAGTGTTATAAAACTTTTGCTTCTTCATGTAATAAACGGATCAATTCTTCCGGTTGATCGGCGCTCACCAGTTTAACACCGGCTTTCGGTGCCGGTAATTCATATTGCACAACCGAAGTGAGTGGGCTCACAGCTTCGGGCGTAATCACATGCAATGGCTTGGTGCGGGCACCCATGATACCACGCATATTGGGTATCCTTTGTTCCGCAACACCCTTTTGGCAACTGATAACAGCAGGTAACGGACAAGACAGCGTTTCTTCTCCGCCCTCGATCTCGCGTGAAACAGTACAACCCTCTGCAGTTGATTCAAAACGAGTGGCCAGCGATACATACTCAGCCTGATAGAGTTCGGCAATCATTCCACCCAATACACCATTGTTGGTATCTATTGCTTCTTTGCCTGTAAAAATCAATTGGTATTGCTGCTGACGACATAGGGCTGCCAGGTGGGCAGCAATCGTATAACTGTCATTACTGGTTGTGTCAATGCGAAAAGCCTCATCGCCTCCCAATGCCAGGGCTTTCCTTAAAATGGCATCTAATTCGGGTCCTCCCGCTGATACGAGGTGTAATACCGTTTCTGGATTTTTTTCCTTTAACTCAATGGCACGCACCAGCGCATACCATTCATCGTATGGATTGATGATCCATTGCACATCTGATTCATCGAAACGCGTGCTGTTGTCGGTAAAAGCAATCCGGGAAGTTGTATCCGGGGTTCTGCTGATGCAAACGAGTATCTTCATACAGGCAGGGAATAAGGTAAATAATGATGATAAGAAAAAATGGTTGTTTATGCAACTATCACAAAGTTAGGGAGGAAAAGCATTGTCGAAACAATGGAATAGTTAAATTTTTTTATACAGCGGGGAAGGTGGATAAATTGCTAACCTATCTTTGGGTATGAACCGAATGGAAAAACTGCTGGCTTTTCTGAAAGAACAGCCCCGAGACCCCTTTTTACGGCATGCATTGGCGCTGGAATACCAAAAAGCCGGTAACACGAATGCCGCTATCGAAGTATGGGAGAATCTGTTAAACGAATTGCCTGATTATGTAGGTGCTTATTATCACCTGGCAGGTGCGCTGGTAAACCTGCTAGAGAAGGAACGGGCTTTGACTTGGTACGAGCAGGGACTTGCCGCTGCTAAAAAAGCCGGTGACAACCACGCCTGGAATGAACTCAGGGCTGCCTATGACGATTTGATGGATAGCTAAATGTCAGTAAAAGCTAAAAGAACTGAAATCAACTACCGCGCGAACCACCGGTTTTAATCATTTTCTTACCACCCCCACTGGCTTTCGCTGCACCGGGTTTGGGTATAAACCGGGAGTTCTGCACCCCGGGAATCGTTCCTTTTTTGCCTGATTTTCCGCTGTTTTTGTTATTTACGGGTAATCCCATACTGAAATAATTTGTGTTAAGATACGCAATTTTCTATAAATCCGGTTTAGGCCAAACACCTCAACCATCTAATCGCATTTGCATCTCCGCATCGATCTTTTTGAACAAATGGTAGGGTTTATACGATCGCCATTCAGGCAAATCCATTAATTCCATGTAGTACTGCAATTTTTTGCGGATAAAATCCTGTTGGGTGGCAGGAGGCATATTTAATACAATGATCCACCCGGTTTCTTCCCTTAACTCCTCTGCCCATTCTTTATAATACTCATTGTCGCTGCTATGAAAATTCAATACATTCTCGGCAATAAAAATGAATTTGGTTAATCCCTGTTTCATTAACTCATCACCAATATCTCTCTTGAGTAACATGATGTCATTTTCAATGGCATCATTCCATTCTCCAATTAACTCAATTACACAAAAATGCAACTCATAGTCTGCATAAATGATCTTGAGGTATAAAGTCTTGCTGCCAAAATCATCCCACTGAGGATGGATGTAGTAGTTGTAAATGGTCTGGGAGTATTCAAATTCACTGTAACTCCTACCAAAGAAAGGTGAAAGTTTATCTTCCTCTGATATATACAAATGCCTCCAGTTGTAATAAGGCTCTATCTCGTGCATATCCCGATTTAATGGCTATGTCCTGCTGCCTCAATGGCTCGCTTCACACTGCCATGCTTGAGCAACAGGTCTTTTGCCTCTTCATAATCTTTTAATCCTAACCCTTCCATTACCATTTTTACCCCCCTATCAACCAGTTTCACATTGCTCAGTTGCATATTGACCATCTTATTGTCTTCCACCCGGCCCAACTGTATCATAACAGCAGTAGATATCATATTCAGCACTAGCTTTTGGGCAGTACCGCTTTTCATTCTTGTACTTCCGGTAATGAATTCCGGTCCTACCACAATTTCAACCGGAAAATCAGCCTCCCTCGAAACCGGGGCATTGGGATTGCAACTAATACTTCCGGTGATAATACCCTTCCTTCTGCATTGTTTGAGTGCTCCAATTACATAAGGCGTACTTCCGCTGGCTGCGAGTCCTACCACCACATCTTTGTCACTGACGAAATGTTTCATGAGATCATTCCATCCCTCGTCTGGATTATCCTCTGCGAATTCAACAGCAGTGGTAATAGCTTTATCACCGCCTGCAATAATGCCAATCACCAGTCCATAAGGAACCCCAAAAGTGGGTGGACATTCACTGGCATCTACAATACCCAGCCTGCCACTTGTACCTGCGCCGATGTAGAACAGTCGACCACCCGCCAGCATCTTATCGCTGATGGCGGCTACCAGCTTTTCTATCTGAGGAATTGCTTTCTCTACAGCATCCGGAACGGTTTTATCTTCTTTGTTGATGTTCTTCAACAATTCTGCTACCGTCATTTTTTCCAGGTGGCGGTATTGAGAAGCCTGTTCGGTGAAACGGATAAACTCTTTCATAATGTCAGGAATGATAGTCTATAAGGCCTTGTAGCGGGGTTTTGAGTATTTTGCCGGTTTTCAATTCATAGAAGTCACAAAGTTCTTTCAAAACATCTTTGAAACCAAAAGCAATGCTACCCGTGAAATGTATAGGTACTGACTTGATTTCGGGGTAGGAAAACAAGTGCTGGTGAAAGAAGTCCCGGAGTCCGTCCTCCACAATATTCTCCACCATATAATGTCCCCGGTTCTCCGCCAGAAAAATGGCAAGTGAAGCCAGGTATCGATTGGCGAGGGGCTTCTTATATACGCTTTCCAGGATATCCGCCCGCTGCTGACCAAAGCGTTTTTCAAAAGCCTTTCGCAGCGGTTGGTCCATGATGTCATATAAATAATACTGCACCAATTTCTTTCCCAAGTAAGCACCACTGCCCTCATCGCCGAGTATATAACCGATACCCGGACTGTTTCTAACAATCCGGTTACCATTATAATAGCACGAATTCGAGCCTGTTCCAAGAATGCAGGCAATACCCTTCTCACGACCGCAAAGCGCTCTGGCCGCCCCCAACATATCGGTTGCTACCTCCAATTTGGCTCCGGAAAATTTTTGCTTCAATACCTGCTTCAATATGCGCTGATTGGCAGGCAGGCTCAGACCTGTGCCATAAAAGTGAACGGCATCAACTGAAGTATTTTTCAGTTTCGGAAGCACATCTTTATCTAATATCGCCGCAATCGCTTCCGGCGACAGGAAGTAAGGACTGATGCCCTGGGTCGTAAATTTCTTCCCCTTTCCATGGCCCACCAGTTTCCAGTCACATTTGGTAGCACCGCTGTCTGCAATCAGTTGAACCTGCATCTATTAAGTATTTAAGTCCGGTTACCTGCTTTCAATTCACACAAAAAAACTGCTTTCAATATTTATCAGGATATTTGCCGGAATATCGTTCTGCAAAGAACCACTATTTATGCCAAGTAAAAAAATACAGGTTGCCCTTCCACTGCTGCTATCCGTCGTCATGATAGTAGGTATGTTTATAGGATATCAATTGCGGTCGAAGACCGGGAATGCCCCGCTTTTGTCTACCGGAAATCAATCTTCCCTGCCCGAACTCATCCGGTTGGTGCGGGAAAAATACGTGGATGAAGTATCTGCCGACAGCATCGATCAACTCGTCAGTAATGAGTTACTGAGCCACCTTGACCCTCACTCAGTTTGGATGTCTGCAACCGACCTGCAGGATGTCGAAGATGAAATGAATGAATCCTTTCAGGGTATCGGCATCGAATTTCAACTGCTGCGTGATTCTGTACATGTGATGTTTGTTATTCCAGGTGCTCCGGCTGCCAAGGCGGGCATTTTGACAGGTGATGTGCTACTCTCCATCAACGATACTTTGTTACTTTCCGGACAAAAACGGTCACCCGCAGGTGTGCGCAAAGCCTTGCGGGGACAACCCACACCTGATCTGCGACTCGCCTTATTACGCAACGGTAAACGCATAGAAACTAAGTTGACAAAAGGCACGGTGCCCCTACCAGCTGTAGATGCTGCTTTTTTGCTACAACCCGGAACCGGCTACATCCATATGAGCAAATTCGCGAATCGTACCTACGAGGAATTCATGCAGCAAATGGAAAAATTGAAGACAAAAGGCATGAAACAGCTGGTTCTAGACCTTCGGGGTAATGGGGGCGGATTGATGCAGGAAGCTATTGATATTGCTGACGAATTTTTGTCAGATGATAAGCTGATCGTTTACACGGAAGGGAAACATGTGCCTAAAACAATGTATAAAGCCAAGCGCTTTGGAATTTTTGAAGAAGGTGGATTGGTTGTTCTGATAGATGAGACTTCCGCCTCAGCCAGTGAAGTGCTGGCGGGTGCACTGCAGGACTGGGATCGTGCGACCATCATTGGTAGAAGAAGTTTCGGAAAGGGATTGGTACAACAGCAATTCAATCTCTCATCCGGTAATGCTGTTCGATTAACAACTGCCCGCTACTTCACGCCATTGGGCAGAAATATTCAAAGACCCTACATGGATAAGGAAAATCCAGATCAGCAGCTCGTTCCCCATGCTTCAATGAAAAATATACGGGACGATAATGATACCATTCAGCAGCGGGGGAAAGTATACACCACTCCGGCGGGGAATAAACTTTATGGGGGAGGAGGAATACAACCAACGATGATTGTTGCCTGGGACACCACCGCATTAACTCCCATTATCTTTGAAGTACTTTATAAAAATACCCTCAACAGGTATGTGTATGATCTGTATTTAAAGTCACGTACCCAACTTGACACTTTTACTTCCGCCACCAATGTGGCTGCCTACTTACAGCCGGGTGCCGGGTTTCGTTCTGCTATTCAGGCAGCTGCCGCAGCCGATGGTATCGAAATGAAAAATATTACACCGGCACAGGAAACATTTTTGTTACATAGGTGTCGAATGTTGATGGGAAGACAGCGGTTTCACCAGCAAGGTTTTTATGAAGTGGCAGCATTATATGATCCTGCTATCAAGACAGCCTTACAGGTGCTCAAATAAGTAGCCGACGGGTATACACTAAATTTCAATAATTTAGTGAAAACTTTACCCTATGCATCTGCGCCTCGCAGTTAGTCTGCTTCTTTCCGTTACGCTACCTTTTTTCTCAGCAGCTGCTGACACCACCATTTCAATCATACCTGAACCCGTTTCCATACAAGTCAATAATGGAAACTATGTGTTACCATCTTCATTGACCATAGCAGCCCCTGCCCTCGTGGAGGCAGACTGGGTAGTTCAGGCGCTGCAAGAACGCTTGCTCAAAGCGACGGGACGTCGTATGGTTCGAACCAGTAATGCAAAAGCCGTCATCAGACTGGAAAAAGCCACAGGCGAAGAAATCTCTTTGGGAAAAGAAGGTTATCGCCTCACCGTCAACGGTACAGGCATCGTGATCAAGGCAGCAGCACCTGCAGGTTGGTTTTATGGTGTTCAGACTTTATTTCAGTTGTTACCAAAGGAAATTGAAAGTGCGGTTCCGATGAAAAATATATCCTGGAAAATTTCTTTTGTGCATATAATGGATAAGCCACGTTTCGGCTGGCGCGGACTGATGCTTGATGTTTCCCGTCATTTTTTCACCAAACAGGAAGTAAAGCAATTCATCGATGACATGGTGCGCTACAAATACAATGTTTTGCATTTCCATCTCACCGATGACCAAGGATGGCGCATAGAAATCAAAGGCTGGCCCAGGCTAACAGAAATTGGTGCCTGGAATGTTAAGAAACAAGGCTATTTCGGCACCTTCTCACCCCCGGGTAAAGATGAAAAACGTGACCAGGGTGGCTTTTATACACAGGAAGACATCAAAGAGCTGGTTCAATATGCCAAAGAACGCTTTGTAAATATTTTACCCGAAGTGGATGTGCCGGGTCACAGCATGGCTGCCGTGGTTGCTTATCCGGATCTGTCAGGTACCCCTGAACTCGCTGCAACTTATCAGGTGAATTCAGGCGAGGAATTCATGGATTGGTCCAGGGGTAATCCGCCAACAGCTATGACCAACAATACCCTTTCACCCGTAAAAGAAAATGTCTATCGTTTTCTGGATGATATCGTTACTCAATTGGCCGCTTTATTCCCCTTCCAATATATTCATACGGGTGGCGATGAGTGTCCGAAAAATTTCTGGGAAAAGGATCCGGCTGTGCAGGAATTGATGAAGCGGGAAGGACTAAAAAATATGGATGAAGTACAGAACTATTTTGAGAAGCGACTTGAAAAGATCGTTAGCTCGAAAGGAAAGAAAATGATTGGGTGGGATGAAATACTACATGGCGGACTAGCACCCGGTGCTGCCGTTATGAGCTGGCAGGGGATGAAAGGAGGTATTGAAGCGGCCCGACAACAGCATGAAGTAGTCATGACTCCCACCACTTATGCCTACCTTGATTATATGCAGGGCGATGCAGCTACCGAACCACATGTGTATGCTACCCTCCGATTAAAAAAGACCTATGAATTTGAACCGCTGCCTTCAGGCGTCGACCCACAATGGATCAAAGGGGCTCAAGGAAATTTGTGGACAGAGCAAATTTACAATTACCGGTACCTGCAATATATGCTCTGGCCACGCGCCTTCTCCCTGGCAGAAACATGCTGGTCGCCGGCAGAGAAAAAGAATTGGGATCGCTTCGTTCAAAAAATGAATCACCACCTGATCAGATACGATATTGCTGAGAAAAAATATGCTACTACGCATAATGATCCGGTGATTACTTCTTCTCTTTCTGCAGACGGAAAATTACAGGTGGCTTTTAGTACAGATGTTAAAGACCTGCAAGTCTATTATTCATTCGATAATACCTTTCCAGATTATTTTTATCCGCCCTACCAGGGAGGTCAGATTTACCCTCCTGCCGAATGCAGTATGATGCGGGTCGTTACTTATCGGGGAAAACAGCAGGTAGGTAAAATGATTACCATCAGCCGGGAAGATCTGCTGAAAAGAGCCCGAAATAAGGGGGATAATTGATAGACAGGTGCCATAAAAGAAAGTTATTGACATACTGGGGATGATAACTTTTTTCATGCTGCTGATATTTAATTAATTTACCCTCTAAGAAATGATTAGTTATGGGTCCGGTAGCAATGATCACGCTTCTCGTTGCCGCATTGGTTTTTTCTGCAGGCGGCATATTAATAGGACGTTTCCTGGTGAAAGGTTCTTATAACCCGCAAAAAGGCGAGCCTTACGAGTGTGGCATTCCGACAGAAACTTCCCCCTGGCAACAGTTTGCTATTGGTTACTACCTTTTTGCTCTATTGTTCCTGATCTTTGATGTAGAACTGGTATTTCTTTATCCCTGGGCCGTAGTGGTGAAAGAACTGGGGATGACCGCCCTGCTGGAGGCAGGTATCTTCATTTTTATTTTATTCATTGGTTTCTTATATGCCCATAAAAAAGGTGCCTTGCAATGGAAAT
>JBEIUM010000316.1:0-2052 GCA_040374385.1 Sediminibacterium sp. | reverse complement strand
TGGTCGTTTCTGCTATGGGCGGAATTACAGACCGCCTCATAAAAGCTGGAGAACTGGCTGCTAAGGGTGATATCAATTACCAGCAGCTTTTAAGAGAAATGGAAGTCCGTCACCTTGAGACGGTTCGGTCTCTGTTACCCATACAGCAGCAAAGCGCTACGCTAAGTCGGGTAAAGCAACAGTTCAATCAGCTCGAGGGTTTTTGTGAGGGTGTTTTCTTGTTGGGCGAGCTTTCTCCCCGTACCAAAGACACCATCATCAGCTATGGTGAGTTATTGTCTTCTTTGATTATTTCTGCTGCATTGGAGGGAATGCATATCCAGCAGCGCTGGACCGACCCTCGGGAGCTAATCATAACCGATAGTCATTTTGGACGGGCGGCGGTTGACTTTACTTCCACCTATCAGCATATAAAAGCGTATATACAGATGCACCCCGGTGGATTGTATGTAGTTCCGGGTTTTATCGCTTCCGATACGAATAGGCAAACAACCACCCTGGGCAGAGGAGGATCTGATTATACAGCAGCAATTTTTGCTGCCGCCCTCGACGCAAAGGTTCTGGAGATATGGACAGATGTCAGCGGTATGATGACTGCCGATCCTCGGTTGGTTCAGCACCCTCGTGTAATTCCAAGGATATCCTATCAGGAGGCTATGGAGCTCTCTCATTTTGGAGCAAAGATCATTTATCCACCCACCATTCAACCGGTCATGAATCGGAATATTCCCGTCCGAATCAAGAATACCTTCGCCCCTGGTGATGCTGGGACCATAATTGAAAAAGATTCAGTGGCTTCTGATGGATTTATTCGTGGTATCAGTAGCATTAGCAAAATCTCACTATTGAGCCTCGAAGGAAGCGGCATGATTGGTATTCCCGGATTTTCAAAAAGATTATTTGAAGCTTTGGCAGAGGGCAGTATCAATGTAATACTCATAACACAAAGTTCTTCGGAACACTCTATCTGCGTGGGGATCAATGAAGCCGATACAGCTGCCGCAAAAGAAGTGGTGGATCGCTCTTTTGCTGCTGAAATATCCAGTGGCAAAGTCGAACCCCTTCAGGTAGAGAGTGGACTCGCTATTTTAGCTTTGGTAGGGGAGCAAATGAAAAGTCATCCCGGTGTAAGTGGAAAAATGTTTGGTGTATTAGGCCGAAATGGTATCAACGTGCGAGCCATTGCTCAGGGATCATCGGAGAGAAATATATCAGCGGTTCTCCAGGATAAAGATGTAAAAAAAGCCATCAACGTTTTACACGAAGCTTTTTTTGAAACAACCTATAAACAATTGAATGTATTCATTGCAGGTACCGGAAATGTGGGAAGTAAGCTCATCGGACAGCTGCACCAGCAATTTACTTATTTACAAGAGCATCTAAGAATACAGATTAGGGTAACCGGCCTGGCAAATAGTAAACGAATTTTAATACAAGAAGAAGGAATTGATCTGGCTAACTGGCGCAACGAATTAGCAGGGGCTCCTGCTGGTAATATCCATGAGTTTGTCGCAGCTATTCGCACTGCCAACCTCCGTAACAGTGTTTTTGTTGATGTGACTGCCAACGAAGAAGTTGCCGGCGTTTACAATGCCTTGCTGGAAAAAAGTGTATCAGTAGTCGCTTGCAATAAAATTGCCTGCTCGTCTTCTTATGAACATTATCGCTACCTGAAATTACTGGCGCGTGAGTATGGAGCTCAATTTTTGTTTGAAACAAATGTAGGAGCCGGATTGCCCGTAATAGGCACCCTGAACGATTTATTGCGAAGCGGGGATACCATTCGAACCATCCAGGCAGTTTTATCGGGCACATTAAATTTTGTTTTTAATACTTACGATGGAACGATTCCTTTTGCCGATGTAGTGAAGCAGGCACAGGAAGAAGGATATACCGAGCCCGATCCGCGATTAGATCTGGGTGGAACGGATGTGATGCGGAAAATAATGATTTTAGCGCGGGAAGCCGGTCAGCCATTGGAGATGAATGATATCGCCAATCATCCCTTTTTACCTGCCTCCTGTTTTGAAGGCAGTGTAGACGACTTTTATC
>JBEIUM010000258.1:0-3577 GCA_040374385.1 Sediminibacterium sp. | reverse complement strand
GCTATCAACCAGGTCCCAATTATTTACAAAAGGAAGATGATCGAGATAGCACTTCACCCACTTTTTTTCTTCAGTTACATCCGCTGCCTTATTCAGATTACGAATTAATATAAATAAAGCAGTTGCCCGCATTTCATGATAGGGAGACTGCAACAAGGGCTTTAGTTCTTCGGGGCGAAAAAGGGAGGCAAACAGTCGGGCTATCTGTCGCTGGGCAGGAACGGGCACACCCAAAAAACGATCCCCTTCGCCATACTCTCCCTTGCCGGCTTTAAAATACCAGATAGCAGCTTTCGCACGCTCCGCAGATGCATGCTGCCTTAGTTCTTTCAATACAAGGTGGTACTTTTTCATATGCAGAGCCGGAATAAATTTACGGTATTAATCAAAAGAAAGATTTAAGCTGAAAGAGCTAATTTTACTGAAGAGAGGCAGTCCGTTGAAGGTTTCCGGATTATTCTACCCGTACAAAAACATAAACGCTGTTGAAAAAGCTATTCTATCTCATTGGCTCGTTGCTGGTAGCAGGTCTTTTATTGACCCTGATGCCGGGCTTGTCCTCCAGCCAAGATGAGCCTTTACCTGCGGCCAGCATCAAAAAGCAAGCTACTTCCCGCCAGGGCAAAGACACATTGTTGTTAATGGGTGTAGGTGATTTGATGCTGGGGTCGAATTATCCCACACCTACCCTATTGCCACCCAACGACGGACGAGAACTATTACAAGCGGCTGCTCCGCTTTTACTATCAGCAGATATTGCATTTGGAAACCTGGAGGGCGTGATCATGACCGGTAAGGGTACCGCCAAGCATTGCAATGATGAAAGGTATTGCTATGTATTTAAGAGTCCCGACCACTATGCCAAACTCCTCACGTCTGCGGGACTCGATGTGGTGAGCATAGCCAATAACCATACCAGCGATTTTGGTCCAAAAGGACGTGAACATACGGTTCAGGTGCTGAAAAAAGAGGGCTTATATTTTGCGGGTCATCTGGAACATCCCTATAGCCTTTTCGAAAAAGAGGGGGTGCGGTATGGATTTTGTGCTTTTGCTCCGAATACGGGAACGCTTTCTGTTAATGATACAGACGAGGCTATAGCTTTGATAAAGATGCTGAATGACAGTTGTGATATCTTAATAGTCTCCATGCACATTGGAGCAGAAGGAACGAAGTACAACCATGTTACCAGGCAGAAGGAGCTTTTTCTGGGAGAGAATCGTGGAGATCCCTATCACTTTGCAAGGTTGGTGATTGATGCCGGAGCGGATATTGTTTGGGGGCATGGACCGCATGTGGTAAGGGCAATAGATCTGTATAAAAATCGATTCATTGCTTATAGCCTGGGCAATTTTGCCACATATGGAACAATCAATGTGGGGGGAATAAATGGCTATGCCCCGCTGGTGGCGGTGGAAACCGATCGGGCGGGGAGATTTATATCCGGACAAATTCACTCATTCTTGCAGGAAAAAGGCCATGGGCCAAGAGAAGATACGCTGCAGCATGCGGCAAAAGAAATAAAAAGACTTACATTAATTGATTTTCCGGAAAGTAAGCTCAATATAGAAAACGATGGGAAAATAAGTCGTAAGGAGTAAACGGAACCTATTATCAAATGACAGTCCGTTCCTGATTGTTATGTAGCGGCCATGAAAGTAAGGCCAAGCAGACCCAGCAACTTCTTGTAGATTATTAACATTTTTTGCGCGGGGGATGTGTATAAATAAATAGTAAGTATAGACTATACTCTATTGTTTTGGCTTCAGGTAATTCAACCTACTTTAGCCTAAATTTTAAAATTTACACCCAATGGCAACAGCACTTATTACAGGAGCCTCCAATGGTATCGGATTAGAATTGGCGAAGATACACGCCGCAAAAGGAGACCAGTTGGTTCTGGTAGCAAGAAATAAATCCAAGTTAGATGAGCTCAAAATTGAACTGGAAAAAACCTATAAAATCAGCGTTTATACGATTGGAAAAGATCTATCAGCGATGAATGCCGGTCAGGAAATATTTGATGAAACTTCAAAACAACAAATACACATAGATTATTTGATCAATAATGCGGGCTTTGGTGATTTTGGCATGTTTGTGGAAACGGACTGGAACAAGGAAGCCCAAATGATTCAATTAAATATTACTGCCTTAACACAATTGACCAAGCTATACCTCAAAGAGATGGTGAAGCGAAGTAGCGGAAAGATAATGAATGTTGCTTCCACTGCGGCCTTTCAATCCGGGCCAACCATGGCGGTATATTATGCTACGAAAGCCTATGTACTCAGTTTTTCTGAAGCAATAGATAATGAAGTACGCGATAAGGGAGTAACAGTAACTGCATTATGTCCGGGGGCGACTGAAAGTGGTTTTCAGGCAGCGGCTGCAATGGAAGAAAGCAACCTCGTAAAAGGACGAAAATTACCTACTTCGAAAGAAGTGGCGGAATATGGTTACGAATCGATGATGAAGGGAAGAACGGTAGCCATACACGGATTCATGAATTACTTACTGGCGAATTCAGTCCGGTTCATACCCAGAGCGATGGTTGTAAAAGTGACCAGAAAATTACAAGACAAATCAAAATAAAATATTCAAATGGAAAAGTATCAGGTAGCTGAGATTGTAAAAAAGCAGCGAGAGCTATTTATGTCTGGTCAGACCTTAGATCTAGAGACAAGAATGGTATATCTTAAAAAGCTGAAAATGGTGTTGATTAAGTATGAAAAAGAGATGATGGAAGCGGTTAGAAAGGATATGGGTAGGGCGGATGTTGAAACCTACTTTATGGAGACGCACATGAATTTGGATGAGTTAGATTACACCCTCAAACATCTAAAGGAGTGGGCGAAGCCACAAAAAGTGAAGACACCTACATTGTTCTTTATGTCAGAAAGTACCATACTGCCGGAGCCGTATGGGGTAACCCTTATTATTTCAGCCTGGAATTTCCCTATTCTGCAAACAATCGGTCCGATGATAGGTGCCATTGCGGCTGGCAACACCTGCATCTTAAAACCCGCCGGTGACAGTCCGGCATGCGGTGCAATCGTCCACAAGATAATCAGTGAAGTTTTCCCACCGGAATATGTCATTACCATAGAGGGTGGAAGCGATAACACAACACTATTCCTGGAAGAAAAGTTAGATTATATATTTTTTACCGGAAGTCCGAGAGTGGGAAGAATCATCATGGCGGCAGCAGCAAAAAACCTGGTGCCTGTAACATTAGAACTGGGTGGTAAAAGTCCAGCCATAGTAGATGAAAGCGCCGATGTAGATCAGGCAGCGAAGAGAATAATGTGGTCGAAGCTATTCAATACGGGACAAATTTGTGTAACTGTCGATCATTGTTATGTTCACAAAAAGATAAAAGATGAATTTATTACTGCCTGTAAAAAGTACATCATTCAGTTTTATGGTGAGGATGCCAGTCAAAGTAAGGATTATGGATTCATTATCAATGATAAAAACTTTAATCGCATCGTTGGTTATTTAGATGAAGGGAATATCGTGTATGGGGGGCAGTACAAGAAAGCGTCACGATACATACAACCCACATTAATAGATGGCT
>JBEIUM010000151.1:0-6443 GCA_040374385.1 Sediminibacterium sp. | reverse complement strand
TCACGGACTGAAAACTGGTCAATGCTATCTATGAGTTCCTTCATCAAGGGGGGGTGCGTCTGATAATATCGTAGGGAATGATAGAATTCCTCCCGGCTGAGTGAGTGTATCTTAAGCACTTGCTCATAGTATGCAAAATTCATCTTCTTAGCGGCAAAATTGGTATCCTTGATGCTCTGTAGATTATTCAATTCATCTGCCTTCATCATATCCCACATCACCCTTTTCATTTCATCCGTTGACATTACGCTGCCAAAATCGGGGCGGTTACAACCCACCGAAAAGAGTATAAGGAGGGTGTAAAGCTTATACTGAGGCCGCAAGCCTGCAATTTCTTTCAATCTTGAAATAAAGAGTGATGTCATTGATCAATTATTTCAGTTGCTGCTTGTAAGTAGGCGCATTAATTACATCTAATTCAGTCAACAAGGATATGGCGCGATTTCTTTCCTCAGAGGTACCCTTCTTAAAAAGTCCGATCAACTCCTGCATTTTTCCCTGCATGAATATTTGCTGGATCATTGTATTGGCATTTTCCTTATTAAAAGCTTGTAATTGTGTCAAGCACTGCAACATGTTCCGACGGGCTTCTGCTTCATTATCGAACCATTTATCCATACCGGCCCGGTAATAAGAGTAGATAACATCGTGCATGATATTGTAGCGGTTATTGATCAGGTTCTCGTTCAACCAATACCTGTTTCGCAGTCCATCAAATACGCGCCAACCAGTTGTTCCCTTGCCTTCCGGTGCATTATTCACTATCTGTTGTGCTTTTCTAAAATATGCCTCTCCTCCCTTGGGTGAAAATGAATCATAATCAAGACCGATAATCATATACGCATAATAGGCAAAAATCGCCGTCAGGTTGGCTGCCTGGGGGTCGTTGCCCTGAATACGGTTCTCATTGAATTCAATGGGCTGGAACTCCTGGTATTTAAATGTAACGTCCGCATCCAAAAAATTCAACAGGGCACATTGATAGCTACTGTTGTAAACAGGTCGGGCGGCTTGAACCGTAAGGGTAGCTTTGTATACATTCGGATCAACAATGCTCTCCAGATTTAAAATAAAGCTGCACTCGATTTTTTCATTTTGCTGAAACACGTCGCTGGTCCATTTGCGCGTGTTCATCAGGTTATTCAGTTGTGTCTGCAGGGTAATGAAAATGCGTTTATCAACGGTAGTAGTAACACGGCTGGTAATGACCGTTACTTTCGCCTGCAGTTCTTGTCCCCAAACCAGCCAGGGAGTACAAGTACATAAAAGAAGGAATAGAGCGCGTTTCATGGCTTTAAATATACCGAATCTAGGCATGCTGCTTTTTTAAAGGTACGTCAATGCCTGCAAAAGAGAAAAGTACAGTTGTTAAAAAGAAAAAACGACAGCTGTTGGCTGTCGTTCTCTATTAGAAGAAGTTTACATTAACGGAAGAGGTCTGCCTCATCATTCTTTCTGTAATAAACCTTGCCCTCCATGAATTCCTGGGTAGCCAGAATGGCCGGATTCGGCATTTTCTCATAAGCACGGGAGATCTCAATCTGTTCTTTGTTCTCATGAATTTCCTCCAGGCTATCGGTATGACTGGCAAATTCTTCCAGCTTGTTGTGGAGTTCTTCACGCAGAGAGATATTGATCTGATTCGCCCTACGGGAGATAATGGCAATAGACTCATACAAATTGCCTGTAACTGACTTTACATCCGTCAGGTTTTTGGTTTCCACCACGCTGGGTATGTTGGCACTCATTTGCCTTCTCAGTTTGCTCATTTGGGGAGATTTTTTAAAAAGTTAATAGTTTGTGTCTTTATCTTATTTACTTCGGCTATGTGCTTGCTATCGGTAAATCTTTCTGTGAAATCGTTACATTCATTCAGTACCTTCTCAAAGCGCTCTTTCTGCTTCTCCTCGTAACTCATATCAGCGTACCGCTGGTAGGATTTTATAATAAGGTACTTGTACTCATCTGCTTTTTTAGAATCCGGATAGTTATCAGCCACTGTACCAAAGGCAATGGCAGCTGCTTTATAATATCCCAGGTTATAGTACAATTCAGCACTCTTGAATTCCTTTGCCTCCAGTTTTTCCCGACATTTATCAATGATACCAGATGCTTCCTGTAAACGGGAAGATGTCGGATGTGTACTTAAATAGGCCTGCAAAAGTTGCATGGTTTTGTACGTATTGGTCTGGTCTAATTCCACTTTGGGGGACTGCTTATAAAAGCACATGGCCCGCATGAATTCACATTCTTCAGATCGGGTACTGGTCGGAAAATTCTCAACAAAGGTTTTAAAAAGATTTTCAGCATTCAGGTAATCTTTGTCATAATAATAAGAATATGCAAATTTATAATACATATCCTCATAGTTTTGAGTACCCTTAGCATAATTGAAGATGTCTTCGTACAGTTGTTGTGCGTATACCCAATCCTTCTTAGCGTAAAATTCTTCCGCCATTTTGTACTTATACTCGAAATCCTTGCTCTTCATAATCTTCCCGAACTTACCTGCACAGGATGCTGTAAGCAGGGAAATAACAAGAAAATAAAATACCGGAATTCTCTTCATAAAAGCTGGCAAAGTTAACTATTTACCGGCAATTTAAGGTACTGCAGCCGGGTAGGGCGTTAATGATCCTTTAAAATGCCTTCATTATCAGCAGAAAAGGCTGCCTCACCGGTTCAGGTGAAGCAGCCTTATGGTTCAAGTCGATCAGGGCTTATTTCTCCCCTTCGCCTTCTTTCAATTTAGCTTTGATCTCAGCGAGTGCGCCAAGGTCACCCAGGGTAGCTTTTTCTACTTTAGACTGGATGTTTTTCACTGCTTTTTTGGTGCTGTCGGACTCGGCCCGGGCTTCCTTCTTGGCAGTTTCCTTTTGGTCGGTCTCCTGCTGCTCGCGGATGCGGGTATGGCTGAGGAGGATGCGCTTTTCATTGCGATCGAATTCAATTACAACGAACTGAGCTGATTCATCTACCTGAATTGTCTTACCGTCTTCCTTTACCAGGTGGCGGTTAGGAACAAAACCTTCGAGACCATATGACAGTTGGATAACTGCACCCTTATCTTCTTTACGAACGATGGTGCCTTCATGCATAGTGCCTACAGCGAAAGTCTCTTCCAGTGCATTCCAGGGATCTTCTTCCAGTTGCTTATGTCCCAACTGTAATTTGCGATTTTCCTTATCGATGCTGAGGATGATGATGTCGATCTTTTCACCTACTCGGGTGTAATCGCCAGGATGGTTAAAGCGCTTCAGCCAGCTCAGGTCACTGATGTGGATCATACCGCCAATACCTGGCTGTAATTCAACAAAAACGCCATAAGGAGTGATGTTTTTCACCAATCCCTGGTGCTTGCTGCCTTCAGGGAATTTGGTTTCGATATCATTCCATGGATCTTGGGTCATTTGCTTGATGCTCAGGCTCATTTTACGGGCATCCTTATCGAGGGTAACCACTTTTGCCTCATACTCATCATGCAGTTTGAAGAATTCTTTTGCATTGATGGGGGTATTGGCCCAAGTGATCTCAGATACGTGCACGAGTCCTTCAACACCGGGCTGAATTTCGAGGAATGCACCGTAATCTTCGATGTTCACCACTTTTCCTTTCACTACGCTGCCTTCAGACAGTCCTTCGGGCAACACATCCCAAGGATGGGGTGTAAGTTGCTTAAGACCGAGGCTGATACGTTTCTTATCATCATCAAAATCAAGTACCACCACTTGTAATTTCTGATCCAGTTTCACCACTTCACTTGGGTGAGAAATTCTACCCCATGAAATATCGGTGATATAGAGTAAGCCATCGAGCCCACCCAGATCCATGAAGGCGCCGAAGTCTGTGATGTTTTTCACCACACCTTCCAGTACCTGTCCTTTTTCGAGTTTGCTCATGATCTCCGCACGTTGTGCTTCGATATCGCTTTCGATCAGTGCCTTGTGAGATACGACTGCATTCTTGATGGTTTCATTGATTTTTACCACTTTGAACTCCATCGTTTTGCCAACAAACTGATCGTAATCAGTTACAGGCTTCACATCAATCTGAGAACCTGGCAGGAAGGTTTCCATACCAAATACATCTACGATCAATCCACCCTTGGTTTTGCTGGTTACCGTACCGGTGATTACTTCGCCGGTTTTGTGCACTTCCACAATTCTTTCCCAGGCACGATAAATGCGGGCTGATTTTCTGCTGAGGTGCAGGTTACCCTGACGATCTTCTTTCTCCACTACCATTACTTCCACTTCATCGCCTACTTTGAGCGTCGGAACATCCCTGAATTCATTCAGAGATACCAATCCATCGCTTTTGAAACCGATGTTTACCACCACGTCGGTCTTGGTCAATGCTACCACCAATCCGCGGATGATTTCGCCATCTTCAATCTGAACAAAGGTCTGATCATACACTTTGTCATACTTAACGCGATCGCTTTCAGCATAATGACTCACATTGCGCTTGTCAATGCTCCAGTCGAAATCGTCGTGTGCCGATGCAGGCACTGTCTCAGGTGTTTTTGTTGTCGCAGCAGCGGCCTGATCAACTGATTCAGTGGCAGCCGACTCCTGAGCATCTGCGTTTAATTGTTTATTAATGAATTTCATAAAAAACCCGATGGTTTTAATTCGGGGTGGCAAAGGTACAAACTTGACGGGTAATCACCTACAAAAACCAGGGTTTTTAGAGAAAATTGCTTAGATACATATAATATTTATGTATAAAGTATATACCAGTTAAATATCAATTCGATTGCTTGGAAATATCCCTTTCCCACCCCCATGGTTTTCTCGAACCGCACAGACATCCGGAAGTAAGATAGTACATACGAATCCCGCTTGATGTTCCGGCACTAGCCACTCCACCCGCCATAAAAGGTAATGCTAGATAGCTGGGGAACCAAAAAACGAGTGTTGCAAGCAGCACGTATGGCATGAAACCAACTCACCGGTTGAAAGGTGAAACTTCAAAACCGGATCCTACCAGAAGATCGTATACAAGGCTGTGATGATACCTGCCACCAATAAAGTACCTGCCAGAAAAGCAGGGTGCATCTCCAGTAAGCGACCACCCGGCTGCAGACCTTTGGGCTGAATACCTTTTTTGTTTTCCCACCAACTAATGCTGATCATTCCAATAACACAGATCAAGAATACAAATCCCATTCGGTCTATAAAAGGCATTTCATATATACCTTCCGCATTCAAAGCTGAAAATCCGTAAGGCTGAAGAGGAGATAAATCAACCGCCTGCGGAAGGAATTTGAAAAGTACGGACAAAAAGAAGCCACCAATGGTTGCAAACAAGGCTGCATTGGAGGTAGCTTTTTTCCAGAAGAAGCCAAGAACGAACATGGCGAAAATACCTGGGGAGAAAAAGCTGGTATATTCCTGAATAAATTTAAAGCCACCCTTTTCAATTCCCAGGTGGGGAGCCAGCAATATGGCAATGACCATGGACACTACGATGGCCCATTTCCCAATTTTCACCAACGCCTGCTCACTTGCATCAGGCTTAATTTTTTTCTGATAAATATCCAATGTAAAAATGGTCGATATGCTGTTGGCTTTCCCTGCCAAAGAGGCAACAATTGCAGCAGTAAGCGCTGCGAACGAAAGACCCTTAAGACCCACCGGCAATAAATTCAGGAGTGAGGGGTAGGCCTTATCGGCCATGAGTTGCCCATTTTCACCCATGAGTTCCCCACCGGAAAAATAACCCTTCTGATTTAATACATAAGCAGCTATTCCAGGTAAAACTACAATAACCGGCATCAGTAATTTAAGAAAGGCTGCGAATAAAATTCCATTGCGGGCAGTGGGTAAACTGGCACCGAGGGCACGCTGGGTAATGTACTGATTACAGCCCCAGTAATTTAGGTTGACAATCCACATACCCCCAATCAAAACAGAGAGTCCGGGCAAGTCAAGAAAACTTGGATTATCCTTTTTTAGAATCATGTGAAAATGATCATTCGCTTCTGTATACAGAATGTTCAGTCCAGACAGCACACCGGTCTGACCATACATCTTGCTGACCAATCCTAATGCCAAATAAGTAGTGACCAGTCCGCCACATACCAGAAAGAAAACCTGAATCACATCGGTATAACCGATCACTTTCATGCCACCCAGCGTAATGAATATGGCAAAAATGCCGAGTAAGTACATACAGGTAGTAATGGAGATACCGCTGATGCTATGAATCGCCAAGGCACCTAAATAAAGTATAGAAGTGAGATTAACCACTACGTATAACAACAACCAGAATACAGCCATGATCATGGCTACCGTGCCATTGTAGCGTGTCTGCAGAAACTGCGGCATTGTATAAATCTTGTTGCGCAGATAAACCGGAATAAAAAAGATAGCAACGATGAGCAGGGAAGCGGCTGCCATCCACTCGTAAGTGGATATGGCAAGTCCCATAGTGAATCC
>JBEIUM010000230.1:0-4391 GCA_040374385.1 Sediminibacterium sp. | reverse complement strand
GGAGGGCAACCTACTAAAATTTGAACAATGGGTAACCAATCTTACGTTATAGATCACCTCATATCAGAGGTAAGTTATGCCGAGCCGGTAACGCTTGCCGAGGCGAAGTTATACCTACGGGTGAGCCACACTTCGGAGGATGCACAAATATCAGAGATGATACGCTCTGCCCGTCAGCACATTGAAAATGCCACCGGATTATCGCTGCTTACAAAGCAGGTGCAGTTGTGGTTCAGCAATGAGGGAGGATTTCTGCAACTGCCCTACGGCCCGATTACTTCATCCGTTACGCTTTACGATAGCACCACAGGTACTGAATTGACTGACAAGACCGTTGTAGGTGGCCAGCATCCTGTAATCACCTTCCCCCGGATTGCCAATATGAGGGCGGTGTATAATGTGGGATATACTGCAATACCTACGGGGTTGAAAAATGCCCTAATGGATCAGATTAACCACCTCTACGAAAATCGGGGTGCATTTGATGAAACGATGGGTGTATGTCAGAAAGCATGGCGGGCCTGTCAGCAATATACAAGGAGGTCACCGATACTATGAGAATACGCAGCAATACACCGGGATTCCTGTCGGCAGAATTACTCATTGAGCCGATTACCGTTATGCAACCGGCTCAAGTTAGCGATGGTGAGGGGGGATATACGGTCACCTATACGGCTACCGGCACCATTTGGGGCCATTATGTACCGCTGGGGCAAGACCGCGCACTAATAGCAGCGGAGGTAACCTACACCGATTCGGCAAGAGTGTATGTCCGCTACCCCCTCACCATTGATAATACCTACA
Source organism: Sediminibacterium sp. (assembly GCA_040374385.1). GTDB lineage: Bacteria > Bacteroidota > Bacteroidia > Chitinophagales > Chitinophagaceae > Sediminibacterium. The sequence continues at coordinate 3,587 of JBEIUM010000230.1, read as the reverse complement.
GGTTACAGATTAACGGTGTGGAATATGCGATACATTCAATCACCGACATAAACAACCGCAAGGAATATCTTGAAATTGTAATCTTTAATTGATGGCAGGATTTAGTCTTGACATATCAGGGGTAAAGCAGATAGAGCAAGCCATTAAAAAGATGGATAAGGCAGCGACTGAAGGGTTGATGAAAGAGATGGATGCTTCAGCGCTTAACATACAAAAGGCAGCCAAAAGGCGTGCGCCTGGCTTTGATGGTAAGTTACGGCAAAGTCTAATGATAAGCATAGGCAATAGGGGATTGAGTAGAACGGTGGTAAGTACGGTCAAGTATGCCCCGTATGTAGAGTTCGGAACACGCTCAAAGGTGCAAATTCCCCCCGGATATGAAGGGTTTGCGGCACAATTCAAGGGCAGGGGAGGTGGTACGTTTCGTGACTTGTTTAATGCAATGGTAAGGTGGGTAAAGAAAAAGAACTTAGCACAAAGAACAAATGAAAGCACAGGGCGAAGGTCAACAAGGCAAAAGGATGTCAACCAACTTGCCATGCTTATTGCGTGGAGAATCATTCGTTTCGGTGTAAGACCCCAACCATTCCTCATACCATCATACGAAGAAGAAAAGCCGAAACTGATTAAGCGACTCAAAAACCTGTTTAAATGATAATGAAAAACCCTGCCATAGAGATTAAGAAATGGTAGTCAGCCAACTACAGGCATACGCTTATATTGATGTGTACGATGCTATGGTGCCGGATGATGCCGATGGTGAGTATATTGTAATCAGTTCCCGTACTGCCGGACAGATAGAGAATAAGACAGGATACTCACACGATGTATCAGCCACACTTGACATCGTAACAAAAACAAGTTCATACGGCTTCAAAAGGGCCGAACAGATTGCCGAACTCGTTATGGGCGGTGTTAATTCAGACACAATCGTAACGCTGCCAGCCGGATGGGATTGTAAGAACGTGGTAATGGAATCAGTCAATAACCTGGAAGACCTTGACCCATCGGAGAACACTTTTCGTGTTATTATTCGTTATACCTTTGTAATCACACAAACAATATAAATATGTCCTACACTTTCGTAAATGCCAGGGATATCATCCTGCAACTTGACTTCGACAGAAATAGCACCTTTCTGCCCGTTGCCTGTTTAACTTCCAACTCAATGGAAATCACCCGTGATGCCATTGATGCTGATAGCAAATGCGGTGACTTGCAACTGCCCGGTGATTCAGTAAGTCAGACCATTTCTTGTAGTGGTCACGCTATTGATCAAGCCGGTGCCGTGAGCCGTGAAAGTTATGAGCGTTTGTACTTCATGTTGCAAAACAAGGTACAATGCCCTGCACGTTTCGGCCCTGCCACCGCTGTATCAGGTGACATCGTGTATAGCGGTGAAATCTTCGTTACCTCACTTTCATTGAGTGCAGATGACAAGGATACAATGAAATTTGATGCTGAATTTATGGTGGCTGCTGCTCCCTTAACGCAAACAAAGACCTACTAATCTATGACACCATACGAATTGCCGATTTCGGGAGGTGTTATCAAATTAGAATGGGGTACTTGGGCGATGCACCGCTTTTGTGAGATGAATGGTAATCTTGCCATATCAAAACTTATGCAGTTGTACGATGGGGAGGTGTTTGCTTTCAAGCACATCATTACGATGGTACAGGCGGCATCGGAGAGTGCAGGAACGGTGATTGATGAGCGTACTGCTGCCAAATACATTGATGAATCGGGGGGTGCGAATGGTGCTGCGATTGCAGGGTTTGTGAACTACACCATCAAGTCCATGATTCCAGATATACCTGCTGATAAGGAGGCGCAAGAGGAAAAAAAAAGTTAAGAGAAAAGACGTGGGATGAGATTATAGTTCTCGCCTTGGAAGTTGGCCTAACGATTGAGCAGTTTTGGCGGCTTACTTGGCGAGAATTTTTATTGTATAGGAAAGGGTCTGAAGCAAGGCAGTTGGCAGAGTGGCAAAGGACAAGGTTGATAGCGTATGTAATCTACTGCACCAACACGGAAACGAAGGGGCGCAAAGAGATAACGGAATTCTTACCTTTGTCAACGGATGAAAAGCCGGACAGAGGGGAAAAATTAACACAGGAGCAATTCATCGAAAACATGAAGAAACTTTCACAAGCATTATAAGCGATGGCACAGGAAAATTTACGGATAACGATAACGGCAGATAATAGACAAGCGTTGGAAGCTATGAAGGCTACAATCACATCGCTTGACGGAGTTTCCTCTGCTGCCGGTGCCACAGGTGGTAAGGTTGTGAAGATGGGCAAGGACTTCACCGGTGTTTCCCGTGTTATACAGGATTTGCCGTATGGTTTTAATGCTATCGCCAACAACTTGACAAACATACTTCCGGCTGCTGGGGGTGTTGGGTTGGCGGTATCGGGAGCAGTTGCAGCATTTCAGATATTTAGCATGGGTATTGATAATTTTATGGCCCGGTTTTGGGGGTTCAGAAAATCAGTAACAGATGCAAAAAAAGAAACCGAAGATTTCACTACAATCCTCGGTAAAGAAAAAACGCAGTTAGATTTATTATTTGCTACTGCCACAAATGCTAACATACCACTAAATGCAAGATTAAATTCGGTTAAGGAATTAAGGAACAACTATGGAGCATATCTGCAAAATTTTTCAGATGAAGAAATAATAGCAGGTAAGGCTGGAGAAGCATATAAAAAATTATCTGCTGCCATAATAATGTCAGCAAAAGCAAGAGCAGCAACTAACACGCTGACAGAGTTACAAACTCAATTATTACAAGAGGAACAGGGTGCAATGGATGATTTGGCTGAAGCGCAAAACAAGGCCGCATCAGCAGCAGCATGGAGGGGGCAAGCACAAGCAGCACAAATAAGTGGACTTGGATATGCAAAAGATGAATTGCAAACAACAAGATTACAAAATGATGCAAGTAATGAATTGCTTAACAATTTAACAGAAAGAGGTGCAAAGATTGCTGAAATACAGAAAAAAATGGCTTTCTTAACCTCAACTATTGAGCAAAATACCGTACAACTAACAAACAATAATGAAGAAATTAAAAAGGGAAATGTTGAGTTAGACAAAAACATAAAACTCCGTCAAAGTTTACACGGCAAAATGCTTGAAGAATCTATGAGGTTAGATGCTTTGAGTTTGGTTGCACCTGAAGATAAAGCAGCAGCAGCATTCAAACCACCCGACCCCAGCAAGTTGGGTGAACTTGAATATCTGAGAAATAAGAAAACATACCAAGATGATTACAACAAAACATTAGAAGTAGCCAACAACCTGACCAATTTGGCGATGAATAACATTACAGGAATGGTAAATGCAATGCAGCAAGGTCAAAGCATTGGTGAGGCATTTGGCAATATGTTCAAAAATCTTGCTATTCAAATAGGACTTGCAGCAGCAAAGGCGGCTATATTTCAGGGCATATTAGCATTATTGCCAGGCGGCACAACGGGTGCAGCATTGGCGAAGAAAACAGGAACAGAAGCAGGGGGCGGTGGTTTTTTCAAGATATTTAAGAGTTTGCTCGGCTTTTCAGAAGGTGGTACCGTATC
>JBEIUM010000338.1:0-1782 GCA_040374385.1 Sediminibacterium sp. | reverse complement strand
ACCTACATGTCAGTAGACCAGGCCTGGAACCTTGTACCTCTGGAAGATTATGAAAAGCATATGCAACATCCTACGGTTGCTCAGTTGCAATTGCTCAGTGATTTGACTGCTCAATATCTAAAGCAATTACTTCCATCAAGGGCGCTCTTTATTGGTATCGCAGGTGGTAATGGACTAGAACATATCGACTGCAGTATTACTCAGGAGGTAGTTGGCGTTGATATCAATGCCAACTACCTTGAAATTACCCGACAGCGTTTTAAGGACAAGATTCCCGGACTTCGACTTGAACAGATAGATGTTTCACTACCGGCAAATCAATTTATTATCGCTGCTGATTTTGTCTGGATCGCATTGGTTTTCGAATATGTTGACATACCTGCTTGTTTTGACTTTATTCAAAAAAATATAACTCCAAACGGCTACCTTGTGGTGACCATTCAGGAAAATAATGGAATACAGAGTGTTAGCAAGACTGGGGTTGAAAGTATACAAGTGTTGGGGCCGGTTTTCCGACCGGTTGTGGTGAATGAATTGATACAGGAAGCGCAAAAAAAAGGTTTCATCCAAATGAGTCAGGAAAAAAATTACTTACCCAATGGAAAATCTTTTCAAACAATTTTATTTTATTACAATCATCAATAGTTATGGATATTCTATTTCTTCTCCAGCCCAATTTTTTAGATGCCAAAAGAGATACAGAGGGACTTTTGTATTATTGTCCCGATTGTGCTTTGATAGAGGGGGTATTAAGTTATTATCCCGTTTTAAGAGAAAAATTAGATATCCGTTATATTCAATATCCCAAGCCCCGAAAAGAAATTGTTGAGTTGGTCGGTGATGCTTTTCAGGGTTGTCCCAACCTGATCCTGGATGCGGCTCATCATGATAAAGTTGATGCATCACTTTATCACCAATATGGAGGTCAGCTGTATACGACCGACCCCAAATTGGTTTTGGCGTATTTCTCAGATTCTTACGGAATACCGATTGCCCATTTCTAATTATATGACATTTCAATCGACCATTATGGAAATCTTATATCGCCTGATACTGCTGATTACGGGATTGGTTCACCTCCTTCCCTTTTCCTTTTTATTCTTTACTGAGCAGCTGCAAAAAAATTATGGCGTGGATATGAGCGATGCCAATTTACAGTTACTGCTCAGACATCGGGCTATTTTTTTCGGCATGATTGGTATCGGATTGATCTTTTCTGCTATTAAAAAATCTTTTTATGGCTTGGCATCGACAATCGGATTGATCAGTATGGTATCTTTTATCGTGCTCTTCTATGAGATTGGAGGCATTAATCATCAGCTTCGTTCTGTTATGATGATTGATGTATTTGTTTCTACTGCTTTATTCTTTATAGCTGTTGTTTATCATTTATTTCACGCTAAGCAAACAAAAATCTAGCGTTCCTGCGTTAATTCTTACATAGCTTTATCCAATGCTTTAAATTGTCAAACAGATGTCTAATATTCCCTTTCAGCACATTGACTGGTCTGAAGTACCTGCAGTTGATTTTCCTGGTGAGACTGGTATGGCTACCTGGCAGACTTTACAATGGGAAGGTCTTCGGGTACGTTTGGTGTCCTATTCCCCCGGCTATTTAGCTGATCACTGGTGCCAGAAAGGCCATATCGTGCATTGTCTGGAAGGGACTTTCATCAGTGAATTAAGTACAGGAGAGAAAATACTACTGGAAAAAGGACATAGTTACATCGTATCTGACAACCTGAGCTCGCATCGTTCAATTACTGCCACTGGTGCAAAATT